>JBKBWW010000126.1:2877-10195 GCA_046314475.1 Hydrogenophaga sp.
GGGTGTCCAGGTCGGGGTTCATGGGGTCAGCACCAGATGGCCCACGGCGGTGTTGGACGCGGGCACGTGATAGAAGCGGTGCACGCAGGTCGGTGCGCGACCGTCGGGGCGTTCGGGCATGGCGCCGCGCGCGATCAGCCACATCACCAGCTCGATGCCTTCGCTGCCGGCTTCGCGCACAAAATCCACATGGGAAATGGCGGCGGCGGCCTCGGGCACGGTGGTGATCATGTCCATGAAGGCGTGGTCGAACACCGGGTTGATCAGGCCGGCGCGCTGACCCTGCAACTGGTGGCTCATGCCACCCGTGCCCCAGACCTGCACATTGAGATCTTCGCCATAGCTCTCGATCGCCTTGCGCACCGCGCGGCCCAGTGCCAGGCAGCGCCGGCCGGTGGGCACCGGGTACTGGATCACGTTCACGGCGAGCGGAATCACCGGGCAGGGCCAGCGGAAATCGTCGGCGGGCGGCTGACCGAACAGCAACGACAGCGGCACGGTCAGGCCGTGGTCCACGTCCATGCGGTTGACCAGCGTGAGGTCGAAGTCGTCCTGGATCACGCTTTGCGCGATGTGCGCGGCCAGCTCGGGGTGGCCTTGCACCACCGGAACCGGGCGCGCGCCCCAGCCTTCGTCGGCGGGTGCAAAGCGCTCGCCGGTGCCGATGGCAAAGGTGGGAATGCAGTCGGGTCCAAACGCCGTGGCGTGGTCGTTGAACACCAGCACGATCACATCGGGCGGGTTCTCGCGCAGCCAGGCGCGGGAAGCCTCGTAGCCACCGAACACCGGCGCCCAGTAGGGCTCGGCCGAGCGGCCTTGGTCGAGTGCTGCGCCGATGGCCGGCACGTGCGAGGTGTAGACGCTGGCGCTGACCCGGGCCATCAGGGCGTTCCCTGGCGGTCGGACCACTCGTGCAGGTAGCGGTTGCCCTCGATCGGACGCCCGCCCTTGAGCATCATCTCGCGGTAGTCGGCTTCGCTCATGCCGGTCATGGTGCCCACCATCTGCTGCACGCTGACGCCGTCGGTGGCGGAGATCTTGACGAGGAAATACACGTTGCCACCCAGGGCCAGGCAGCGGTTCATGTCGCGGGCCAGCACCGCTTCGCGCTGCGCCGGCGTCATGGGCCACTCGGCCAGGTAGGCGGCTTCGTTCGCACGGAAACGTTCGCGGTTGGCCGGCTTCATGAGCGACATGCAGAACTGGTTGAGTGCATAGCCCTTGCGCGATTGCTGGGCGTCGAACAGCACGGTGCCGGGGATGTCGGCGAAATCGGCGGTGTTCATGTCGGGTCCGCGTTCAAGAGGCTTTCGCCGGTGCCGTCAGCCAGCGCTGCAGCACCTCGGCCACAGCCGCAGGCCGCTCCATCGGTGCCATGTGGCCGGCGTCCTCGGTCACGGCCAGCGTCGCACCGGGGATCAGGGCGTGCATGGCCTCGTGCTGCGCCACCGGGGCCCAGCTGTCCTGGCGGCCGCACATCACGAGCGCGGGCACGCGGATGCCGCGCAGCACGTCGGACGCGTCCGGCCGCTGCAACAGCGCACGGAGCTGGCGCTCGAAGGTGTCGGCGCTCTTGCGCTCGAACATGGCCACGATGGCCTCCAGCAGCGTTGCGTCGTCCAGGCGCCCGGGGTGCACCATGCCTTGCACCCACTGCCGGGCCATGGCGCGAACACCTTCGCGCCGCGCCACGTCCAGCAGGGCGTGGCGCTTGCGGGTTTCTTCCTCGCCCGCAGTGCCAGGTGCGCGGGCCAGGTAGCCGGTGTCGAGCAGGGCCACGCGGCTCACGCGCGCGGGCGCCTGGCGAAGCACCTCCAGCGCCACGCGCGCGCCCATCGAATGGCCGGCCAGTGCAAAACGCGGCGGGGCGGCGTCCAGCAGCTGGCGCGCCATCTGGTCAACGTTGTCGGCCTCGCCGTGGTCCACCACGTGGCATTCGCGGCCCGAGCCCAGCGCGGGCATCACGGGTTGCCACACCGCCGCGTCGCACATCAGGCCGGGCACCAGCCACAGTGGTTCGCCTTGTGCGGTTTCAAGCGGCATGTGGGGCTCCTGCGGTGCGCACCACGCCGAGCAGGCCATCCAGCAGCTCGGGCTGTGCGGCCAGCGCTGCGGCGTCGCCGCTGTGCACCACGTTGCCGTGGTCCAGCACCACCGCGCGGTGGCTGATGCGCAGGATGGCTTGCGGATGCTGCTCGACGATGATGGCCGAGAGGCCTTCGTCGCGCGTGATGCGGGCGATGGCGCGCAGCAGCTCTTCCACAATGATGGGCGCCAGGCCTTCCAGCGGCTCGTCGAGCAGCAGCAGGCGCGGGTTGAGCACCAGCGCGCGGCCCACGGCCAGCATTTGCTGTTCGCCGCCGGAGAGTTGTGTGCCCAGGTTGGTCTTGCGCTCGGCCAGGCGCGGGAACAACTCGTACACGCGCTCGGGTGTCCAGGGCCGGTTGCCGCTGCCGGCGCGCGCCGGGCGCGCCACCGCCGTCAGGTTTTCGTGCACCGTGAGCGACTTGAAGATGTTGCGCTCCTGCGGCACCCAGCCGATGCCGGCGGCCGCTCGCTCGTGCGCGGGCAGGCGGTGCAGCTCGACGCCGGCCAGCCGGATGCTGCCGCCATGCTGGCGCGTGGCGCCGGCCAGTGTGTTCATGAGCGTGGTCTTGCCGGTGCCGTTGCGGCCGAGCAGCGCCAGGGTTTCGCCTTCGGGCAGCGAGAAGCTCACACCCTGGAGGACCACCGCCTCGCCGTAGCCGGCGCTCAGTTTTTCAATGTGCAGCAGATCAGCCATGGATGGCCTCCCCATGGCCGAGGTACACGGCTTTGACCCGTGGGTCGTTGGCAATTTCTGCAGGTGTGCCTTCGACCAGCACCGCGCCGTTGACCAGCACGGTGATGAAGCGGGCGAACTCGAACACCAGGTCCATGTCGTGCTCGATCAGCAGCACCGACACATCGGCGGGCAGCGCGGCCACGGTGTGCAGCAGCTCCTCGCGCTCACCCGCCGGCACGCCGGCCACCGGCTCGTCGAGCAGCAGCACGCGCGGCTCGCAGGCCAGGGCGATGGCGATCTCCAGCAGGCGGCGCTTGCCGTAGGCCAGGTGCTCGGTGCGCACATGGCCCACGTCGGCCAGGTGAAACTGTTCCAGCAGCTGTTCGCAGCGCTGGTTGACCTCTGGCTGGCGGCCTAGAGGCTGCCACCAGCGTCCACCCAAACCGAGGTGCTGGGCCACCACCATGGCCAGGGTTTCCCGTGGCGTGAGGCTGTTGAACAGCTGGTTGATCTGGAAGGTGCGCACCATGCCGCGGCGCACGCGCTGGTGCGGTGCGAGCGTGGTGATGTCGTCACCGTCGAGCAGGATGCGGCCCGCCGAGGGATCAAGCACGCCGGTCAGCAGGTTGATCAGCGTGGTCTTGCCCGCGCCGTTGGGGCCGATGAGCGCGTGGCGCGCGCCGTGGCTCACGTTGAGGCTCACGTCCTGCGTGGCGACGATGCCGCCGAAACGCTTGACCAGGCCCTCGGTCTTGAGCACGGTGGTGCTTGGGATGGTGTGGGTCGTGTTCATGCGGCGTCCTTGCGCGAGAACCAGGTCCAGGGCCGCAGCAGGCGCTCGCGGCCCACCAGCACCAGCACCACGAGGAACAGGCCGACCCAGAAGGTCCAGTACTGCGGCGTGATGCCGGCGATCACGTCGTGCAGCAGCTTGAACACCACCGCGCCGACCACACCGCCGTAGAGCCAGCCCACGCCCCCGATCACCAGCATCAGCACCACGTCGGCCGAGCGCTCGATGGAGAACACGTCCAGCGAGGCAAAGCCCGTGGTCTGGGCCAGCAAGGCGCCGGCCGCGCCGGCCATGCCGGCGGACACGGTGTAGACCACCGCCAGCCTTGATGCGACCGGAATGCCGATGGACATGGCACGCAGCCGGTTGTCGCGCACCGCCTTGAGCGTGGCGCCAAAGGGCGAGTGCACGAGCCGGCGCGCCAGCAGAAAACACACCAGCAACACGGCGATGGAATAGGCCGCCGCCACTTGCCCGTACAAGTCGAACTCAAAGCGGCCCAGCAACGGCCCCATGACCACGCCCTGCAGGCCGTCGGCGCCGGTGAGCCAGTCGAGCTTGTTGGCCAGTTCGAACAGGATCAGCGTGAGACCCAGCGTGACCATGATGCGCGTGAGGTCGGTGCCGCGCATGATGGTCAGCGAGGCCACCGCGCCCAGCAACGTGCCCGCCGCCGTGCCCACCACCAGACCCACCATCGGGTCGGGGTGGATGTGTTTGGCAAACAGGGCTGCGCTGTAGGCGCCGAAGCCGAGAAAGGCCGCGTGGCCCAGCGAGACGATGCCGGTGTAGCCGAGGATCAGGTCCAGCGACACCGCGAACAGCGCGACGATGGCGACCTCGTTGATGATCAGCGCGTGCTCCTTGAGCAGCCAGGGCGCGGCCAGTGCGGCCAGCCAGAGCACCGGCTCCCAGGGACGCCAGCGGGCCTGGTCGAGCAGCTTGCGATGTGGGGTTGTGGTTGGTGTCATTTGCCGCCTCCGAGGCGCGAGAACAGGCCGTGCGGCCGCCAGATCAGGATGGCGATCATGAGGGTGTAGACGATGAAGCCGCCGAGCTTGGGGATGTAGTACTTGCCCGCCACGTCGGCGATGCCCAGCAGCAGCGCCGCCAGCAGCGGACCGGTGATGGACGAGGTGCCACCCACCGCCACCACGATCAGGAAATACACCAGAAACTTCAGCGGGAAGCTCGGGTCCAGACCCAGCACTTCAGCGCCCAGCGCGCCACCCAGGCCGGCCAGGCCCGAGCCCACCGCGAAGGTGGCTGCGAACACCACGTTCACGTTGATGCCCAGGCTGGCCGCCACGCGTGGGTCGTCCACGCTGGCGCGCAGCCGGCTGCCGAAGCGGGTGCGCGAGAGGATGAACTGCAGCCCCACGGTGAGCGCGGCGCAGATGGCGATGATGAAGAGCCGGTAGTGCCCCATGCCGAGTGCACCGTCGAAGAGTTCGGTGCGGCCGAGCAGCCAGGTCGGTAGCTGGATGATCTGCTGCTGCGAGCCCATGAAGAAGTCGGTGGCGGCCACGGCCATGAAGGTCAGGCCGATCGAGAACAGCACCTGGTCCAGGTGCGGCTTCTTGTACATGGGCCGGTAGAGCGTGCGCTCCAGCACCGCCCCCACCAGCGCTGTGACGCCAAAAGCCAATGGCAGGCACAGGAGGAAAGGCAGGCCCTGGTGCTGCATCAGCGCCACCGTGAGGTAGCCGCCGAGCATGGCGAAGGCGCCGTGGGCCAGGTTGATGAAGTTCATCAAGCCCATGGTCACCGACAGGCCCACGGCCAAGATGAAAAGCAGCATGCCGTAGGCGATGCCGTCGAAGAGGATGGTCAGCATGGGCGTGGCGTCTCACAGGCGGGTGCGCGAGGCACCCGCCTTCATGACAAGGGAGGGAACAGAGGACCGGCGCGGCTTACTTCGCCTTGCCCGGGTCCTTCATGTCGGTGACGGTTTCGATCTCGGTGTTCCACATCTGGCCGTTGATCTTCTCGACCTTGCGCACGTAGACGTTGTGCACCACATCGCGGGTCTGCGCGTCGATGTAGATCGGGCCGCGCGGGCTCTCGAAGACCTGGCCCTTCATGGCGTTGAGCAGGGCCTCGCCGCCTTCGCCCTTGGTCTTCTTGGCGCCTTCGTAGATCACGCGCATGCCGTCGTAGGCGCCCACGGCCATGAAGTTGGGGCGCATGCCGTTGTTGGCCTTGCCGAAGGCTTCGACAAACTTCTTGTTCAGCGGCGAGTTGTGCGCGGCCGAGTAGTGGTGGGCCGTGACCACGCCCAGGGCCACGTCGCCCATGCCGTTGAGGATGTCGTCATCGGTCACGCTGCCTTCGGCAATCATGCGGATGCCGGCTTTGTCCAGGCCGCGTTCCGCAAACTGCTTCATCAGCGCCGACCCCGCGCCCGAGGGCACGAAGGTGAACAGCGCATCGGGCTTGGCATCACGCACCTTCTGCAGGAAGGGTGCGAAGTCGGGGCTGCGCAGCGGCACGCGCAGCGACTCGATGACCACGCCGCCGTTGGCCTGGAAGCGCTGGTTGAAGAATTTTTCGGAATCCACGCCAGGCGCGTAGTCGGTCACCAGGGTCACCACCCGCTTGATGTTGTTCTTGGTGGCCCAGTCGGCCAGCACGGTGACCACCTGCGGCACGGTGAAGCTGGTGCGCACGATGTACGGCGACGCTTCCGTGATGCTGGAGGTGGCCGCGGCCATCACCACCAGCGGTGTCTTGGACTGCGTGGCCACCGGTGCGGTGGCAAAGGCCAGCGGCGTGAGGCCGAAGCCGGCCAACACCTGCACCTTGTCGTTGATCACCAGCTCCTGCGCAATCCGCTTGGTCACGTCGGGCGCACCGGTGTCGTCTTTGACGATCAACTGCACCTTCTTGCCAGCGACGGTGTCGCCGTTCTGGGCCATGTAGAGGCGGGCGGCGGCTTCGAGCTGCTTGCCGGTGGAGGCGAAGGGCCCGGTCATGGGCAGGATCAGGCCGATCTTGAAGGTGTTGTCCTGAGCGGCGGCATGGCCGAGGGAACTCACGAGCGCGAGGGCAACGGCGGTGCGGATGAAGTGGCGTTTTTGCATGGTGTGTCTCCGGTGGATTGCGGGTTTTCCCGTATGCATGCCGCTGCGTGCTGGCGGCTTCACAGGCCACGGATGATCCCGCCGTCATGGGCAAAGGTCCAATGCTTTCGCCGGATCAGCTATGCATTCTGCTTATTTCAATTTTCTGCGGCTGCATCGCCGGCGATCTCCCGTGCCGCGCTGCGCAGCGCGTCCAGCAGCGACTGCGCCGCCGGCGTGGGCAGGTAGTCCGCGCGCCGCACCAGGCCGATCATGCGCGGCTCGTGCCGCACCGCCACACCCAGCTGGACCAGCAGACCGGCGCGGATCTCGGCGTCCACCTGGCGCGGCGACATGAGTGCCACGCGATCGCTTTGCGCCAGCAGGGCCTGCATCATCAGCGCGCTGTTGACGCGCAGCGGATCGGCCGGGATCGGAATGCGCGCCACCTTCAGCGCCTGCTCGAACGCCACCTGTGCGGGCGTGTTCGGCATCGGCATGATCCAGCCCGCGCCGCGCAGGTCCTGCCAGCTCAGGTTGCGCCGCCCAGCCAGCGGGTGTGCCGCCCGCGCCACCACCGCGAGGCGGTCGAGGAACAGCGTTTCCTGCGCCAGGTCGGCGCCCGTCAACGTGGGCCGAAGCGCACCCACGATGAAGTCGATGTCGGCCTGGCGCAGCTGGTGCAGCAAGGCGTCGTAC
>JBKBWW010000127.1:0-9943 GCA_046314475.1 Hydrogenophaga sp.
CTTGTCCTCGCGCCAGCGCAGCATGCGCGGAAAACGCACCGCAATGCCGCTTTTGTGCCGGGTGCTGCGGCCAATGCCTTCAAAACCCAGTTCAAACACCAGCGTGGGCCGCACGCTGCGCACCGGGCCGAAGCTCTCCACCGTGGTCTTGCGGATGATGGCGTCCACCTTCGCCATCTCTGCATCCGTCAGGCCCGAGTACGCCTTGGCGAACGGAACCAGTTGTCGGCCTTCGGTACCGGGCGGGGCGCTCCACACGGCGAAGGTGTAGTCGCTGTAGAGGCTGGCACGACGCCCGTGGCCGCGCTGGGCATAGATGAGCACGGCGTCCACGCTGAGTGGGTCGATCTTCCACTTCCACCAGGTGCCGACGCTGCGCGTGCGGCCCACGCCGTACTGGGCGTTGCGCTGCTTGAGCATGAAGCCTTCGGTGCCCATCTGGCGCGCGGTTTCTCGCTGCTGCGCGAGGTCGTTCCACGTGTCGCCCTGCAGCGCCGGGCTGGCGATGAGTTGTGGGTGGTTCAGTTGTGCCACCAGCGCATCGAGTTGATTGCGGCGTGCGTGCTGCGGCCGTTCGCGCAGGTCGTTGCCGTCGGCCTCCAGCAGGTCGTAGGCCAGCAGCACCACCGGCACCTCGCGCAGCAGCCTGGCGCCCAGCGTCTTGCGGCCGATGCGCCGCTGCAGTTCGGCAAACGGTTGCGGCTGGCCGCCGCGCCACACCACGATCTCGCCGTCGAGCACGGTGCCGTCGGGCAGGGCCTCGCCCAGCGCGCCCAGTTCGGGAAAGCGCTCGGTCACCAGCTCTTCGCCACGCGACCACAGCCACACCTGTCCCGCGCGCTTGACCAGCTGCGCGCGGATGCCGTCCCACTTCCATTCCACCTGCCAGTCGGCGGGCGGGCCCAGCAGTTCGTCGAAGCGCTCCAGCGGTTCGTTCCAGGGGTGGGCCAGAAAAAACGGGTAGGGCTGGCCGCTGGTTTTCTGGTTGGTTTCTGCATCGCTTTCCGGGGCCACCAGCGTGGCATAGGCCGCGGCGGTCGGCTGCGCGCCGATGTGGGTGTAGCCCATCAGCCGCTGCGCCACGCGCTGCGGGCTCACGCCTGCCACCGCTGCGAGCGCCTGCGTCACCTGCAGCTTGGACACGCCGACGCGAAAGCCGCCTGTGATGAGCTTGAAGTAGACGAAGCGCTGGTCGTCGGGCACCGCGTCCCACTGTGCGCGCAGGCGTTCGGCCAGCAACTCCGGGGGCAGACCTCGCAGTGGCAGGAGGTGCTGGGTCAGCCACTCGGCCAGGCCACGCTCCACCGGCGCGCTGGCCGGTGGCAGCAGCAGCGACACGGTTTCGGCCAGATCGCCCACGGTCTGGTAGCTCTCTTCGAACAGCCACTCGGGCAGGCGGGTGGCCGCCAGCGCCTGCTCGCGCAGCACCCGCGTGGGCACGGTCTGGCGCGGCTTGCCGCCGGCCAGAAAGTACACCGCCCAGGCCGCGTCATCGGCTGGCGCTTCGTTGAAGTAGCGCTGCAGCGCAGCCTGCTTCTCGCGCGTGGCAGTGCTGGCGTCCAGTTCGCGGTACAGGGCGGCAAAGCGCTTCATGGCTGTTCACCGTCATCGGAGAGCCCACCAACCCGATCGGGCTTAGCCTGTCGAAGCCCCTCTGCGGCAGACCCTTCGACTGGCTCAGGGCGAACGGATGCAGCGGAGTCCGCCACATCCTCGTCGCCGTACTCGGTCTCAAATGCCTGCGCGTCCAGCCCCTGCTCGGTCAGCCAGCGCACCAGCACCGGCACGCTGCCGTGCGTCACGCGGATGTGCTCCGCGCCAGTGGCTTTGATCGCGCTCATCAATCCTGGCCAGTCGGCGTGGTCGGACATGACAAATCCCTGGTCGACACTACGTCGCCGCCGGTTGCCGCGCACCCGCATCCAGCCGCTGGCAAAGGCGTCCACCGCGTCGGCGCCAAAGCGCTTCATCCACGGCGTGCCCTGGGCCGACGGCGGGGCCACCACCAGCGCACGCTGCAGCGCGGTCTTGTCCAGTTCGGTCACGCGGTGCGTGGGCGGCAGCGCGACACCCGCCGCGCGGTACACCGCATTCAGCGGCTCCACCGCGCCGTGCACCACGATCGGTCCGATGCCCGCATCCACCCCATGCAAGACGCGCTGCGCCTTGCCGAAGGCATAGCACAGCAGCACCGAGGCGCGGCCCTCATCCGCGTTGCGGCGCCACCAGGTGTTGATTTCGTCGAACAGCACCGCCTGCGTCGGCCAGCGGTAGACCGGTAGACCGAAGGTGGATTCGGTGATGAAGGTGTCGCAGCGCACAGGTTCGAAGGGTGTGCAGGTGCCGTCGGCCTCGGTCTTGTAATCGCCCGACGCGACCCACACGCGCCCGCCATGCTCCAGCCGCACCTGGGCCGAGCCCAGCACGTGGCCCGCCGGGTGCAGCGACAGGCGCACGCCATGGTGTTCGATGACCTTGCCGTAGTCCAGCGTCTGCAGGTTGATGTCCGCGCCCAGGCGCTGGCGCAGCGTACCCGCGCTGTCGGTGTGGGCCAGGTAGTGCGCATGGCCCCAGCGCGCATGGTCCGAATGGCCGTGCGTGATCACGGCCCGCTCCACCGGCCGCCAGGGGTCGATGAAAAAGTCGCCCGCCGGGCAGTACAGGCCTTCGGGGCGGGCGACGACGAGGTCGGATTCGGTGGGGTATGCCATGCAGGAGGCGAGGATAACGAACTTTACGAAATTGACCAATCAAACGGATTGTTCGACAATGGTCACCAGGCTTTTTCAACCGCTAGCGATCATGAACACACTCGCCATTCCCCTGGGTGCCCCTCTGGAAACAACCCGTCGCGGCGCCGGGCGTACGCCCGCCGACCCCTACGCCAGCGAAGCGCAAACCTCCGCGCTGCTGCGCTCGGGCGCGGCCTACCGGCGCGAGCGCATCCAGGCCGCCGACATGGTCACCACCGACGAAGCCGCCGCTCTGGCGGGCACCACGCGCGTGACCATCAACGCCTGGATCAAGGCTGGCCGATGCATCGGCGTGGCACATCTGCGGCGCGGCTACAAGCTGCCGCGCTGGCAGTTTGAGCCCTTCGTGTTCCCGCACCTCCAGCCGCTGTCGCAGGCGCTGGGTTCTTCGGATGGCTGGCAGTTGCTGGCCTTTCTGGAGAGCCCGCACCCGGCGCTGGACGGGCAGACGCCCCGCGTGGCGCTGGAGCAGGGCATGGAGGCGAGCCGTGTGCTGGGCCTGGCAACCGCAGAGGGTCATTGATGGCCCCTGCCCATGAACCTCAAAACACTCAATCCACCGCTCATCGAGCTGCCCGCCGGGCAGACTTTCTTTCGTGTGCAGCTGCTGCGCGCCCGACCCGGCAGCGTCAAGCGCAACGGCCTGCTGTTGCCACCGGCAGGTGTGCTGTCCGGGCGTTTCTGCCTGCCCGACCAGGTCACCGCCTACCTGGCCGACAGCGCCGATACCGCGTTGTTTGAATCGCAATTCCGCCGCGATGTGGTGAGCCGCAGCCTGGCCGACCTGCGCAAACGCGCCTTGCTGCAGTTCACCACCACCCAGCCGCTGCGGCTGGTGGATTTGCGGCCCCTGGCCGAGCCCTACCCCTTGTTGCAGAGCCTGCGCTTTGCCCAGACCCAGGCATTGGCGCTGGACTGTTTCAAGGCTGGGCACCACGGGCTGGTCTATGCCTCTGCGCAGCATCCTCAACACGCCTGCGTGGGCCTGTTCCCGCACGGCATCGATCAGCTCCGGCGCACGCAGCAATGGCCGCTGGTCAGACCCGGAACCCAGCGGCTGCTGCACGCCGTGGTGGACGCCGCGCGCCGGTCGGGTGTCCCTTTGATGGATCACGTTGCTGCGTCTTGATGGACGGTGTTGCCGCGTGTGCGGGCGGATGCGGACGGGGTTCCCTGGCGGTCGGTGTCCTGTCCGACTGCACCAGCTCCGGCGGTGCGTCGGCCGCCTGACCTGATGGGTGGTTCTCAACCTTTGGCGAAGGAGTTGCATGTCGGGCGGTGACTGGAAAGAAATGTTCAATGCCGGTTGCGAAGGCGATCTGGCGCTGGTGCAGCACCATGTCCAGTCGGGCATCGATGTGAACTACGCGCACCCGGAGTTCCTGTCGACACCCCTGGTCGCGGCCATTCTGGCCGGGCAGGAGGCCGTGGCCCTGTACCTGCTCGACCATGGCGCCCACCCGGCGCTGGCGTCCGAGTTCGATGGAGCGACACCGTTGCAGGCCGCCAGGCTGAGGGGTTTGGTGGTGGTGGAAGAGAAGCTGTACGCGCTGGGTATCCCCCGACCACCCGCCGGCCCTGCGCCCGGGCCGGGCCAGCCACTGCCGCGAGCGCGGACGCCCGTCTTGGTAGCGCTGGTTCTGGTGCTGTTCGGGGTCCTGCTGCTGGGGTGGTTGGCTGTGGCCCTGTCGCAAACCGATTGACTGGTCTGCCACCTCCCGGCACAGTCACAGCCCGGTCTGTACAAGGAGGTTCACATGCCCAACCGTCCCCATGTCATTGCCTGGTGCGAAATCCCGGTGCACGACTTTGAGCGCGCGCGCGTTTTCTACGCGGCGGTGCTCGGCCACCCCATCGAGACCATGACCATGGGGCCGTCCACCATGGGTTTCCTGTCCAGCGATCCGGACCAGGTCAGTGGCGCCATCGTGCATGGCGATGGCACCGCACCGTCGCAGAGCGGCACGCTGGTGTACCTCAACGGCGGTGATGATCTGGCTGTGATGCTGGCGCGCGTGGAGCCCGCCGGAGGCCAGGTGGCCGTACCCAAGACCGAGATCGGCAACGGCTTCGGCTTCTTTGCCCACTTCATCGACACCGAAGGCAACCGGGTGGGGCTGCATTCGATGGTCTGACGGCACCGCGCGGTCGCCTGCTGCCAAGGGGCGTTCATTCAACGAACAAAGGGGCGGCAGTCACCCGTCACCCCTTTCGTCTGGCTGAACCTCTCGGCGCGAATCAGCTGAAAAAGCTCTTGGCCTTCTCGAACCACCCTTTGTCGTTCGGGCTGTGCTTGTGGCCGCCTTTCTTGAACGACTCGTCAAGCTCCTTGAGCAGCTTGCGCTGGTGCTCGGTGAGCTTCACCGGCGTTTCCACCGCCACATGGCAGTACAGGTCGCCGGGGTAGCTGCTGCGCACGCCCTTGATGCCCTTGCCGCGCAGGCGGAAGGTTTTTCCGCTCTGGGTGCCTTCGGGCAGGTCGATGGTGGCCTTGCCCTGCAGCGTGGGCACGTCGATCTCGCCGCCCAGGGCAGCGGTGGTCATGGGCACCGGCACCTGGCAGTGCAGATCGTCGCCTTCGCGCTCGAAGATGTCGTGCTTGCGCAGCCGGATCTCGATGTAGAGGTCGCCGGCCGGGCCGCCGTTCTGACCGGGTTCGCCGTTGCCGGTGGAGCGGATGCGCTGGCCGTCGTCGATACCGGCCGGGATCTTGATCTCCAGGGTCTTCTGCTTCTTGATCTTGCCTTGCCCGCCGCACGTGGTGCAGGGTTCGGGGATGATCTTGCCGGTGCCGTGGCAATGCGGGCAGGTCTGCTGCACGCTGAAGAAGCCCTGGCGCATCTGCACCACGCCCTGGCCATGGCAGGTGGAGCAGGTCTTGGCGCTGGTGCCCGGCTTGGCGCCGCTGCCTTTGCAGGTTTCGCAGTCGTCCCAGCTGGGGATCCGGATCTGGGTCTCCTTGCCGGCGGCCGCTTCTTCCAGCGAAATCTCCATGGCGTACGACAGGTCGGCACCCCGGTACACCTGCCGGCCGCCGCGTTGGCCCCGCTGACCGCCAAAGATGTCGCCGAAGATGTCGCCGAAGGCGTCCCCAAAGCCGGCAAAGCCTTCTGCGCCCGGTCCACCGCGCATGTTCGGGTCCACGCCGGCGTGCCCGTGCTGGTCGTAAGCGGCGCGCTTTTGCGCATCCGACAGCATCTCGTAGGCTTCCTTGGCCTCCTTGAACTTCTCTTCGGCGGCCTTGGCCGCATCGCCCTGGTTGCGGTCCGGGTGATGCTTCATCGCCAGTTTGCGATACGCCTTCTTGATCTCGTCGTCCGAAGCGTTTTTGGGAACCCCGAGCACTTCGTAAAAGTCGCGTTTAGCCATGGTGGAATGCGGTTCTTGTTGAGGACAAACGCCGCGTCAGGTTGCCCTGACGCGGCGGTGGCGTGAATGCCGCTGCGGGCAGCGATCAGCCCTTCTTCACTTCCTTCACTTCGGCATCCACGATGTCGTCGTCGGCACCGGCCTTGGCCGAGCCACCCCCCGCCGCGTCGGCACCGGGGGCTGCACCGGCGGCAGCCGCTTCGGCCTGCGAGGCGGCATACACCTTTTCGCCCAGCTTCTGGCTGGCGGTCATGAGGGCTTCGGTCTTCGACTCGATGGCGGCCTTGTCGTCGCCGGCAATGGCTTCTTCAACCGCCTTGATGGCGGACTCGATGGCTTCCTTCTCGGTGGCTTCGAGCTTGTCGCCGTGTTCGCCCAGGCTCTTCTTCACGCTGTGCACCATGGCTTCGCCCTGGTTGCGGGCCTGCACCAGCTCCACCTTCTTTTTGTCGTCGGCGGCGTTGAGCTCGGCGTCCTTCACCATCTGCTGGATTTCTTCCTCGCTCAGGCCGGAATTGGCCTTGATGGTGATCTTGTTTTCCTTGCCGGTGCCCTTGTCCTTGGCGCCCACGTGCAGGATGCCGTTGGCGTCGATGTCGAACGACACCTCGATCTGCGGCATGCCGCGCGGCGAAGCGGGGATGCCTTCGAGGTTGAACTCGCCCAGCAGCTTGTTGCCGGAGGCGATTTCACGTTCGCCCTGGAACACCTTGATGGTCACGGCCGGCTGGTTGTCTTCGGCGGTCGAGAAGGTCTGCGCGAACTTGGTCGGGATCGTGGTGTTCTTCTGGATCATCTTGGTCATCACGCCGCCCATGGTCTCGATGCCCAGGCTCAGCGGGGTCACGTCGAGCAGCAGCACGTCCTTGCGGTCACCCGAGAGCACCTGACCCTGGATGGCGGCACCCACGGCCACGGCTTCGTCGGGGTTCACGTCCTTGCGCGGCTCCTGACCGAAGAATTCCTTGACCTTCTCCTGCACCTTGGGCATGCGGGTCATGCCGCCGACCAGGATCACGTCGTGAATGTCGGATGCGCTGATGCCGGCGTCCTTGATGGCCATGCGGCAAGGCGCGATCGTGCGTTCGATCAGCTCTTCCACCAGGGCTTCGAGCTTGGCGCGCGTGAGCTTGATGTTCAGGTGCTTGGGGCCCGACGCGTCGGCGGTGATGTAGGGCAGGTTCAGGTCGGTGGCGGCCGAGCTGGAGAGCTCGATCTTGGCCTTCTCGGCGGCTTCCTTCAGGCGCTGCAGCGCGAGCACGTCCTTGCTCAGGTCGACGCCCTGGTCCTTTTTGAACTCGCCAATGATGTAGTCGATGATGCGCTGGTCGAAGTCTTCGCCGCCCAGGAAGGTGTCGCCGTTGGTGGAGAGCACTTCAAACTGCTTCTCGCCGTCGACGTCGGCAATCTCGATGATGGACACGTCGAACGTGCCGCCACCCAGGTCGTACACCGCGATCTTGCGGTCGCCCTTTTCCTGCTTGTCCAGGCCGAAGGCCAGGGCTGCGGCGGTGGGCTCGTTGATGATGCGTTTCACATCCAGACCGGCGATGCGGCCAGCGTCTTTGGTGGCCTGGCGCTGCGCGTCGTTGAAGTACGCGGGCACCGTGATCACGGCCTCGGTCACCGGCTCGCCCAGGTAGTCCTCGGCGGTTTTCTTCATCTTGCGCAGGATGTCGGCGCTGACCTGCTGGGCCGAGATCTGTTTGCCGCGCACTTCCACCCAGGCGTCGCCGTTGTCGGCGGCCACGATGGAATAGGGCATCAGGTTGATGTCCTTCTGCACTTCCTTCTCGGTGAACTTGCGGCCGATCAGGCGCTTGATCGCGTACAGCGTGTTGCGCGGGTTGGTCACGGCCTGGCGCTTGGCCGAGGCGCCCACCAGCACTTCGCCGTCTTCCTGGTAAGCCACGATCGACGGCGTGGTGCGCGCACCTTCCGAGTTCTCGATCACCTTGGTGGTGTTGCCTTCCATGATGGACACGCACGAGTTGGTGGTGCCCAGGTCAATGCCGATGATTCGTCCCATGTTGTGACTCCGTGTAGAAAAAGATTGTTGAAAACGATGTGGATGAGGTGTGGATAAGTCGGGCTCTTTTCAAGAGCCAGACCTCTCCAAAGACTTATTTGGGTGCGGTGACCGTGACCAGGGCCGGGCGCAGCACGCGGTCGGCGATGGAGTAACCCTTTTGCAGGACGCTCACCACGGTGTTGGGTTCCTGGGCGGCGGGCACCATGCTGATGGCTTGGTGCTGGTGCGGGTCGAACTTCGTGGCGCTCGGTGGGTTGATTTCCAGCACGCGGTGGCGCTCCAGCGCGCTCTTGAGCTGCTTGAGCGTGGCTTCGGACCCTTCGCGCAGTTGCTCGCGTGTGGCCTCGGTGATGGCCAGACCCGCTTCCAGGCTGTCGGCCACGGGCAGCAGGCTTTCGGCAAAACTCTCCACCGCGAACTTGCGCGATTTGCTGATTTCTTCTTCGGCGCGGCGGCGGGTGTTCTCGGCCTCGGCCTTGGCGCGCAGGAACTGCTCGGCCAGATCGGCGTTCTGCGCCTTGAGGGTGGACACCTCTTGCGTCAGGGCGGTCAGGGCATCGGCCTCGTTGGCCGCAGCGGCCGCCATCGCCTCTTCGGGGCTCATGGGCGCACCGGAGTCCGGGGCGGCGTTGTCGGCGGGCTGGTTGTCTTGGCTCATGGCAATGAATGGAAAAGTTCGTGAAAAAAGGTGGGCAACGCTGGCCGCAGGCAGACACATGGGGGCAATGGGCCCGGTTTCAAGGAGGCGACAGGCGTTTGGCGAGCCGGGGCCCACAATCGGCCCCTTTCCAATAGACGACACAACAGGTTGAACCCATGAAACTCTTTCGCCATGGACCCGCGGGTGCCGAGAAACCCGGTCTGATCGATGCCAGCGGCACGCTGCGCGACCTGTCGGGGGTGGTGGCCGACATCCACCCGGCCACCCTGGGGCGTGATTCTATGGCCCGGCTGGCCGCGCTCGACCCGACCGGCCTGCCCGCCGTGCCGCCCGGCACCCGTTTTGGTGCTTGCGTGGGCGGTGTGGGCAACGTCATCGGCATCGGCCTGAACTACGCCGACCACGCGGCTGAGGCCGGGCTCAAGGCGCCGGGCCAGCCCATCGTGTTCAACAAACACAGCGGCGCCATCTGCGGACCCTTTGATGACGTGTGGCTGCCCCCGGGCGCGCAAAAGCTCGACTGGGAAGTCGAGCTGGGCATCGTGATCGGCCGGCGCGCCTTCCACGTGAGCGAAGCCGATGCGCTGGACTTCGTGGCCGGCTTCTGCCTGGTCAACGACGTGTCCGAGCGCGCCTACCAGATGGAATATGAAGGCCAGTGGGCCAAGGGCAAGAGCTACCCCACCCACTGCCCGATCGGCCCCTGGCTGGTCACGCCCGACGAGCTGGGAGATCCGCAGGACGTGGATCTGTGGCTCGATGTGAACGGCGAGCGCCGCCAGACCGGCAACACCCGCACTATGATCTTCGGTGTGAAGACCATCGTGAGCTACCTCTCTCGTTTCATGGCGCTGCAACCCGGCGACGTGATCCCCACCGGCACGCCGCCCGGCGTGGGCATGGGCCACAAGCCGCCGACGTACCTGAAGGCGGGCGACGTGGTGAGCCTGGGTGCGCGTGGTCTGGGCGAGCAGCGCCAGACCATCGTGGCGAGCCCCGCCGCCTGATCAGGCGCCGGGCTGGTGCGGCGTGGCACTGGCCGAGGCGCGCGCCTGCTGGTGCGCCCACCGAGTAGCGAACTGCTGCACATCGCTCAGGCGGCGCGCGAGTTCGGCACCCTGGGTGGTG
>JBKBWW010000128.1:0-9861 GCA_046314475.1 Hydrogenophaga sp.
CTTTCAGGCGCTGCCAGGCCGGGTGGCTGCGGTCTTCCAGCGCGTCCAGCGACACGTCGGCGCCCGGGTGATGCAGGTACTGCAAGGCATCGCGCAACGTCCAGGTGCCGCGCACCACGGCGTTCAGGCCACCCAGCAGCGCAGGCGGCAGGTTCTCGCCCAGGTCGGCGCGCCGCAATCCGCTGGCCACCACCTTGCGCAGATACGCCTGGGGCAGTTGCGCGCTGGTGGGGTACACCGGCGTGAGCGCGTCGGGCAATTCACCGCCCGCCGCATGAAACGCCGGGTGCACCATGGTCCAACCCAGGAAGCCGCCGCGCAGTTCGCCGCGCACACGAACACGCTCGCCCACGGCCAGGGCTTTCTGGTGCGCGGGGTAGAAAGTGAAGAAACGCAGGGTGCAAGTGTCGGTGCCGTCGTCCAGCGTCACCAGCAGCTGGCGGCGCGGGCGCTGCGTGATCTCGCTGTGGGTCACCGTGCCTTCGATCTGTGCCAGCTGCCCGTCGCGCGCGCCGCGCAGCGTGACGATGCGGGTCTCGTCCTCGTAGCGCAGCGGCAGGTGCAGCGCCAGATCGATGTCGCGCACCAGCCCCAGCCGGTGCAAGGCCTTCTGCGGGGCAGAGAGGGGCTTGCGGGCGGGGGTGGCGTCGGGCATGGGACAATTCTGCCCGCTTCCCTTCACCCCTCCCTCTCGCTTCCTTTTCACTTGGCACGGGCTTCGTCCAGCCCTCAAGCAGCATGACCTCTTGTTCCGAACCCGTCGCGCGCGCCTTCACGGTGGCCGACTTTGACTTCCACCTCCCCCCCGAGCTGATCGCCCAGCACCCCGCACCCGAGCGCAGCGCCTCGCGCCTGCTCGACGGCACGGGCGCCACACCGGTGGACCGCATCTTTCGCGACCTGCCCGACCTGCTGCAAGCCGGCGACCTGCTGGTGTTCAACGACACGCAGGTCGTGAAGGCGCGGCTGTTTGGCCAGAAGGCCAGCGGCGGTCAACTGGAGATGCTGATCGAGCGCGTGTTGCTGCCGCTTGAGGCCAGCGACGGCACGGCCCACGAGGTGGTGGCCCACCTGCGCGTGAGCAAGAAGCCGCAGATCGGCGGCCGGCTGCACATGGCCGGCGGCCTGAGCGGCGGCGGGTTTGACGCGGTCTTCATCGGCCGCTGGCCCGACGAACACGGCCAGCTGTTCCGCTTTCGCCTGCACGGCCCAGCCGGTGAAACGCCCTACGAGCTGATGGCGCAACACGGCCACGTGCCGCTGCCGCCCTACATCACCCACAGCGACGAGGCCGACGACGAGCGCCGCTACCAGACCGTGTTCGCGCGCGTGCCCGGGGCGGTGGCCGCACCCACGGCCGCGCTGCATTTCGACGAGGCCGTGCTGGCCGCGCTCGATGCACGCGGTGTGCAGCGCGCCAGCGTCACGCTGCACGTGGGCGCCGGCACGTTTGCGCCCATGAAGGCCGGGCGCATCGAAGACCATGTGATGCACCACGAGCGCTACGCCATCCCGCCAGCCACGCTGCAGGCGATCGCCGACTGCCGCGCGCGCGGCGGACGTGTGGTGGCCGTGGGCACCACCACCGTGCGCACGCTGGAGAGCTGGGCACGCTCGGGCGAAACCGAAGGCGACACCAACATCTTCATCACGCCCGGTTTCGGGTTCCAGGTGGTCGACATGATGGTCACCAACTTCCACCTGCCCCAGTCCACGCTGATGATGCTGGTCAGCGCCTTCGCCGGCTTCGATCCCATCCGCGCGCTCTACGAACACGCCATCGAACACCGCTACCGCTTCTTCAGCTATGGCGACGCCATGCTGCTTTCAAGGAAATCTGATGCTGCAGTTTGAAGTCCTCAAGACCGACCCCACCAGCCACGCGCGCCGTGCCCAGCTCACGCTCAACCACGGCGTGGTGCAAACCCCCATCTTCATGCCGGTGGGCACCTACGGCACTGTCAAAGGCGTGATGCCGCAAAGCCTGCACGACATGGGCGCACAGATCATCCTGGGTAACACATTCCACCTCTGGATGCGCCCGGGCCGCGAGGTGATGAACAGCTTCGGCGGCCTGCACGGGTTCGAGCAGTGGCACAAACCCATCCTCACCGACTCGGGCGGTTTCCAGGTGTGGAGCCTCGGTGCCATGCGCAAGATCACCGAAGAAGGCGTGACCTTCGCCAGCCCGGTCAACGGCGACAAACTCTTCATGTCGCCCGAGGTCAGCATGGACATCCAGACCGGGCTGAACAGCGACATCGTGATGCAGCTCGACGAGTGCACGCCGTATGAGACCAACGGCCACCTCACCACCGAGGCCGAGGCGCGCAAGAGCATGGAAATGAGTTTGCGTTGGGCCAAGCGCTCGCAAGACGAGTTCAAGCAGCTGGAGAACCCCAACGCGCTGTTCGGCATCGTGCAGGGCGGCATGTTCGAGCACCTGCGCCAGGAGTCGCTGGACGCATTGGTGGACATGAACTTCCCCGGCTACGCCATCGGCGGCGTGAGCGTGGGCGAGCCCAAAGAGCAGATGCTGCAGATCATGGCGCACACGCCGCACCGCCTGCCCGCGCACAAGCCGCGTTACCTCATGGGCGTGGGCACGCCCGAAGACCTGGTGCAGGGCGTGGCCGACGGCGTGGACATGTTCGACTGCGTCATGCCCACGCGCAACGCGCGCAACGGCACGCTGTTCACCCGTTTCGGCGACCTGAAGATCCGCAACGCGCGCCACAAAACCGACCACCAGCCGCTGGACACCACCTGCACCTGCCACGCCTGCGCGGGCAAGAGCGCTGTGAGCTGGGACCAGGGCGGGCGCGACGGCTTCAGCCGCGCCTACCTGCACCACCTGGACCGCTGCGGCGAGATGCTCGGCCCCATGCTGGCCACCATCCACAACCTGCACTACTACCTGAACCTCATGCGCGAGGTGCGCGAGGCGCTGGACGCCGGCACGTTCAGCGCATTCCAGGCGCAGTTCAAGGCCGATCGCGCCCGCGGGGTGTAGGCCTGATCGACAAAACAAACACGCACGACGGCGGTCAAGCAGGGCCCAGCCCCCTGCCTTGACCCCATGAACTTTCTCCCTTTGAAAGACCCGATCGGGCTCTTGCGCACCAACCGCCCCGCTGTGTCCGACAAACGCAACGCCGGAGCGCCGTTTGCCCTGTCGATCTAACAAGCGGCCATGGCCCCTGTGTTAGCATTTCTTGACTTTCAACCAGCTGGCGCAGATGGCGCCGTCAACAGGAGGATCTTCGTGAACGACAAAAAGCCTCGCATCTGATCTGGTTTGCCACACATCAAAAAAACAGCGCCCACCGGGCGCTGTTTTTTTTGGTGCGCGCGCAAGCACTCAGGTGGTCAGCAGTTCGTATTCGGATTGCATGCGCTCACGCAGGATCTTCAGGTCACCTTCCTCGTTCATCATCTTGCTGGCGATGCTCTTGCTGTCTTCTTGTGCCACGTACTGCTTGGCATAAGAAAGCGCTTGGCGCAGCAGCCGGTTGGCTTCGAGGGGGTTTTTCTGCTCCTCGGCGATCTCTGCCATCTTGCACAAATAGCAAGCCGCGTTGAAGTAAGCATCGGTGTCACCGGCCTCCACCTCGATGGCTTTTCGAGCCGCCCGGAACGCGCTGTCATACAGCTCCAGGCGGTAGTAGACATTGCCCAGAACACCCAGCACCTGCAATTTGATGGGCGTGCTGCAGTCGAGATCCTCCACGGTTTCCAGATGCTGCCGGGCAGTGTGCAGGTATTCGAAATACAACTCGCTGCGCGTGGGGTTGGGCGAGCCGGTCTGCTTCAGGATGTGCAGTTGCATGTCGGTGATGTCGCGCAAGGCAGCCGCCATCACCACCGCCATTTCGGCGCGGTTGTCCCGCGGGTACTGTTTTTCCCAAAGCAGTTCGTACCGACGCGCCTTTTCCACCGCGAGGCGCGCGCTTCGTTGAGCATCCAGCAGCGACTGCACACCCTTGAAGCCGAGGAAAGTGAGCAAGGCGGCCAGGGCAACGATGAGCGAAAAGAGCCGATCCTGCTCGCCCTTGATGGCGTCGTAGCGTTCGGTCACCGCCTCGAAAAGTGCACTGCCGGGCGCTGTCTGCGTCGCCCCCGGGGAGCCTTCGACTGCTGGAGCACGGGCCGCCATCACCCGAGGGACGGCACGGGCGCAGTACTCGGGACTCAGGCGACATGCTGCTGCGTCCACCAGCGGCCTGGGCAGTGCTATGGCCGCCAGTGTCAAAACGATGGCAACCATCCAGAGATGCCAGAATGCCTCACCCAGTTTGGCCGACCAACGCAGTGCGTTTTCCAGAGACATGGCCTCGCTCATGAGAACTCCCCTTGTTGAGTTTTCGAAGAAATTGGGTTGAACAGCAACCGTTGCCTGACGACCTGCCAGCAAACGGGCCATTAAACCATTTTGACTACTTGGATACTTCTTTGCCAGGCGCAGTAATGGCAAGGGATACAACTCGAACGACCGGCACCGTCCGACACAGTCGCAAGGCGCGGCGCTGAAACTTCATGGACAACAACGTCCCCCGCCACATCCTGCCCATCCTGGTGCTCGCCCAATTCCTGGGCACCTCGCTGTGGTTCGCGGTCAATGCGGTGATGCCCGACCTGCAGCGCGAGCTGGGCTGGCCCACCAGCGCGGTGGGCACACTCACCTCGGCGCTGCAGTTCGGTTTCATCCTGGGCACGCTGGTGTTTGCCTTGCTGGCCATTGCCGACCGCTTTGCGCCGCGCCGCGTGTTCCTGGTGTGTGCGCTGGCCGGTGCGGCGTGCACCGTGGGCGCGTGGTGGATGGTGCGCGACTACACCGCGCTGCTGGCCTGGCGCTTTGCCACCGGTTTCTTTCTCGCGGGCATCTATCCGGTGGGCATGAAGATCGCCGCGCAGTGGTACACGCGCGGCCTGGGTGGCGCACTCGGTTTGCTCATCGGTGCGCTGGTGCTGGGCTCGGCCAGCGCGCATGCGCTGCGCGCGCTCGGCGGCGCCCTGCCCTGGCCCACGCTCATGCTCGGTGTGGCTGCGCTGGCCGCCGCCGGAGGTCTGCTGCTGTTCCTCGGCACCACCGATCCGCCCCACGCCCAGGCCCGCGTGACGGTGCTGCAGTGGCGCGCGCTGGCCACGCTGTGGACCGACGCGCGCGTGCGCAGCTCGGTGCTGGGTTACTTCGGTCACATGTGGGAGCTCTACACCATGTGGGTGATGGTGCCGCTGGTGCTGGCCACGCGGCTGCAGGGCGCGGCGTTGTCGTGGGCCGCGTTCTGTGTGCTCGGTGCCGGCGTGATCGGCTGCGCGGGCGGCGGCTGGGTGGCGCAGCGCTGGGGCAGCGCGCGCGTGGCGGGCACACAGCTGGCCGTCAGCGGCCTGTGTTGCCTGGCGGCCTTCTGGATGATCGACGCCGGTGATGCGCTGTTCTACGCCTGGCTGGTGCTCTGGGGCATCACCGTCTCGGGCGATTCTCCGCAGTTCTCCACCCTCACCGCGCGCAACGCGCCGCCGCAGGCCGTGGGCAGCGTGCTCACGTTGACCAACAGCATCGGCTTTGCAATTTCCATCGTGAGCATCCTGCTGTTCGTTTCCCTGGCCGAAACGGTGGCGCTGGGCACACTGCTGCCGTGGCTGGCGATCGGCCCGGCGTTGGGCTTGTGGGCGCTGCGGCTGTTGTGGCGCGAGGAACGCAGTCAGGGCACCAGCAGCTGAACCGGCCCCGCCAACCCGGCCCGCTCCAGCCAAGTAAACGCCGAGTCCACCGTCACCGTCTCGATGCGGTCGGCAAACCGCTTTTCGTTGGGGTGGTCGTCAAACGCGATGTGCGCTGAACTCACACGGGCGCCCAGGCGGGTGAGCGCGCCCAGTTGCAGGGTGGTGGGCTGGTAGCCCTTGAAGCGCAGCCACGCCTGGGCCTGCTCGCGGGTGCTCACCCCCGGCTCGGCGGCCGAGGCCAGGGTTTCCAGCGCCCATTGGTTGGACTGCTGATAACGCGTGGCCCACGGGTAACTCAGCATGTTGTAAGCACGCGTGTGCAGGGCGGTGCTGCGCGCCGGGTCGGTGAGCACGGCGTGCAGTGGCGCCTGCAGCGCGGGCGCCGGCACCATCCACGCGGCTTCAAAGCGCCAGAGGTCGTCCAGGAAAAACTCACCCAGGCCCTGGCGGTACAACGCGCCTTCGGCAGAGCCGCAGCCGTTGAGCTTGTGCAGCACGCGCCACGGGCCCTCGGCCGTCTTGTAGGCCCAGCCCAGGTGCGAATAACGCAATTGGTACTTGCTCAGGTCTTGCCCGGCGCGGGCCAGCACCACCACCCGGGCGCCGCTGCGGGCGTGTTCGGCGTCCAGCGCTTGCGAGGTGCGCAGCGCGAGCTGCATGCCCTGCTCGATGCTGCGGGCGGTGAGCGCCTTGGCTTCGCAGGAACGGCCGGCGTGGGCAGCGGGCGCTGCGAGCAGCGCCCAGGCGACGGCGAGCACCGCCAACCAACGCCAGATGGAACGGTGTGTCATGGCCGGCTCCTCAATGCGTGATGCGTTCGTTGTGCAGCAGCGCGCGACCCAGCTCGTTCGGAATGAAGGCCAGCACTTCACCGGCTGCCGAGAGCAGCACGCCAGTGCCGATCACGCTGACCACCACCGCCGTGCCCACGCCCACCGACACGGCCGACGCCGCGCGGCCCGAGACCTCCACGCTGGCGCGTGCGCCGTCGGACACCCGCTCCAGCACATAGACCGTGCCGCTGGCCGTGATTTCCACCGCCTTCACCACCAGCGTGGCACCAGCCACCGAAAACGCCACCGGCACCACGCTCACCGCCGCCGCCCCCACCGAAGCAGCGCCCACCACCGAAGCCACGGGCAGGACAGACAGCGCCACCGACGCCTCACTCTGCGCGCGGGCCGGGCTGGCTGCCAGCGTCAAAGTCATCGCCACCGCTGCGGTCAGGGCGCGCCAGGAAAAGTTTGTCGCATTCATGTTCAAGCTCCTTGAGAAAAGTGGATGGTGTTCATTCGGCAGCGGCAGCGCGTTCGCTCAGCACCTGCTGGCGCCCCGCCATCTCGCCGCGCACCCGAGCCTCGCTCAGGTCGGCTTCATGGCGGTCGCGCAGCGTCTTGGCCAGCGTGAAGGCCGAGGTCACCAGGTACAACCAGCTCACACCCAGGTAAGCGCGGTAGGTGTCGTTGATCTCCATGCGCAGCAGGCCCCAGCCGGTCAGGCCCATGGCCACCGCAAAGCCGCCCCACACCACCAGGCGCCACATCGGCGTCTCGGGCACACCGGCGAGCGCGGCCTGGTGGCTGTCGCGCACGGCCTTGGACAGCACGAACACGGTGGACAGACAGAACACATAACCCATCACCATGAAAGCCCGGTCCAGCGCCTGACCTGGCAAATATGCGAGGCCGGTGGCGCAGAGAAAGACCGCCACGCCGAACGACGCCCAGACCTGGAATTGCCAGGCACGGGTGTCGCGCGTCACGATGAGGGGGGATCGGTTCGAAGCCATGAAAAAACCTTTGCGGTTGTTGAAGGTGACGCGATGGTGGGTCGGTCGCCGTCACAAGGGCGCAGGATTCTGTTCTGGTAGACACCAAAATGCTTTCAGGTATCGAATAACGAGACTTCTTCGGGTCTGCGAAGCGGGCCGCCATCTTTGGTCTACTCCACAGACAACTTTGCCGACCGACCGGCGTCCTACGGTGCATATGAACAAACTCCTGCTCTGCCTCACCTGCCTGCTGTTCACCGCGGGCGCATCGGCGCAAGCCCTCTGGCAAGGCGTGCCTGTGGGCGCCACGCCGGCCGAGGTGCGGGCGCTGTTGCCCGAGGCGCAAGCCGTGGCAAGCGCACCGTCTGCGACTGGCGAATCCGTGCCCCTGGAGATTCCGGCCTTCGAGCTCGCAGGAGCCCAGTTCAAGGTGTCGTTCGTGTTCAAAGCCGACCAGCTGCAACGCATCTCGCTGCTGGCCAATGCAGGTTCGGCCGACGAAGCCCGCGCGCTGGCCCAGCGACTCATCACCTCGCTGCGCTCGCGCTACGGGCTGGAGATGAGCACCAAAAGCCGCGGCGCCACGGCGTCGCTGACGATCGACCGCCAGTGGAACTTCCGGCGCACCGAGGTGCATCTGGCTGTGGTGGACGGGACCTTCGTGCGGCTGGACTACAGCGGCCAAGCGCCCGTTCGCAACAACCGGCTGTGAAGGCTTGCGGCTGTCGTGGTCGTGTAACCGGATTCACAGATAATTGAAACCAAATTACACCCGGGCACGTTGAAGCCCGGCCATCCACCGACAGGAGACACATTTCATGCCCATGCGCGCCACCAAGATCGTCGCCACCCTCGGCCCCGCTTCCAGCCACCCGGACCTGCTCGAAGCCATGATCCGCGCCGGGGTGAACGTGGTGCGGCTGAACTTCTCGCACGGCACCGCGCAGGACCACATCGACCGCGCCACGCTGGTGCGCGAAGCGGCCCAGCGCGCTGGTCGCGAGGTCGGCATCATGGCCGACCTGCAGGGCCCCAAGATCCGCGTGGGCAAGTTCGCGGAGGGCAAGGTCATGCTGATGCCGGGCGAAAAATTCGTGCTCGATGCTTCGCGCACCGAGCCGGGCAACTTGGAGGGCGTGGGCCTGGACTACAAGGAGCTGCCACGCGACGTGCGGGCCGGCGACACGCTGTTGCTCAACGACGGCCTGATCGTGCTGACCATCGACAAGGTGGTGGGCCCGGCGGTGCACACCACGGTGAAGCTCGGGGGTGAGCTCTCCAACAACAAGGGCATCAACAAACAAGGCGGTGGCCTGACCGCGCCGGCGCTGACCGCGAAGGACATGGACGACATCAAGACCGCCATGGGCCTGATGGCCGACTACGTGGCGGTGAGCTTCCCGAAGAACGCCACCGACATGGAGCTGGCGCGCCAGCTCTGCAACGTGGCCGGTGCGGCCACCGGGCACAAGCCCGCGCTGATTGCGAAGATCGAACGCGCCGAAGCGATCCCCGAACTCGCCAACATCCTGAAAGTGTCCGACGGCATCATGGTCGCTCGCGGTGATCTGGCAGTGGAAGTGGGCAACGCGGCGGTGCCTGGCCTGCAGAAGCACATGATCAAGATGGCGCGCGAGATGGACAAGGTGGTCATCACCGCCACGCAGATGATGGAGTCGATGATTTTCAACCCGGTGCCCACGCGCGCCGAGGTGAGCGACGTGGCCAATGCGGTGCTCGACGGCACCGACGCGGTGATGCTGAGTGCCGAAACGGCCGCCGGCAAGTACCCGCTGGAGACCGTGATGGAGATGGCCAACATCTGCTCGGAAGCCGAAAAGGCCGAGTACAGCGAGCTCGGTGCCGACTTCAAGGGCAAGACGTTCAAGCGCATCGACCAGTCGATCGCCATGGGGGCGCTGTTCACCGCGCACCACCTGGGCGCCAAGGCCATCGTGGCGCTGACCGACTCAGGCTCAACCGCGCTGTGGATGAGCCGGCACAACGTGCGCATGCCGATCTACGCCATGACGCCCAACCTCTCGACCCAGCGCCGCATGACGCTCTACCGCAACGTGCGCCCGCTGCTGATGGACAACAGCGCCGACCGCGACTCCGCGCTGGCCGACGCCGAAGCCCACCTGAAAAAGCGCGGCATCGTGCAGTCGGGCGACGTGTACGCCATCACCGTGGGCGAACCCATGGGGCAGGCCGGCGGCACCAACACGCTCAAGATCTGCCAAGCTGGGTGAGGCGAAGCACCCCCCTGCGCCGCTGACGCGGCTTCCCCCCTCTCTGGCGCGCCTGCGGCGCTGGGAGGGGGGACGGCACCTGGGGCCGGCGGAGCCGGACCCTCGGTGCCG
>JBKBWW010000129.1:0-9567 GCA_046314475.1 Hydrogenophaga sp.
GTATGTCGTGCCGCAGGGAGGGAGAGAGGGAGGAGAACCAGCGACCACTGTTGATCGCCTCGCGTTCTTCCATTGTCAGAATCGGTTCGTCCATGGGCTGTCTTTTGAGTGACTGGAAAGTCAATGATTGTCGCCACTGGGACGTGGCAACAGGCTCAGGGTATGCGCGCAGACTGTGCGCGTCGCCGCGCTTCAGCGGAGCTTCAACGGTATTGCGCGGGACGCTTGTTGATGAAGGCGTCGATGCCCTCGCCGGCGTTGGCGTGGTGCAGGTTGCGCACGAAGTGGTCGCGTTCTGCGCCCAGCTGTGCGTGCAGCGGCACGGTCGGTGCGTCGTTGGCCAGCTCCTTGATGCTGGCCAGTGCGTTCGGGGCACGCGCGTTGAGCCGTTCGCACAGCGCGAGCGCGTCCGTGAGCGCTTCGCCGGTGGCGCTCACGGTGTTGATCACGCCGAGCTGCTGCAGGCGTTCGGCGCCGATGCGGTCGCCGCACATCAGCAACTGCAGGGCCGTGGCGCGTGGCAGGGCACGCATGAGGCTCCAGCTGGCGCCGCCGTCGGGCGACAGGCCCACGTTGCTGTAGGCCATCACGAACACGCTGCTGTGCGCGGCCACAACCATGTCGCAAGCCAGCGCGAGCGAAAAGCCGGCACCGGCGCAGGAGCCTTCAACCGCAGCCACCACCGGCTTGGGAAATGCGCGGATGGTCTCGATCCAGTTGTGCAGACCCTCGATGCTTTGCGCCTGCACCTCGTGCGCTTGCTGGCGGTTGGCCAGCAGGCGCTGCAGGTTGCCGCCCGCGCAGAAGTGGTTGCCCTCGCCGGTGATCACCACGCTGCGCACCTCGGGGCTGCTCTCGGCCACGTTGAGTGCTTCCACGCCGGCGGCGTACATGTCCGGACCGAGTGCGTTTCGGTGCTCCGGGTTGCTGATGGTCAGCACCATGGTCTGGCCATGGCTGTGGCTCTTGAGACTCGCGGTCATCTCAGGCCTCCTCGTGCGTGAGGCTCAGGCCGAGCGCGCCGCGGCGGCGCAGCCATGGGGAAGGGCGGTAGCGCGGATCGCCATAGACCGTCTGCAGGTTGAACAGGATCTCCAGCATGTTGGTCGGGCCGATCCGGTCGCCCATGGCCAGCGGGCCCATGGGGTAACCCAGGCCCAGTGTGACGGCCACGTCCAGATCGGCCGGCGAGCAGACGCCTTGCTGGCACATGTCGGCCGCGATGTTGACGATGGTGGCGACCACGCGCTGCGTGACGAAGCCACCGCTGTCGCGGATCACGCTCACCGCCTTGCCGTCGCGTGCGAACAGGGCATGTGCGGCATGCGCCATGTCGGGGCGGGTGGCGGGGTTGGTGGCGAGCACCCGGCGTTTCACCGACGCGTCGTCCAGCATCATGTCGATACCCACCGTGCGCGTGGCGTCCAGCCGCTCCACGGCGGCCAGCGTGGTCACGTCCAGACCCAGCGGAGCCACCAGGATCAGCGCGTTGGAGGAGGGCGCTGCCGCGGTTTCGATCTGCGCGCCCAGGTCTTTGAGCAACTGGTAGAGCTCGGCACGCCGCGCCGCCTTGGGCGACACCCACACCGGCGGCATCTCGGCCACCACCGGCACGGCGGGCTCCGCGGGCACCTGGGCCACACCCTTTTCGTACGGGTAGAAGCCCTCGCCCACTTTCTTGCCCACCACGCCACCGGCCAAGCGCTGTGCGGTGATCACGCTGGGGCGGTAGCGGGGTTCTTCAAAGTACTGGTGATAAATGGACTCCATGACCGGGTGCGACACGTCCAGCGCGGTCAGGTCCATCAGTTCGAACGGGCCGAGGCGAAAGCCCATCTGGTCTTTCAGGATGCGGTCGATGGTGGCGAAATCGGCCACTTGCTCGCCCACGACCCGCAGCGCCTCGGTGCCGTAGCCACGCCCGGCGTGGTTCACGATGAAACCGGGCGTGTCCTGCGCGGTCACTGGCGTGTGGCCGAACTGGCGGGTGAAGTCGGTGAGCTGCTGGCAGACATTCGCACGGGTTTTCAGACCGGCAATGACCTCGACCACCCGCATCAGCGGCACCGGGTTGAAGAAGTGAAAGCCGGCCAGTTGTCCTGGCCGCTTGAGCGGCGCGGCGATCGCGGTGATCGACAGCGACGAAGTGTTGGTGGCCAGCACCGCGTCGGGGCCGACGATACCCTCGAGCTCGGCAAAGAGCCGCTGCTTGACGTCGAGCCGCTCAACGATCGCCTCGATCACCAGATCACACGGCGCGAGATCGCTCAGGGCATTGGCCAGCTGCAGGCGGTCCACACAGGCCTGCATTTGTTCGGCCTGCATCTTGTTCTTGTTCACCAGCGTCTGCCAGGTGGCGTGCAATGCGTCACGCGCAGCTTGCGCTGCACCCGCCTGCACGTCGAACAGCCAGACCTGACTGCCCGCCTGGGCGGCCATTTGCGCGATGCCGCGGCCCATGGCGCCGGTGCCCACAATGCCGGTGTGCTGAAAGATGGGGTGCATAAGTGTGTTGTATTTGGAATGAGAGCTTCTGGAGCTATGACAGAATCAACCAACGAACGAAAGAAGGAAGTCTGGCGTGCGCAAGTACTGGACAGGTTGTATTTTGCTATCAACTGCTTTGAGCAGTTACGCCGCCACCCTGGGTCGGCACAGCGGTGCCGCCATGATCGGCCGCCCGCTGGACGTTCGCATCCAGGTTTTGCTGGCCCCCGGCGAAGACCTTGGCAACCTGTGCATCCAGACCGATGTGTTCTATGGCGATACCCAGGTGTCCCCCAGCCTGGTTCGCACCTCGCCCCAGCGAACCGCGCCCGACGTTGAATCGTCGGTTCGTGTGCAGGCCAGCCTGCCGGTCAACGAGCCCTTCGTCACCCTGTATGTCAAAGCCGGCTGCGGCACGCAGTTCACGCGCCGCTTTGTCTTGCTGGCCGATCTGGTCAACGAACCCCTCACGGCCGCCGCACCGCCATCGGCAAATCCCGCTCCTGCCGCCGCGGCGTCTGCGGAACCCTCGGCCTTGCCGCGCGTGGCTGCTGCCTCTGGCACTTCCGGCGCACCCTCATCGTCGGCAACTGCTGGCGGCGCTGCCGCACCTGCCGCTGGCTTTTCACAACCGCGGCCTGCAACGCCTGCGCGCGCAGACACAGCTGCGCCGAAGCCGCCATCGGTGGTGCGCCGGACGCCGCCCAAGCCACCTGCCGCGCCCCGACTGCAACTGGATCCGATCGACCTGACCACCGGCATCGAACGCGATCCCACACTCAAGCTTTCTCCCCTGTTGCTGAGCGAGCCCAGCAGTTCTGAAGAGACGAGAGCAGCCGCGGCGCAGCTCTGGAAAAGCATCAACGCCACGCCCGAAGAGATCCTGCGCGATGCGCAGAAGCTCGCGGCGCTGGAATCCGAGGTGGTGAAGCTGCGCGAGGAACAAACCCGTTCCCAAGCCGCCCTGGGCGACCTCAAGACCCAGCTTGAACAGTCGCAGGCGCAGCGGTTCCAGAACTGGCTGGTGTACCTGTTGGGCGCCTGCCTGCTGCTGGCCTTGCTGGCGGTGCTGCTCGTGTGGCGGCGCCGCCAAGAGGTGGTGGTGCAAGGTTCTGAAGCCTCCCGGGCCTGGTGGGCTCCCGAGGATGAAGAGAAAACGCTGCTCGTGCCCCTTGAGGCCGGTGATCAAGCTACCGGCAGATCGTCCGACCTGACCCCCTTGACGCCTGCGGCCGACGGTGTGGACCTGGATCTGGACTTCGATCTCGATCAGGACTCTTCGTTTGACGGGCTGAACGACCGCTCGGGCAGGCCCGCGGTGACCCAGCCCATGCCGGCAACGTCGTTGGCAGAGGGCGCCATAGCCGCCCGCGACCGTCGCGAGTTTTCCACCAGCGCCATCAACGTGTCTCGCTCCGTGGCCACCGAAGAGCTGTTCGACGTGCAGCAGCAGGCCGACTTCTTTGTGTCATTGGGGGAGGACGAGCAGGCCATCCAGGTGCTCAAGGACCACCTCATGGAAAGCCACGAACCCAGTGCGCTGACCTACCTGGACCTGTTCCACATTTACCACCGCCTTGGGCGCCGCCACGACTACGAGAGTCTGCGGGACGAGTTCAACCACGTGTTCAACGCCGGGGCGCCGCCGTTTGACAGCTACACGCAGCGGGGCCAGGGGCTGGAGTCGTATGAGACCGCATTCAGCCGCATCCAGGCGCTCTGGCCACAACCGCGGGTGCTCGACCTGATCGAGCAATCGATCTTCCGAGACTCGACCGACAGCAATTCGGAGGTGTTCGATCTGGAGGCTTACCGCGAGTTGTTGATGCTGCACGCGATCGCCAAGGACCTCATTCATCGCGATGGCAATCCGCCCCGTGCCAGCGGCGATTTCCAACACACTGCCATGCAGCCGCTGAAGGCCGCGGGCAAGGCGGCGCCGGCCGTGAGCAGGCCATTCGCTGATGCCCAGCACACCCAACCCATGGGTCTGGGCGACGTACCTCCCGCGTCTCCTCGGCTTGGCCTGGACATCAATCTGGACGATCTCTCGGAGATGGCCCGGTTCGAGGCGTCGCTGCCCGAAGTGAGCGTTGCGGTGGAGGCGTCAGCCAAGCCCACGCAGCTCGCAGACTTTGACATCCGCCCCGGCGATGAAAACCTGATCGATTTCGAGGTGATCGACTTCGATCCTCCGCCCGATTCGACCGACAACGGAACACCCGGCGGGCGCCTTTGATCGAGCGGAGCCAACGCAGGATTCATAAAAAACGCCGCTGATGCGGCGTTTTTCTGGTTGGGCCAAGCTTTACCGACGGACCTGCAATGCGCCCGGGTTCACGATGTTGGTCGGGGTGCCCTTGATGAAGTTGACCACGTTGTCGAACGCTGAAGCGAAGTACTGTTCGTAACTGTCTTGCTCCACATAGCCGATGTGCGGTGTGCAGATGCAGTTCTCCAGTCGAAGCAGTGCATGCCCTTGGAGAATCGGTTCCGATTCAAAAACATCCACCGCGGCCATGCCTGGGCGCCCGCGGTTCAGTGAAGCGAGCAAGGCCTCGGGCTCGATCAGCTCGGCGCGCGATGTGTTGACCAGCAGCGACGTGGGTTTCATGCGGCCGAGGTCTTCCAGGGTGACACACCCGGCGCTCGTTTCGCTCAGTCGCAGGTGCAGCGACAGCACATCGGCATCCGCAAAAAAAGCTTCTCGGCTTTCGGCGGCTTCGAAACCATCGGCCACCGCTCGCGCGCGGGACGCTTCGCTGCCCCAGACGACCACACGCATGCCGAAAGCACGGCCGTAACCCGCGACCAGTTGGCCGATGCGGCCGTAGCCCCAGAGACACAGGGTCTTGCCGCGCAGCACCATGCCCATGCCAAAGTTGACCGGCATGGCCGACGACTTGAGGCCGGCTTGTTGCCAGGCACCGTGTTTGAGGTTGGACACGTACTGGGGAATGCGACGCATCGCCGCCATGATCAGGCTCCATGTGAGCTCGGCCGTCGACACGGGTGAGCCAACACCTTCTGCCACCGCAATGCCGCGCTCTGTGCAGGCAGCCACATCGAGGTGGCTGCCCGCGCGACCGGTCTGGGCGATCAGCTTGAGGCGCGGCAGCTTTTCGATGAGCTGGCGTGAGATCTGGGTACGTTCGCGAATCAGCACCAGCACATCGGCATCTCTGAGCCGCACCGACAGCTGCCCCACGCCCTTGACCGTGTTCGTGAACACTTTGGCGGGATACGGTTCCAGTTTCTCCGCACATTTCAGCTTGCGGACCGCGTCCTGGTAGTCGTCAAGAATCACTATATTCATGCGCCTATTGTGCCTTTGCCGTCTGGGTGGACGGCCCTGGGGCCCCGCAGCCCGGCGGTCCTCAGGCTGCGCGCGCCAAGGACGCCTGCTCCAGCGCCGCGAGGCGGTCGAGTTCTGCACACACGTCGCCGATGGGGCCCGACAAGACCAGGCGCATGTCGCGGTTTGGAGTCCGATGGGCTTCGGCCTGGCGCAGCACCCGGACACGACAGACGGCAGGCGACCCCAGCTGACCCGCGGCTGGTTGCCGCACCTGCGACGCTGGGCCATTGGCTGCTTCCCTGTTGAGCCAACCAGCGCGCGCAAATCGCTGCACGGCCTTGGCGGCCATGAATGAAGCGGCCGGGCGCGCCTGGCGTTCGGACGGCAGGGGCAGCCAGCAGTCGATCAACTGCAGAGGGGCGCGCCACGTGTTGGTATTGAAGATTTTTCCCATGCGAAACTCCAGACGAGGGGTTGAACACAGGCAGGATTGCAAGGAAGTCGCCAACGCAGGGATGTGTCCAAAGACGAGCGGGATGCCCGTCGGACCAAACGCCCGCCACCTGCTGAGGCAACGTGACCCGGGGGGGTCAGAGTTGGAAACTGTTGCGGATGAGGCCCACCGCGAGACCTTCGATTTCAAACGGTTCACCGGGCTCGACCACGATGGTTTTGTAGTCGGGGTTCTCGGCGTGAAGCTCAATGACGTTTTGACGACGCATGAACCGTTTGACCGTCACATCGTCTCCCAATCGGGCCACCACGATCTGGCCGTTCTTGGCTTCCTTGGCAGACTTCACCGCCAGCAGGTCGCCGTCGATGATGCCGACATCGCGCATGGACATGCCGCGCACCTTGAGCAAGTAGTCGGGTTCGCGCTGGAACAGGCTGCGCTCCACGTGGTAGGTCTGGTCCACATGCTCCTGCGCCAGGATAGGCGAGCCGGCCGCCACACGGCCGATCAGGGGAAGCATGAGCTGGGCGAGACTGGGGAGCGGGAGTGTAAGCTGGCGCCCGCGCGAATCGTTGATGGAGCGGAGGTCTTCGCTGCGCAGGCGGATGCCGCGCGAAGTGCCGCTGACCAACTCGATGACCCCTTTGCGGGCCAGGGCCTGCAAGTGCTCTTCGGCCGCATTGGCCGACTTGAAGCCGAGCTCGCTGGCGATCTCGGCGCGCGTGGGCGGAGAACCGGTGCGGGCAATGGCGGTCTGGATGAGTTCCAGAATCTGCTGTTGCCGGGCGGTGAGCTTGGGCGTGGTGGCGGGCATGTCTAACATGTGGACCTCATCGGGGTGGATGCCTCACCGGGCGGGGTATCCGATCGGTGTGTCACTGTTTTCTTATCCAGTGGCTGTATTTTTAACCAGTTCAAAGGACTTGGCAAGTGGTGAATGCAAACCAGGCGCGCCGCCTCGTGGTTTTGGGCACGGGCGGCACCATTGCCGGACGCGCCACCCAGGCGAGCGACAACGTGGGTTATGTGGCCGGGCAGGTGGCGGTGAGCGATCTGGTGGCCATGGTGCCGGCACTGGCGGCCTGCCCGCTCGATGTGGAGCAGGTGGCGCAGATCAACAGCAAGGACATGACGCTGGGTGTGTGGCAGGCGCTGGTCGCGCGGGTGGCTGAGCATCTGGACAGGCCCGAGGTGGCCGGCATCGTGATCACCCACGGCACCGACACGATTGAGGAAACCGCTTTCCTGCTGCAGACTTTGCTCAAGCCCTCCAAACCGGTGGTGCTCACGTGTGCGATGCGGCCGGCCACGGCGCTGGTGCCCGACGGGCCGCAGAACCTGAGCGATGCGGTGGCCGTGGCCTTGCATCCTGGGGCCCGGGGCGTGGTGGTGGTGTGCGCCGGGCGCATTCATGGCGCGGTGGACGTGGCCAAGGTGCATCCCTATCGAACGGACCCGTTCGACTCGGGTGACGCGGGCGCACTGGGTTGTGTGGAAGAGGCGCAGTTGCGCCTGTTCAGACCGTGGCCGCAGGCGGTGGATGACGGGACCTTTGATGCCGCAGCGCTGCAACGGCTGTTGGATGCGGTGGCGCTGCCGCGCGTGGAGTTGATCTTCAGCCACGCCAATGCCGATGGTGAGGTGGTGCGTGCTTTGCTCGGCAACACCACTGCGGCGCGTCTGCTGCGCGGCATCGTGGTGGCGGGAACCGGCAACGGTACCGTGCACGACGATCTGCTGGCGGCCTTGAAACAAGCGCAGGTCAGAGGCGTCGAGGTGGTGGTGGCCAGCCGGTGCGCGCACGGTCGCGTGGTGCCGCACGCGGGCCAGCCGCTGCCCGATTCGGCCGGGCTCTCGCCTGTGAAGGCGTGTCTGGCGCTGGCTTTGCGGCTGCTGGAGGCCTGAGGTGCTGACCGCTCTGGGCGCCCACCCCTGGGCTTACCCCATGCTGGAAGTGGTGCACCTGATCGGTGTGGCCTTGATCCTGGGCAACCTGGTGTTGCTGGAGATGCGCGTGTTTGGTTGGGCGTCGGCCTTGCCGATCGAACCCCTGGCGCGGTTGAGCCTGGGACTGGTGGGGGTGGGGTTTGGTTTGGCCGTGGTGACGGGTTTGTTGATGTTCGGCACCCAGCCTGGGGAACTGTTGGCCAACCGCGTGTTCACAGCCAAGATGGCGCTGATCATGCTGGCGGGCTGCAATGCCGGCTGGTTTCATGCGCGCCGTTCGCTGCAGCTCAAGGACACCACAGCCCGTGTGAGCATGCTCTTGTCCTTGGTGATCTGGATCCTCGTGATCACCTGTGGACGCTGGATTGCCTATGTCTGAAGGAGAACCCCATGCTACGACGTGAATTTGTTCAAGCGACTGCCGCGCTGGGATGGGGCGGTTTTGCCACGGGTGCGCTGGCCCACCACGGCTGGAGCAGCTTTGACCAGGGCCGGCCGATTTACCTGGAGGGCAAGGCTGCCGATGTGAGGTGGCGAAACCCGCACGTTGAACTGGTGCTGGAGCTGCCCGAGAACTTGCGCGTGCCTGCCGATCTGGCTCAGCGCGCGTTGCCGGCCCAGACCGCTGCCGTGGACGGGCCTGGGTTGCTGGCCAAGGCGGTGGTGCCCACCCGGCGGGATCGTCGCTGGGAAATTGAGTTGGCGCCTTTGTTCCGCCTGGGCCAGTGGTAGATGCCCGAGATCAAGAATGGTGAGGCGATCTCGCTGGTGGGGTTCACGTTCAAGGACGAAGTGGGCGAGCCGATCGTGCGCGCCGAGTATGTGTTTCTGGGCGGCAAGGTGTACGGGTTGCGTTCCAGTCCGGCCTGATGCGTACCGCCCAACAAAAAACCGGCTCAAGGCCGGTCTTTTGTTGGGTGAAGGCGAGCTACTTCGACAGCGCCTCGAAGGCACGCGCGGTGATGTCTTCCACCGAGCCCATGCCGCTGATGGCGCGGTACTGGGGCGCAGCCGCAGCGTCGGTGCGCGCCCAACTGCTGTAGTAGTCCACCAGCGGGCGGGTCTGCGCGCTGTACACCTCCAGCCGCTTTTTCACGGTCTCTTCCTTGTCGTCTTCGCGCTGGATCAGCGGCTCTCCAGTCACATCGTCTTTGCCATCCACTTTGGGCGGGTTGAACTTGACGTGGTAGGTGCGACCCGACGCAGGGTGCGAGCGGCGACCACTCATGCGCTCGATGATGGCGTCGAAAGGAACGTCGATCTCCAGCACGTAGTCGAGTTTGACGCCGGCCGACTTCATGGCGTCGGCCTGCGGAATGGTGCGGGGAAAACCGTCGAACAGAAATCCGCCGTTGCAATCGGGCTGCGCAATGCGCTCTTT
>JBKBWW010000130.1:0-9533 GCA_046314475.1 Hydrogenophaga sp.
GGCGGTGCAGTACCGCACCGCGACCATCGAGCGCGGACCGCTGCAGGCCAGCGTGTCGGCCAGCGGCACGGTCAACCCCGTCACGCAGGTGTCGGTGGGCACCCAAGTCTCAGGCCAGGTGCGTGCGGTTTATGTGGACTTCAACACCGAGGTCAAGGCCGGCCAGCTGATCGCCGAGATCGACCCCCAGACCTTTGAATACCGCGTGAGTTCGGCGCAAGCCGATGTGGATGCGGTGCGCGCTGCGGTGCAGATCGCGGTGGCCAACTCGGCGTCGAGCCGGGCCAATGTGTCGCGTGCGCAGTCCGATCTGGCCGAGGCGCAGCGCACGCACGAGCGCAACGTGAGCCTGGTGGCGCAGGGCTTCATTGCCCAGAGCGAGGCCGACCGCACGCGTGCGGTGCTGACCTCGGCGCAGGAGTCGCTCAAGGCGGTGCAGGCGCTGGTGGGCGTGAGCGAGGCGCAGATCAAGAGCGCCCAGGCCAATGTGGCGCAGCGCGAAGCGGCGCTGGCGCAGGCGCGCATCGACCTCTCGCGCACCCGCATCACCTCGCCGGTCAATGGCATCGTGATCAAGCGCACCGTGGAAAAGGGCCAGACCGTGGCCGCCAGCCTGCAGGCGCCCGAGCTGTTCGTGATCGCGCAGAACCTCTCCGACATGCAGGTGGACGCCAGCATCGACGAGGCCGACGTGGGCCGCATCCAGGCCGGCCAGAAGGCCACGTTCACCGTGGACGCCTTCCCGGGCCAGACCTTTGAAGGCCAGGTGCGCCAGGTGCGCAAGGCCGCCACCAACGTCTCCAGCGTGGTGACCTACGTGGCGGTGGTGGGCTTTGCCAACGAATCCAGCCGTCTGCTGCCGGGCATGACGGCCAATGTGCGTGTGGTGACCGAATCGCGTGACTCGGTGCTGCAGGTGCCCAACTCGGCGCTGCGCGTGCGCATTGCGGGCGTGGAGCCGGCGGCCGTTCCCGCCAGCCCGACGGATGCGCCGGCCGGTGCGGCCGCCACCCCGGCGGCCAGTGGTGCTTCAAACAGCACACCCCGCGTGGCCGGGCAGGGGCGTCCAGGCGGATCGGGTCGCGGTGCGTCCCAGCGCGGCCGCATCTTCTTGCTGGATGCCAAGGGAAAACCGCAGGCGTATGACGTGCGCCTGGGTGTGAGCGACGGCACCTCCACCGAGCTGCTGGTACGACCCGATTCACCCAACGCAACTGCGCTGGTGGAAGGTGCCACCGTGGTGACCGGTGTGACGGGCGGCGCCCCCGTGTCGGCCACCCCGGCCCGCGCGGCGGGTCCGCGCCTGGGGTTCTGAACATGACTGCGACCACACTCATTGAAGCGCGCGACCTGGTCAAGACCTACACCATGGGCGACCAGACGGTGCAGGCCCTGGCCGGCGTGTCGCTCACCATCGAGGTCGGCGAGTTCGTGGCCATCATGGGTGCGTCGGGTTCGGGCAAGTCCACGCTCATGAACATCCTGGGTTGCCTGGACCGCCCCACCAGCGGCCATTACAGCCTGGCGGGCGAGCCGGTGGAATCGCTCGCTCCCGATGACCTCGCCAGCGTGCGCAACCGTCGCATCGGCTTCGTGTTCCAGCAGTTCAACCTGCTGCCGCGCACCAGCGCCCGCGAAAACGTGGAGCTGCCCATGGTGTACGCCGGCGTGCCTTCGGCCGAACGGCATGAGCGCGCCATGACAGCGCTGCAGCGCGTGGGCCTGGGCGAGCGCAGCGGGCACACGCCGGCCGAACTCTCCGGCGGTCAGCAGCAGCGGGTGGCCATTGCGCGCGCGCTGGTCAACCAGCCGCAGCTGATCCTGGCTGACGAGCCCACCGGCGCGCTCGACACGCACACCAGCGAAGACATCATGCGGCTGCTCACTGAGCTCAACGAACAGGGCATCACGGTGGTGCTGGTCACGCACGAGAGCGACATCGCCGCCTGGGCCAAGCGCCGGCTGGTGTTCCGAGACGGCTTGATCGTGGAAGACGTGCGCCAGACGCCGGTGCGCCACCTGGCTGCGGAGGCCGCACCATGAACTTCATGGCTGCCCTGCGCAGCGCCTGGCGCGCGCTGGCATCGAATGCCTTGCGCTCCATGCTCACCATGCTGGGCATCATCATTGGCGTGGCCGCGGTGATCACCATGATCGCGGTGGGCGCTGGCGCCACACAACGCGTGCAGGAGCAGATGAAGGGTCTGGGCTCCAACATCATGCTGGTGATCCCGGGTGGCGTGACCACCGGTGGCGTGCGCCAGGGCGCGCAGACCTTGCAGGGTCTGACCGAAGACGACGCGCTGGCGATCGCGCTGGAGGTGCCCGAGGTGCAGGTGGCAGCACCCACCTCGCGCACCAGCGCCCAACTGGTGGCTGGGAACACCAACTGGGCGAGCACGGTGTACGGCACCACCAACGACTACCTCGAAGCGCGCGACTGGCCGCTGGCCAGCGGGCGCATGTTTGAAGCCTCCGAGATCCAGGGCTCGGCCAAGGTGGCCATCATTGGTCAGACCGTGGCGCGCGAGCTCTTTGGCGACGAAGACCCGGTGGACCAGACCATGCGCGTCAAGAGCGTGCCGGTCACGGTGATCGGCCTGCTGGAGCGCAAAGGTCAGAACTCGATGGGGCAGGACCAGGACGACGCCGTCATCGTGCCCATCTCCACCTACCGCAACCGCGTCCAGGGCAGCGGGGGTGGCCGCCTCAAGCGCGTGGGCTCGATCAACGTGAAGGTGACCGAGGGCCAGAGCATGAAGGTGGCCGAGGAGAGCATCAAGGAGCTGCTGCGCCAGCGCAAGCGCGTGCAGCCGGGTGGCGATGATCCCTTCACCGTGCGCAACCTCACCGAGATCCTGCAGGCGCAGGAAGCGTCGAGCCAGATCATGACGCTGCTGCTCTCGGCCGTGGCCGGCGTGAGCCTGATCGTGGGCGGCATCGGCATCATGAACATCATGCTGGTGAGCGTGACCGAGCGCACCCGCGAGATCGGTTTGCGCATGGCGGTGGGCGCGCGCGGGCGCGACATCCTCACGCAGTTCCTCATCGAGGCCGTCACCTTGAGCCTGATCGGTGGCGCCATCGGCGTGCTGCTGGGGGCCATTGCCACCTGGGCGGTGGGTCAGTTCGCCGGCTGGCAGGTGAGCATGACGCTCAACTCCATCGTGCTGGCGGCCGGCTTCTCGGCGCTGGTGGGTGTGTTCTTCGGCTTCTACCCGGCCAAGCGCGCCTCGGAGCTGCTGCCGATCCAGGCCCTGCGCCACGAGTGAAGGTGCTCGGAGCGGGCGTGGCCAGCAGGTACGATACCGGCCTGTCCGTCGGGCCCTCGGTGGGTCCGCGCACCACCTGAGAAACCTACCCCATGGATTTTGTGTTGTTGATCAAGGCCGCCATCATGGGCGTGGTGGAAGGCCTCACCGAGTTCATCCCGGTGTCCTCCACCGGCCACCTCATCCTGGCGGCATCGCTGCTGAACATGCCGGGCGAGAAGATCAAGCTGTTCGAGGTGGTGATCCAGACCGGCGCCATGATGGCCATCATCTCGCTCTACGCCGGCAAGCTGTGGGACACGCTGGTGGGCCTGCCCCGCGAGCAGCTGGCGCAGCGTTTCACGCTCAACGTGCTGGTGGGCTTCTTTCCCGCTGCCTTGCTCGGCTTCCTGTTCATCGGCGTCATCAAGAGCGTGTTGTTCAACCCGCTGGTGGTGGCGCTGGGCTTCATCGTCGGCGGCGTGGTGATCCTGTGGGCCGAACGGCGCCAGGAACGCGGTGTGGTGCCGCGCATCGAGTCGGTGGACGACGTGCGCTGGACCGATGCGCTCAAGGTGGGGCTGGTGCAGTGCGCCGCGCTGGTGCCGGGCGTGAGCCGCTCGGGTGCCACCATCATCGGCGGCATGCTGCTGGGCTTCAGTCGCAAGGCCGCCACCGAGTTCAGTTTTTTCCTGGCAATACCGGTGCTGTTTGGTGCCGCTGCCTACGACCTCTACAAGAGCCGTGACCTGCTCAGCACGGCCGACATCCCGCTGTTTGCGGTGGGGCTGTTTTTCTCGTGGCTGTCGGCCTGGGTGTGCGTGCGCTGGTTGTTGCGCTTTGTGGCCAGCCACACCTTTGCGCCGTTCGCCTGGTACCGCATTGCCTTTGGTGCGCTGATCTTGTTGACCGCGGCCATGGGTTGGGTCGACTGGGTGGCCTGACCTTTGACCACGCAGCCAGCGGCGGGAGGATCTTGAATACGCGGCCAGCGGCGCGAGGATCTTGACTACGCGGCCAGCGGCGCGTAGAGGCTGAAGCAGAAGGTCGCGCCCTTGCCGGGTTCGCCCGTGGCGGCCATGCCCCCGCCGTGCCGTTGCACGATGCGCAGCGAGGTGGCCAGGCCGATGCCCAGCCCGGCGAACTCGTGGGGCATGTGCAGGCGCTGGAACGGCTGGAACAGCTTGTTGGCCCGCGCCATGTCGAAACCAGCGCCGTTGTCGCTCACGCAGAAACGCGTCTGGCCATCGACCTCCTGCGCATAGACACGAATCAACGCCTGCGGCATCTTCGCGGTGTATTTCCAGGCGTTGTTCAGCAGGTTCTGCATGAGCGCCTCGACCAGGGGCGGATCGGCCATGGCATTGAGGTCGGGTTCGATCTCCCAGCGCACGTCGCGCTGCGGGTCGGCGCTGGCGAACTCGTCCAGCAGGCGGCTGGCAATGTTGCTGATGTTGACCGGCTTGCGCTGCAGCTCGCCACGCGAAAACTGCGAGAGTGTGAGCAGGCCGTCGATGAGTTCGCCCATCTTCTTGCTGGCGCCCATGATGCGCTCCAGGTGCGCCTGGCTGCCCTCGTCGAGCTTGGGGTTGTCTTCGCGCAGGGCCTGGGCAAAGCCGTTGATGATGCGCAGCGGTGAACGCAGGTCGTGCGCCACCGCGTAGGAATAGCTCTCCAGCTCGTCGTAGGCGGCCTTCAGGGCCCGGGTGCGAGCGTCGATGCGGTGTTCCAGCGAGGCGTTGAGCTGCTGGATCTCCACCTCGTTGCGCTTGCGCTCGGTCACGTCGCGCGTGACACCCAGGGCGCGCACGGCGCGGCCGTGGGCATCGCGCTCGAACTCGGCGCGCACCGTGAACCAGCGCCATTCCCCGCCGAACTTGATTCGGTACTCGATGTCGTACACCGCCTTGCCCTGCACCGCCAGCGCCCACTGCTTCATCACAGGCGCCCGGTCGTCCGGGTGTGTGAGAGCGAGCAGTTCGGTGTCGGTGAAGTCGGCCTTCGGCAGCCCCAGCGTTTCGTGCGAACCCGAGAGCGTGATGAAGCGGCGCGTGGCCACATCGGCCTGCCAGCTGGCCAGGCCCGCGAGTTCGTGCGCCTGGCGCAGCAGATGTTCGCTGGTGCGCAGGGCGTGCTCGGCGTTCTTGAGGGCGCTGATGTCCTGCACCACGGCGATGACGTAGTCGGCCTCGCCCGACGCCTTGCGCACCAGCGAGATCGTGAGGAAGGCCCAGACCACGTGGCCGAGCTTGTGGATGTAGCGCTTCTCGAAGCTGTAGTGGTGGATCTCGTCGTTCAGCGCGCGGTGGAAATTGGCGAGATCGACCTCCAGGTCGTCCGGGTGGGTGAAGTCTCGGAAATGCATCTGCAGCACCTCGGCCTTGGTGTAGCCGATGAAATCGCAGTAGGTCTGGTTGATGCGGATCCACTCGCCGTTGAGGTGGCTGTGGGTCATGCCGGTGGCACCCTGCTCGAAGGTGTCCTCCAGCTGCTGTTTGCCCTGCTGGATGAGTGCGGTGGCCTCGCGCAGATGGCGGTTCTGCCGCTGCATCAGGGCAATGGAGCCCACCACCACGAGCTGCGTGAGCAGGTGCCACAAGTTGAGCCAGAAGGCCTCGACCGGGTCATCGAACGCCAAACTGAAATAGGGCTTGACCAGCACGAAGTTGATCACCAACGCGCCCAACACGGTGCTGAACATGCCGACCCTGAAGCCCCCGTAAAGGGCCGACACTGCGGCTGCGAGGGACAGGGTAATGAAGCGTCCTCCCGACTCGGCGGGCGCCAGCGCCACCCGCATCCAGGCCGCCAGCAGCGTGATCACCATCGCCACGGCCAGCCGCGTCCAGATGCTGTGGCGATCGGGTTGCCAGTCTGCCAAGCGCTGCCACACCCTCTGCAAGGGGCTGCCCGGTGGGGAGGGAGGCGTCATGAGGTCGGCCGCTGGGTGTGGGCTTCTGTGGCGGGTGTTGGAGCTGCAGACCCGGTTATACCGGAGCGGCGTGCAGCCAGCACTGCGGATCTGCCCTCGTTCATGCGGCGCCTTGCAGTGCCTGCAGCATCGTGTCGATGGCCGCAGCCGTCGTCAACGGCTGCTCCATCGGGAACAAGTGACTGCCTTCGATCATGGCCAGGCGCTCGGGGTGGCGGGTGCCCACCAGCCGGTGCGTCATGGCCATGCCCACCTGCTTCATCTCCAGCGAACGGGTGCCGCCGATGAAACCCACCGGGCAGGCCAACGGATGGCGGCGCAGCAGGCGGTCCAGGTTGTGCGGCAGCGTGTTGTAGATCGCGGTCTCCACGTCGCGGTCGAACTCCAGCGTGCGGTGCTGCTGGCCGTGGGCATCGGTGATGTCGTGCGTGCCGTGGTTGATGTAGTCCTGCAGCACCTGCGGGTCCCAGGCGGCAAACGCCTTCTTGCTGGCGAAATGCGCATGGGCGGCTTCGGCGTCGGGCCAGGTGTTGCGCCGCTTGCGGCTGATCTTGCCGGGCGAAACCGAGCCCACGAGCTGCGCGCGTTTGATCAGCTCCAGCGTGCGGGCGCGCCAGCCGCCGAGCACCGGCGAATCGATCAGCACCACACCGCGCACCGCCTGACCGCCGAGCTGCGGGTGGCGCGCAGCGCACATGAGGCTGAGAAAACCGCCCAATGAATGTCCCACCAGCCAGGCGCCTTTGCCGTGTGCTTCGATCTCGGGTGCGGCGAAATCGGCGAGCTGTTGGACCAGGTGGGGCCAGTTGCTGGTGACGGGGTACTGCGGGTCGTGACCGAACTTGTCAACGGCGCGCACCGTGTGGCCGCGTGCGCGCAGGGACTTGAAGAGGACGCGGTAGGTGCTGGCGGGGAAGCTGTTGGCGTGGGAAAAAACGATCAAGGACACTTAAATCAGCTTCTCTCTGGCGTTCGAAATCTTCTTCAGCGGCTGGCAGCGCGGGCCATTGCTCAGCAGCGGCACATCGGTGTGGGCACCGTCCCAGGTCGGGTCTTCGATGCTGTCGAACACCTCGCGCAGCTTCTGGCCCCAGGTGTTGTGCAGCATGCGGAAGTAGGGGTTGTCGTTGTCGATGCAGGTGATCTTGTCGGACTGCAGCTGGTTGGCCTCGTACACCACCAGGTCCAGCGGCAGGCCCACCGACAGGTTGGACTTGAGCGTGGAGTCCATCGACACCAGCACGCACTTGGCGGCTTCGTCCAGGGGCGTTTCGGGTGCGATCACGCGGTCGAGCACGGGCTTGCCGTACTTGGATTCACCGACCTGGAAAAACGGCGTCTCGGACGTGGCTTCGATGAAGTTGCCCGCCGAATAGACCTGGAACAGGCGCATGCCCTCGCCCTGGATCTGGCCGCCGAAGATCATGGACACGTTGAATTCCACGCCTGCGCGCTGCAGTGATTCACCGTCGCGCTCGTACACATGGCGCACGGCAGCGCCCAGCACGCGCGCTGCGTCGAACATGCTTTTGGCGTTCCAGATCGTGATGGGCTCTCCCCCGTCGGCGTCTTCGAGCTGCTCCACCTGCAGGATCTCGCGCACCGACTGCGAGACGCTCAGGTTGCCGGCGGAGAGCAGGCACATGAAGCGGTCGCCCGGCTTTTCGTAGACGATCATTTTGCGGAAGGTGCTGATCTGGTCCAGGCCCGCGTTGGTGCGCGAGTCCGAGAGGAAGACCATGCCGGCGTTGAGCTTGACGGCGACGCAGTAAGTCATGATGAGGAGCTGAGTTTTTTCAGGGTGTAGAGCTGTTCCAGCGCCTCGCGCGGGCTCAGGGTGTCGGGGTCGATGCGCTCCAGCGCTGTCTGCAGCGGGTGGGCGTCGGCCTCCAGTGTCGCAGGTGGCGGGGCGAACAGGTCGACCTGGCTGCGGCTTTCCTCGCTCTGAGCCTCCAGCGCGGCCAGCGCGTGGCGCGCGTGCTGCACCACACCCGCAGGCACACCGGCGAGACGTGCGACCTGAATGCCGTAGCTGCGGCTGGCCGGGCCGGGCTCGATCTGGTGCAGGAACACGATGCCGCCAGCCTTTCCCCCGGCCTCCACCGCGCTCACATGCACGTTCACCGCCGCATGGTGGCCAGCCGGGAACTCGGTGAGCTCGAAGTAGTGGGTGGCGAACAGCGTGAAGGCGCGCGACTTGTCGTGCAGGTGGGTGGCAATGCCGCCGGCCAGCGCCAGACCATCAAAGGTGGAGGTGCCGCGACCGATCTCGTCCATCAGCACGAGGCTCTCGGGTGTGGCGGCGTGCAGGATCTGCGCGGCCTCGGTCATCTCGACCATGAAGGTGGACTGCGCGTTGGCCAGGTCGTCGGCCGCGCCGATGCGGGTGTGGATGGCGTCGATCGGCCCCAGCCGGCAGGATGCTGCGGGGACAAAGCTGCCCACGCTGGCGAGCAGCACGATCACCGCCACCTGGCGCATGTAGGTGCTCTTGCCGCCCATGTTGGGGCCGGTGATCACCTGCATGCGCTGTTTGGGTCCGAGCACCGTGTCGTTGGCGATGAAGCTGCCGCCGCTGGTCTCATTCAGCCGCGCCTCCACCACCGGGTGGCGCCCGCCGCGGATGTCGATGCAAGGCTCGGGCACGAACTGCGGCGCGCTCCAGTTCAGCGTGAGCGAACGCTCGGCCAGCGCGCACAGCGCGTCCAGCGCGGCCATGGCGCGCGCCAGCTGGGTGAGCGGCGCAATGAAGTCTTGCAACTGGTCGAGCAACTGCTCGTACAGCCACTTCTCGCGGGCGAGCGCCCGGTCTTGCGCCGAGAGCGCCTTGTCTTCGAACGCCTTGAGCTCGGGCGTGATGAAGCGCTCGGCGTTTTTCAGTGTCTGGCGCCGGCGGTAGTCGTCGGGCACCTTGGCGGCCTGGCCCTGCGTGACCTCGATGTAGAAGCCGTGCACCTTGTTGAACTGCACGCGCAGGTTGGTGATGCCGGTGCGTGCGCGCTCGCGCTGCTCCAGCTCGATCAGGAAGCCATCGCAGTTGTTCTGGATCGCGCGCAGCTCGTCGAGTTCGGCGTCGAAGCCGTCGGCGATCACGCCACCGTCGCGCACCAGCGCGGCGGGCTCGGCGAGCAGGGCGGCGCGCAACAGCTCGGCGCAGCCCGTGGGCGGCATGAGGTGCTGGCCGATGCCGTGCAGCAGGCCGCCGGCCTCCTGTGGCCCCATTTGCTGCGCCAGTTGTTGTGCGCGCTCCAGCGTCTGCCCCAGGCCCACCAGCTCGCGCGGTTTGACCTGGCGCAAGGCCGTGCGCGCGGTGATGCGTTCCACGTCGCTGGCGCCTTTGAGGGAAGTGC
>JBKBWW010000131.1:0-9532 GCA_046314475.1 Hydrogenophaga sp.
GTGCTTTCGCTGGTGGATTTCAGCATCTTCCGCAAGACCTGGGCCTATTCCAAAGCCGACTTCGTGGCCGTGCTGGCCGCCTTGCTGGTCACGCTGCTGCAGGGGGTGGAGCTCGGTCTGGTGGTGGGGGTGGCGGTGTCGTTGGCGCTGTACCTGCATCGCACCAGCCGCCCGCACATCGCCGAGGTCGGGCGGGTGCCCGGCATCGAACATTTCCGCAACGTGCTGCGCCACGCGGTGGTGGTGAGCCCGCAGGTGCTGGGTCTGCGGGTGGACGAGAGCCTGTACTTCGCCAACTCGCGGGCGCTCGAAGACCGCATCAACGACGCCGTGGCCGCGCGCCCCGCGCTCCAACACGTGGTGCTGCAATGCTCGGCCATCAACGACATCGACGCCAGCGCGCTGGAGAGCCTTGAGGCCATCAACCACCGGCTGCGCGATGCCGGTGTGCGCCTGCACCTGAGCGAGGTCAAGGGCCCGGTGATGGACCGCCTGAAGAACACCCACTTCCTGCACGATCTCGGCGGCGAGGTGTTCCTGACGCACCACCAGGCGATGCGCCAGCTCGCACCCGAGATGGCCTGACAGCGGCTAACCTTGGGCGCTGTTGCCACAGCTTCAGTTTGAAATCCCCATGCTGCGTTACCTCACCGTTCCCGTCACTGCGTTCGCCCAGAACTGTTCCATCGTCTGGTGCGACGAAACGAAAGACGCCGCCGTTATCGACCCCGGCGGTGACCTGGATCGTCTGTTGGCCGAAGTGCAGCGCCTGGGCGTGCAGCTCAAGGCGATCTGGCTCACGCACGCGCACATCGACCACGCGGGGGGCACGGCCGATCTCGCCGAGCAGCTGGGCCTGCCCATCATCGGTCCGCACCCGGGCGACCAGTTCTGGATCACCGGGCTGCCGCAGCAAGGCGCCATGTTCGGTTTTCCGCCGGCGCGCGCGTTCACACCCACGCGCTGGCTGGCCGATGGCGACACGGTGCAGATCGGCCACAGCGTGCTGCAGGTGCGCCACTGCCCGGGGCACACGCCAGGGCACGTGGTGTTTCACTCGGCCGAGGCGAAGCGTGCGTTTGTGGGCGACGTTCTGTTCGCCGGCAGCATCGGCCGCACCGATTTCCCGCAGGGCAACCATGCGCAGTTGATCAGCAGCATCCGGGAGCGCCTGTGGCCCATGGGCGATGACACCGTGTTCATCCCGGGGCACGGTCCCGAGAGCAGCTTTGGCGCGGAGCGCCGGCACAACCCGCACGTGCGGGACGCTTGACGCTCAGGCCTGGCCCAGGCGCTGAAACAGACCGCCGGGCAGGCGGCCGATGGAGCCGTCCAGCTCCAGTTCGAGCAGTCGGGCCTGCAGGTGGGCGGTGTCCAGGCCGGTGCGCGCCTGCAAGGCGTCCAGGCTCACGGGCTCGAAACCCATGGCCTTGAGCAGCGCGTCGGCGTCTTCGCCTCCAAAGGCCTCCGTCACCGATGTGTCGGGCGCGCGCGGCGCCACCAGCCGCAGGTCTTCCAGGATGTCTTGCGCAGACTCCACCAGCTTGGCGCCCTGGCGGATCAGCGCATGGCAACCGCGCGACTGCGGCGCGTGGATCGATCCGGGAATCGCGAACACCTCGCGCCCTTGTTCGGCCGCCATCCGCGCCGTGATCAGCGAGCCCGACTGCAGCGTGGCCTCGACCACCAGCGTGCCTTGCGACAGGCCGGCGATCAGGCGGTTGCGTTGTGGAAAGTTGGCCTGCAGCGGCGGTGTGCCCAGCGGGTATTCGCTGACGATGGCACCGTGCGCGGCGATCCGGTGCGCCAGCGCGAGGTGGCGTCGCGGGTAGACGCGGTCCAGCCCGGTGCCCACCACCGCGATGGTGGGCGCGCCGCCTTCCAGCGCGCCGGTGTGGGCCGCACCATCGACACCCAGCGCCAGACCCGAGACCACGCACACGCCGGCCTGGCCCAGTGCTCGCGCGAACTGGTGGGCGTTCGCTTCGCCTTGCGGTGTGGGGTTGCGGCTGCCGACCATGGCCAGGCGGCGCGGGTGCGAGAGCACGTCCAGATCGCCCATGACGTACAGCAGCACCGGCGGGTCGGCCATCTGCAGCAGGTCGGGCGGAAAGCGCGGGTCGGCCAGGGTCAGCACATGCCGATGGGCGCCCTCGGCCAGCCAGGTGAACACCTGTTCCACCCGGGCATCCAGATCGTCGGGGACTTCGTGCAGGGCGAGTGCCGTCTTGGGCCCCACCACGGTTTGCAGCGCAGCCAGCGGTTGCGCAAAGATGGCTTCGGGCAAGCCGAATGCCGCCAGCAGCTTGCGGGCGGTCTCTTTGCCCACGCCGGGCGTGAGCAGCAGCCGCACCCAGGCGGCCAGCTCCTGACGCTGCATGGCGCCTTACGGGTTGACGAAGCGGTCGCCGACCTTGACGCCATCGGTGATCTGCAGCACCAGGGCGTAAGACACCTTGTCGAAGGTGCGGAAGACCATCATGAGACCGTTGCGCTCGCCCGGCAGACGCAGCTGGGGCCGCGCGGTGTCGGTGCTGTCGGTCACGAGGTTGCTCTCGCGCTGCAGCGCGAGCACATGACCACGCTCGATGCCGTGTTCGGCGCCGCGGTTGATCGTGACCACCTGGTTCTGGCCGGCGAAGTTCACCGCGTTGCCGTACACCGAGACGATCTGGCCGGTGTGGATACCTTGCGGCGCACGTGGCACGAAGTTGGTCAACTCGCGCGGTGGCTCGGGCAGCAGCCGGTCGCCGATGCGCATTTCTTCCTTGGCCGCCACGATGTCGATCGTTGCAGGCACCAGCTCGGTCACGGTTTGACCGTTGGGGCCAACACCGGCGCGGCTGGTTTCACCCGTGACCACGCTGGCCTTGCCCACGTACTGGGCTTCGTAGCCCAGGATCTGGGCGGTGGTGGGGTCGCGCAGGGGCGTGGCGTTGCGGAAGACGCGGTACTGCGTGGACTTGCCGTCGATCACCGACAGCGGTTCGCCCTGCGGGCCGTCGATGTACTGGGCACGGGCGTAAGCGCGGTCACCGCGGCTGAGCATGACGCGGTTTTCTTGTGTGGCCACGATGCGCGGTGCGCGCGAGAAGGTGGCTTCGTCCACGATCAGCGGCTCGGTCAGGAACGACTCGATGGCCTGCAGGTTGACCGGCGGAATCGCCGAATCGCCCAGGCTCTCATAACGGGTGCGAGGCGAAACACGCACGGTCTCGCTGTCGCCGCTGCCGGGGGCTCGTGTTGTCAGGCGGGCGCGGCCATTGGATTTGTCGAGGTACAGCACCTGCCCTGGGTAGATGCGGTGCGGGTTCTTGATGTCGTCCAGGTTCATGCCCCAGAGCTCGGGCCAGCGCCACGGCGTCTTGAGGAAGATGCCGGAGATCGCCCACAGGGTGTCGCCGCGCTTGATGGTGTAGCTGTCAGGCGCATTGGGCGCCAGCTCCGACAGTGGCACACCGGTCTGCGCGACCTGGGTGGCGGTGGCGCGCTGGCCAGACGTGATGGGGAAGTTTTGCGCCGACACGGTGCCCGCGAATGCGGCAGCGATCAGGGCGACAGCGCAAACCACCGGCCGAAGCGGGCTCGTGGGGCGCGTGAAATGGACATCGGCAAGCAAGCGTTTTTTCAATGGCATGTGGTGGCCCCTGGGGCGGCGATGGCCGGTTGTCAGCGGGCACTTCCTGAGACGTTTCTGGAACGTTTTCGGGAAACGACAGCTGCCCCCCGGGTGGCGCTCGTGTCTTGACAAATCGCATTTGATTTTGCGCCCAAGCCTTTGATTAGGCAATGTTTATGGCGGGGGGCTTCCACGCGCCGTGGCAAAAGTGGCGAAAATGTCGATACCGCATTCCGCTTGTCCCCGGCACGCCGCCAGCCGTCGCCCGGGTACATTGGATGGTTCTTTCCAAGCCCCTCGATCGCCCTCTTTTTCCATGAATCCGCCGCCCCTGCTGCCCATCCTTTGTTACCCCGATCCCCGCCTGCACACCGTGGCCCGTCCGGTGAAGGCGGTGGACGACCGCATCCGCGCGCTCAGCCAGCAGATGCTGGACACCATGTACGACGCCCACGGCATTGGTCTGGCCGCCACGCAGGTGGATGTGCACGAGCGCCTGATCGTCATTGACGTGAGCGAGACGCGCGATCAGCCCATGGTGCTGATCAACCCGGTGATTGAATGGGCCAGCCCCGAGACACGCAAGGGCGAAGAGGGCTGCCTCTCGGTGCCCGGCATCTACGACGGGGTGGAGCGTTCGCTGGCCGTGCGCGTGCGGGCGCAAGACCTGGACGGTACCGAGCGCACCATCGAAGCCGACGGCATGCTGGCCGTGTGCATCCAGCACGAGATGGACCACCTGATGGGCAAGGTGTTCGTGGAATACCTCTCGCCGCTCAAGCGCACGCGCATCAAGTCCAAGATGGCCAAGGCCCAGCGGGAGGCGATGAAGGCTTGAGGCCTTTGTTCGGTCTCGACCCTCCCTCATGAATCTCATCTTTGCCGGCACGCCGGAATTCGCCGGTGTGGCGCTGGCCCGTTTGCTGACCGCAGGTTTTCAGGTGCCGCTGGTGCTCACCCAGCCCGACCGCCCGGCCGGCCGCGGCATGAAGCTGCAGGCCTCGCCGGTGAAGCAGCTCGCGCTGCAACACCACATCAGCGTGGCGCAACCTCGCAGCCTGCGGCTGGATGGCAAATACCCCGAAGACGCCGCTGCCGCGCGCGATGCGATTGAGGCCGCACAGGCCGATGTGATGGTGGTGGCGGCCTATGGCTTGATCCTGCCGCAGTGGGTGCTCGATGTGCCCCGCCTGGGTTGTCTCAACATCCACGCATCCCTGTTGCCGCGCTGGCGCGGCGCCGCGCCCATCCACCGCGCCATCGAAGCCGGTGACACCGAGACCGGCGTGACCATCATGCAGATGGACGCGGGCCTGGACACCGGCGACATGCTGCTGATGGAACGCCAGCCGATCCGGGCCGATGACACCACCGGCAGCCTGCACGACCGCCTGGCCGTGCTCGGCGGACGGCTGATCGTCGAGGCGCTGGAGATCGCGGCCTGTGGGGGCCTGACCGCGCAGCGGCAGCCCACCGAGGGCGTGACCTACGCACACAAGATCGACAAGGTCGAGGCGGCGATCGACTGGACCGCACCCGCCGAGGTGCTGGCGCGCCGGGTGCGCGCTTTCAACCCGTTTCCCGGCGCTGCCACCGCGCGCGCGGGTGAGCCGATGAAGGTGTGGGCTGCCCATGCCGTGGCGGGGCCAGCGGCTGCGGCGCCGGGGCAGGTGCTCGCGCTGGGCGACGACGGCATCGCGGTGCAGACCGCCAGCGGCGTGCTGGTGCTCACCGAGCTGCAGCGCGCCGGTGGCAAACGCCTGGCGGCGGCCGACTTCCTGCGCGGCCACGAGCTGCGTGTGGGCGACGTGCTGGACGCCGCGCCCGCGCAGAAGGCACCGGCCTGATGTTTTTCCTGCGCGAACACCGCCGCCGTCCCGAGTTCTGGCAAGGCTTTCGCGAGCAGGCCACCGTGGCCATGGGCATCGGTGCCTGGGGCTTGATGACCGGCGTGTCGCTGGTGCAGTCCGGCCTCTCACCGCTGGAGGCGGTGCTCATGACGCTGATCGTGTACGCCGGCAGCGCCCAGCTGGCGGCCGTGCCCATGATCGCGGCCGGCGCGCCGCTGTGGGTGATCCTGGCGGCGGCGTTTTGCGTGAACCTGCGCTTCGTCGTGTTCTCCGCCCACCTGCGGCCCTACCTCATGCACCTGCCGCGCTGGCAGCGCCTGGTCACCGGCTACATCACCGCCGACCTCAGCTACGTGTTCTTTGCGCGCAAGTACCCCAAGCCGGGCGCAACGCCCGAAGAGCTCGCCAGCCAGCAGGCCTACCTCATGGGCAATTGCGCGGTGAACTATGTGTCGTGGATGGGTGCCAGCCTGCTGGGCATCGCGCTGACCAACGTGATTCCGATCGCCTGGGGCCTGGGCTTCGCCGGCATCCTCGCCTTGCTGGGCGTGTTGTGTTCGCTCGCCACCTCCCGCTTGCGCGCCGTCTCCGCCGGTGTGGCCGGGGCGGCGGCGGTGGCGGCCATTGCGCTTCCGCTCAAGCTCAACATCCTCGTGGCCATTGCCAGCGCGGTGGCGATCTGTCTCGTGCTGGAGAAGCTGGGTCCGCAAGACCCGGCGGGTGGGGTGCGCCATGTTTGACCTGGACCCCTGGACCCTGCTCACCATCGTGCTGCTGGGCTGCATCACCGTGATCACGCGCAGCTTTTTCTTCATCTCCAGCAAGCCCTGGACTTTGCCGCACTGGGCCCAGCGCGGCCTTCAGTACGCGCCCATCGCAGCGCTGGCGGCGGTGGTCATTCCCGAGATCGTCACCACGCAGGGCGTGTTCATCACCACCTGGCAAGACGCGCGCCTGTTCGCTGCCTTCGCGGGCATGGCGTGGTTCTTCTGGAAACGTGGCGTGCTGGGCACCATCGTCTGCGGCACCGCGGTGTACCTGCCGTTGCGCCTGATGCTGGGCTGGTGAGGGCGTTCAGGCGGGTTTTGCAACCAGCCGTGGAAGCATGAGGCGCCAGAGCGCCAACGAAACGCCGCCACAGATCACCAGTGTCCACAGCGTGTGGCTCGGGTAGTGGGCGCCGCGCACGGTCTGCACCGTGCCCGCCACCGCGCCTGCAAACAACACGGCCAGCAGCCAACGCAGGCCTGCCGTCTGGCTGCGCGACACGCCTGCGGGTGGCATCAGCCAGGGTAGGCTGAGCCCCAGAAAGGCGAAGGCGCTGGAGGCGTGCCCGCCCGGGAAACAGCGACCGGTGCCGCCGTCGGCCAGGCCCCAGGTCCAGTGCGACACGTAAACCGCTGGCCCGCCGAAGGCCTGCAGCTCCCAGGGGCAACTCGTCAGGCTCGCGTTCTTGATCAGGTTGACGGCGATGAGCGACAGCGTCACGAGCAGCAGCACCGCCCAGCGTTCGCGACGGGGCAGGTGCAGGGCCGCGAGGCGGTCCATGTTCCAGCGCGCGGGCCAGAGCGCCCAGACCGCGATCAGCAGAAACACCCCGGTGGCCGCCTGGCGCACGCCTTCGTGCAACACGCGCTCCAGCACCCAGGTGTGCTGCAGGGCAAAGCCGGTGGGTGTGCCGATGAGGCGCATCACGGCCAGGTCCAGCCCGACGAGATCCCACAGACCGGTGAGAAACAGCGCGCCCAGCCACCAGGCGACCACCGGCGACGCCGATGACATGGGTGCGGGCGATGGGGCGAGCGTGGCGGCCGTGCAGCTGGGTGATGGCATGCCGCGAGTGTTCAGGGTTCCCGTTAAGTGCGGCTTAAGCGGCATCACCATAATGGCCTGTTCCCCAATCAACGGACGTTCCGTCCATTCCGACAATGCGCGCACTCGTGGTGGAAGACGATCCCGGAATCGCAAGCGGTCTGCAGGCTTCGCTCAAGCAGGCGGGCTATGCGGTGGATGTATGCGGCACCCTGGAGGCGGCGTGGCATGTGTTGTCGGTCGAGCCGGTGGACGTGCTGGTTCTCGACCTGGGCCTCCCCGATGGCGATGGCCTGGACCTGCTGGCCCGCCTGCGCCGCCAGGCCGCGCCGGTGGCCGGGCGCGTTGATTTGCCACGCAACGACCTGCCGGTGCTGATCATGACCGCGCGCGACGGCGTGAGCGACCGCGTGAGCGGCCTGGACAGCGGCGCCGACGACTACATCGTCAAACCCTTCGACGCGAACGAATTGCTGGCCCGGCTGCGCGCCATGCTGCGCCGGGCGGTGGGCCGCAGCAGCCCGGTGATCGCACACGGCGACCTGGTGGTGGACCCGGCGTCCCACACCGTGCTGCGCGCGGGTGAGCTGGTGCCACTCGGCGGCAAGGAGTTCGCGCTGCTCATGGCCTTGCTGCAGGCCCGGCCGCAGGTGTTGTCCAAGTCGCGTCTGGAGTCGTCGCTGTACGGCTTTGGCGAAGCGCTGGAGAGCAACGCCATCGAAGTGCACATCCACCACCTGCGGCGCAAGCTGGGCGAGTCGCTCATCAAGACCGTGCGTGGCGTGGGCTACTTCGTGCCGCAACAAGATCCTCCCGCATGACGGCACAGCCCGCGCGCACGCGCTTGCCCAGCCTGTGGCGTTACCTCTGGAGCTGGGTGGTGGGCGCCCTGCTGGTGGTGTGGGCCACGTTGCTGATGGTGGCCTGGTACACCGGCTACCACGAAGCCGAGGAGATCACCGACGGGCAGCTGGAGTCGGTGGCGCGCTTGTGGTTGTCGGTCGAGCCCGACAAGACCCTGTCCATCCCGGAGCCGATCGCCTCCAGCCGCACCCGGGCCTATGTGCAGGACGTGGCCGTGTTGCACTGGGTGGATGGCCAACTGTTCACCGACACGCACAGCCTGGCCCGCAGCCTCGGCCTCACCGAGCCGCCTGCGCGCGGCTTCACCAACCGGGTGCAGACCACCAGCAGCGGTGAAGTGCGCTGGCGTGTGTTTGCCGCTGCGGGGCAAGACGAACATGCAGCCGATTTTGTGGCCGTGCTGATGGACATGGACCACCGCGTGGACCTCGGGCGCGACATGGCGCTCAAGCTCGCACGCCCGGCTTTGCTGGTGCTGCCGCTGGTGGCGCTGCTGCTGTGGTGGGCGCTGCGGCGTGGCCTGAGCCCGCTGGTGCGGCTCTCGCACGACGTGGCAGCGCTCGATGGCCTGGGTGGTCAGCGGCTGGACACGGCGCACCGCTTCCACGAGTTCTCCAGCACCGTGCACGCCATCAACACGCTGGTGGAATCGTTGCAAACGCAGGCCCGGCGCGAGCGCGAGTTTGCGTCGGACGTGGCGCACGAATTGCGCACGCCGCTGGCGGCCATGTCGTTGCAGGCCAATGCGGCCCAGCACGACCCTTCGCCCGAGCGGCTGGCGCAGCTGGAAGACAGCGCCCTGCGGGCTGGGCACATCCTGTCGCAGTTGCTCGAACTCGCGCGCGCGCAGCGCGACGGCACCGGCCGTCTGGCCTGGAAGGCCGTGGCGCTGGGTGATGTCGCGGCCGGCTTGATCGCGTCGCATGCGCAGGAGGGTTTCATGAGCCGCCACGAGTTGTCGCTGGAGCAGCCAGACCTGCCGGTGGTCCTGCACGCGCAGCCCACGCTGCTGGAACTGGCCTTGCGCAACCTGATTGAAAACGCCCTGCGCCACACCCCGGCCGGCACGCAGGTGGTGGTGGAGGTCTGGCAGACCGAACACGAGGCCGGCGTGTCGGTCAGCGACGATGGCCAGCGGGCCGACGCCCCCCGTCCCGCGCAGGCGACAACGTCGTCGGGGCTGGGGCTGGGCCTGCGCCTGGTGGAGCGCATCGCCGAGCAGCTGGGCGCCACGCTGCAGCGCGACACCGGCGAAGCGCCCATGACCACGCGCTTCACCCTGCGCTGGCCGCTCGCCGAGCGATGCGGATAGCAGCACACCCGACCCCGTGCGGTGGGTGGTCGGAGAGAGCCCGAGCGACGAGATTCGCCAAAGACAAAGAAACAC
>JBKBWW010000132.1:0-9393 GCA_046314475.1 Hydrogenophaga sp.
CTTTGAAGATCATGGCCAGGGAGTACGCCTCTTCGCCCGTCGAGCATCCAACCACCCAGGCGCGAAGGCGAGTTTCTTGGGAGCTGCGAGCCAGCAAAGCCGGCATGACAACATCCTTGAGTTCCTGCCAGACCGGTGGATCACGGAAGAAATTGGTCACGCCAATGAGCATTTCCTTGAATAGAAGCTCCAGTTCCTGCGGGTTGTCTCGGGCGAATTGTTCATAGGCTTCGTAAGTCGTCAAACCGTGTACGCCCAAGCGTCTTTGGATGCGCCGGCGCAAGGTACTGGGCTTGTAGTCCGAGAGGTCGTGCTTGCTGTGTTCTTTCAGCAAACGCAGGATCGACCCAATGGCCTGTTGACTGCCCTCGGCTTCGTCGGTCTGCAATGGGGACGCGCTGTGCTTTGAATCGATGAAGCGATGGATACGATCGGGCAACTCGGAGGCCGGACCAGTGATGTCGACGCAGCCTGCGGCGATGGCGCTCTTGGGCATGGAGTCGAACTGCGCAGATTCAGGTGACTGGGCAAGTGTCAGACCACCTTGCGATTTGATCGCCTGCAAACCCAACGCGCCGTCCGACCCCATACCGGACAGGACCACGCCAATCGATCGATCGCCTTGGTCACGCGCCAGCGATGAAAAAAACAGATCGATGGGCAGTCGCATGCCCCTGCGCTGAGCGGGCTCGGCCAAGTGCAACAGCCCACCGGCCAGGGTCATCTCCTTGTTGGGGGGAATGACGTAGACCACGTCCGGCTCAATGCGCATCGAGTCAGTCGCCTCAAGCACCGGCATGTCTGTGGCGCGTTGCAAAAGTTCAACCAGCATCGCCTTCTGTGTGGGGTCCAGATGCTGGACAACAACGTAAGCCAGACCGCTCAAAGGGGGTACGTGAGACAGAAATTGCTCGAGCACGACCAAGCCACCGGCTGAGGCACCCAATCCCACAGCACGAACTGCATTTGTTACGCCTGCAGCAGATCCTTGGTTTGCGTGTTCGCTCATACCCGATTATCAAGGCACCATTGCACCCTTCACGTGAAGCACGTTCTGGAGGTTTTCGTCAAGGCAGCCCCGACCGAGGTAAGTGAGTTGATAGATCCTGAAAAACCCCGCACGAACCGACTGCTCGCCTTGCTACCGGATGCGGAATGGGAGCGGTGGCAACCACTGCTCCAATGGGTCGATCTTCCTCTGGAGAAGACGCTTCATGAGGCCGGTTCGCAGCTGCACTTCGTGTATTTTCCAACCAACGCCATCATTTCACTGCTCAACGTGAGCGCAGACGGATTGCCGGGGCAGATTGCCGTGGTGGGTCCTGAAGGTGCGGTCGGTGTGTCCATTTTCATGGGCAGCAGAAATTCACCCAACCGTGCTGTGGTGCAGAGTGCGGGCATGGCATACCGTATGCCTGCTGGAGTCATAAAAGCAGAGCTTGACCGCTCGGTACCCGTGATGCACCTCATGCTGCGCTACACGCAAGCGCTCATTACGCAAATGAGCCAGACAGCTGCGTGCACCCGCCATCACTCCCTGGACCAGCAGCTCTGCCGCTGGCTGCTGCTCATCCTGGATCGAATGCCCGGAGACGAAGTAGTCATGACGCTGGAGCTGATGACCCACATGCTGTGCGTGTCAGGCGAAGAAGTCATGGAAGCAGCACTGGAGCTGCAGATCAGCGGCCTGATCCGCTACGGACGTGGCCGCATTTCAATGCTTGACCGCCTGGGGTTGGAGCGTCGCAGCTGCGAGTGCTATCAAGCGGTGAAGAACGAGTACGACCGTCTTCTGCTTTTTCCCAAAGCAGTTTGAATTTGGGAGGGCAGAGAACGGTCACCCTGGCAAACCCGATCAACCAAGTTTTTCCCGTCAACAACGGCGGAGGGCTCCAAGAGTTCAGATCGCTTTTGGATCGGTTAGCAAGCGGTCGTACTCAAGCTCAACGACCCGGCAGCATTCGCAAGCCCGAAGTTCCAGTTATGCGCAGTCCAGCACTGTGATGTGGCCGCATGCCGCCGGCTGGTCTGTGCTTCAACGTACCCAAGCGCCTGAGGTAACAGAAGCGCACTCGAGAGAAAACGGGCTGGGTATTTTCCCGCTGCGTTGAGGCCAAAGTTCAGCCTGCGAACAAGGAATCGCACCATGCGCACACTTATCCGCCACCTAACGCCATGACAGTGATTTGCATGCCGTGGTGAGCAAGCTTATTTTTTAAGGTTCCACAGCCTTGCACGCAGTGCGGCCAACTCCAGCTCCAAATCGACCACAAGTGCAGCCAGCTCGGGCACGGCGTCAAAATTTTGCTCGAGCTGTGCCATGCGCTTTGCACGCCCCAGATCGCTCGCGCTGAAATGGAACGCATCTACAGCAATGGTGGTGTTTTCAACGAGCAATCCGTCGCTCATCCGATCTCGTACCCAGACCTCGGTGACGCCTGCCAAATGACACAAGTCGGTCAAGTTCAGCCAAGTCTCGTCCAGCGCAGCCAGGACCTGGATTCCTTCAACTTTCATGGTGTGCCTTGCTTCACGGGGTGCTCTTGCTCAGCGGTATCGACTTTTCGCGCGTCGAAATCGGGCAAGGCCATGGCCATTTGTTCGTAGAGCTGCCTTGCGTGTGCGTCATGGGCGCTCGGAAGAATCACGACCACGTTCAGGTCCAAATCGCCGGGCGTTTTGGTGGGCAGTCCGCGGCCTCTTACCGTGATCACCTGGCCGCTCTGTGTCCCTTGTGGCACGCGGACCTTGTCTGTGGGTGCTGCATCGAAGCTCATGGTGTTCCTTTGGGGCTGTGCCGCCTGGACCGGATGGATATCCGATGGGTTCGACCGTACTCCTCATTGGGTAAACCCCATGTCTGCAAGCGAACATAGCGCGCTCTTCAGAACCACTGAACACCACTTGCTTGATTTACATCAACCGGGGCTTGATCCACACGTTGGGTGGAGCAAAACTGTGCGAGGTTTTTTCAAACCGCCACGGCTTCCTTCATGAGGCCCCAGGCCTGGGACAACTTGGCCCCGCGGGCGTGGCACCCGTCCTTCACGCGCTGCGCGCGTTCTTCAATCCGGCGCTTGGCACTGTCCTCGGAGCGCGACCATTGGCGCTTGAGCGCCGCCGCCCTGGTATCGACCTCGCGCTTGAGCGTCTCGACCCACTGCCCCGCCCGGTGCACCGCACCGTCGAGCTGGATTTTCGCGGCGGCCAGTTTGGTCTGCAGCCTCACCTTGGCTTCACCCGTGGCGATCGAAGCTTCCGACTCCAGTGCGCCGATCTCTGACTGAAACGCCGCGACATCGCGCTCCAGCCAGGCCTGCGCCAGCTCCGATCGATGGCGGCGAAAGATGCGCCCTCCGGCCGCCTCCAGCGCGGCATCCACCGGAGTGACCCACTCTTCCTCGATCTCGGCCGCCAGGGCGGTCTTGCCAGGTTGCAGGAACTTGCCCGCCTCTTCAATGAAGTCCAGGCCCACAGTCGCACCGACAGGCTCCTCAACCAGGGGGATGTTCACGGAAGAGATAGGTTGATCGTTGTGTCGGTTGGTCTGAACCATCAGCCCTTCGATGTCTCAATCGTCTTGCGCAGGCGCGCCGTGGCTGCGCTCACCCCGGCTTCGAATTCCTTCCAGCGCACCGCGGTGGCTTGCTTCATCTCCGTGAGCTTGGTCTCGGCGGACTTCACGTCCACCTGGATCGCGGCGATCTCCAGATCGATCCGGGCCTTGGCATCGGTCGCTGCCGCACCCGCTTTCTTCTCGAGATCGACCAGCTTGGCTTTGCCCTTGGCGATGTCTTTCTCCGCCGTGGCCACCAACTGGTCGCGCCGGGCTGTGTCGCTCACGTACTCGAACGCCGGCATGGACTTGATCGTGTCCTTGGTCGCGCCGGGCATCACGAGTTTGCCGCTGCGGTCCTCGATCTGCGAGATGGGGATCGCCACGTCGTGGCGCCCCATGCCGATGAACCCCCCTGCGCCGACGATGACGTACGACACGCTTTTGTCGGGCGAGATGATCAGGTCGTCCACCTTGCCGACTTTCTGGTTCGCCTCGTTGTAGACCGTCTTGCCCATCAGGGACTTCTTGACGCTCCAACCCATGGCGATCTGCGTCGACTCCACCACGCTGACACCTACGGTGGTCGTGCCGCCGGCCACTTGCGCCGTGGCGGGGCCCACGCTGCACAGCACACCGGCCAGGGTCAGGGAAATCAGATTCAGGCGGCAGAGGTTGTTTTTCATGGTTCGGTTTCTCGAAGGTTGATGCCCTGAGGCAAGGATGGCGAATGCCACTCGGCCCCGTTGTAGGAGCATCCCCCGGCAAGGTCTGTTCGCAACCGTACCGCCTGTGCTGCAGGCGAAAAGCCGGTCCGCTGGCGGACAGACCTCGCCATGAAAGACGATCAACCTGCACCCTCCTCAACCAACCGGAGTGAAGATCATGAAGTCGGACGAACAGGTGCAGCAAGACGTGATGGACGAACTGAAATGGGAGCCTTCCATTCATGCCGCGCAGATCGGCGTCGAGGTCCAGGACGGTGTGGTGACGCTGGCGGGCGAGGTGAGCAGCTACCCGGAAAAGTGGAGCGCCGAACACGTCGTTCTGCGCGTTGCCGGCGTGAAGGCGCTGGCGGTGAACCTGAAGGTCAAGCTGTCCGAGTTCGGGACACGCACCGATGCCGACATTGCCCTGTCTGCGCAGAACGCGATGCGCTGGTCCATGTCTGTGCCGCAGGGTGCGGTGAAGGTGATGGTCGAAAGCGGTTGGCTGGTGCTCTCTGGAGACGTTGAATGGCAGTACCAGCGGCAGGCTGCGGCCGAAGCCGTTCGTTATTTGCCTGGCGTCACAGGCGTCAGCAACCAGATCGGCATCAAGCCGCTCCCCTCGTCCGCCGTTGTCAAAGCGGACATCGAAGCGGCCCTCAAGCGAACCGCAGCGTCGGACAGCGAGGCCATCACCGTGGAAGTCCAGGGTGCCAACGTGACGCTGACAGGCAAGGTGCACAGCTGGGCCGAGCGAGACCTCGTCACGCGCTCGGCGTGGAGATGTGCCGGTGTGCACCAGGTCGTCGACCAGATGCCCCTGGTCAATTGAAGCGTCCGGTTGAAACAACACCATGGACACCGAAACGCAGTGCGCTCGCATCACCCGACCGATCGCCTACGTGGGCACCCCCAGCACCAGACTGGCGGTGGACACGATGCCGTCGTTGGCACCAAGCACGGCTGCGCGCAGCCAGCCACTTCGGCCACCCAGGTGGCGTTCGGTCGGGCGAGGGTCTTGGGGCTTGGCTCGGTGCATGGGAGTCCTGTTGAATGGTCTTCAGTGCGTGAACTCATGGCTCACCTGTATCAGGTGTCCGACGAAATAGGCCCTGCGCCCCTCTGGCCTGATCCAGGCGGCTTCCCCGGTACAGGGCAGCTGCATGCCGTTGTGCCACTGGTAGTTGGACAAGGCGCAATCCCAGGGCAGCATGACCATGTCCGCACCCGCACCAGCGCCGCGCGACTCGGCGTGCACCGACGAGATCAGACCAGCAGCGTCGAACCGGAAAAGCAAGGTCAGGGAAACAGGGCCGTCCGTCAGGGTGGCCAGTGCCGAGCTCGCATCAACCGCCGTCCACCGCACGCCCTGGCTGGGCAACAACGCGGTGGGATACCAAGCGGCTTCCGCAAAGAAGCGCATGAGTTCGCCCCGTGCGATCTCACCGCCGCCGTGGACTTCAGCCACCGTGAAGAGTCCCAGCAGCCGGGCCAGGAGACGCCCCTGCCCTTTGATGTAACTGTCTTCCACGCGCACAGAAAAACCGGGGAACAGGTCCACCGACGCATCCCACAAGAACCCTGGTCGATGGGTGGTCACGCGCTGTCGGGAGGTGAACGGTTTCCACTGATCCCCGGTCGCCGACAAGTTCATGGTGCCGGCCATCTCGATCGTGGTCGCCGCGATGATGGGCTGAGCGTCCTTGAGCACGGCGCAAAAGTACCGCTGCACGGGAGACGGCAAGCCATCGAGTTCGCTGAGCTTGAAGTGACCTGGGAATGGGACCTGACCTTGGTGTACCAAGTTGGCAGCATCGATCTGACTGGTGTGGGCGCGCATCAAGCTAGCCCAGCGCATGGCGCCGATCGCCCGCAGCGCCAGAAATGCGATCAGCAACACGGCAGCGCCCACTGCCAGCCACATCGGCCATGTCATGAAAACACCAGTGGTCATGAGCACTCCGATTCAAACCAGCACGGCCTGCACCGGCCGGCGAAGCGAGCGTGGCAGGGTGGGGCCTCTGCCGAAGCGCACCACCAGGTCCGGGCGCTGGCCCGTCAGGCCCAGGGCCGCCGCGAACGGACTCCGAACCGATGGCACCTCCACCGGCTGGTTCACGAAGGCGTTGCGAATGCCAAGGGCTGTGGCCTGCAGCGCAAAGCGCTCGTAGCTGCGGCCGACGTCAACCCAGTGCGCCTTGTCAGCGGCCTCCCCGACAAACACCGCGATGCCCGCCGAGCTTCGTATTTGACGTGTGTACTTGTCGTTCTCGCTGCCGGGCGTGAGCAACCACGTGAAGGCCATGTCCCCCAACCAGGACGGGATTGACGGACTGCCCGAGGCAGCGCTGAACAGTCCGTCGCGGGTACGTGCCGCCGCCGTACCGTTGAAGCGGATCCAGGTTTTGAGTTCATTCATGAACGCGAGGTCCGCCATTTGCGCCGTGTTGCCCTGCACCACCCAATCCAGCACGCGCTCCACCGCCGGGCGGTCGATCAGCAGCAGCATGCGAACGCCGCTGGACGTGCCGGCCCGCTCCAGCACGCGAAGCTCGTCGCGGGACAGCGGCTTTCCGTCGTAGTCGCCCCGGGTGCACTGGCGCTCGGCAATGGCCTTGAACAAGGACGATGGCTGGAACGGCGTCGCAGCGGGCTCCAGGGCCACACGGATGGCGTTGCGCTCGGCATCAAACCGCGCCGTGGCGTTGTCCGGCAGCGTACGGGCTGGGGATGGCAGGGGCTCGTACAAGTGCTGTCGGTCAGCGCCAGACCGAACATGCCTGGCCCCCATTCACAGCAAGCGCCACCTTGTGCAGGTTGTTCACTTGCAACTCACAAAGCGTCGCAGACCCACGCTCTTTCGTTGCGGCAAAAAAATCAGCCGGTGGTGGTTGCCGGCGATGCTTTGGTTTCGAGTTGGGTCACGGCGTGCGGGTCAGCGCGTCGGTCCAGTTCGGCAGTTGCTCACGCAGTATGCGAACCGCCGGTGCCTCCTCGCGTTTGGCCAAAGTGACCAGCCCGAAGCGCGCCGTGGCTCCGAGACGGGGTGACACATCCAGCCGGATCAGATCGACCGCCGCTGCGTTGACGGTGAGCACGATGGCGTTGCTGCGTCGCGCCACGTCGACGATGCTCATGGTCTCGTCGCAGCGCAGGGTGACCATGTCGTCCGGGTTGGCTTGCGGACCGTAGTGGGCAATCAGGATGCGGGCGACCTCGTCGCTCAGAGGGGTGGATGCCACCGGGTAGGCCATGACCTCCTCGATGCTGACGGAGCCGCCGCGTTGCGCCAGCGGATGGTCTGGGCGCACCAGAAAACCCGCGTTGAGCTCAAAGGCCAGTGACACCGTCAGTTCGGCCGAAGGACGCATGTCGCGGATGTCGACGATGGCCGCGTCCAGGTGCTGCTCGCGCAATGCATGGAGCAGCACGGCGGTGTTGCCGCGCGAAATGTGAATCTGCAACCGGGGGTGGTGCTCGGCCATGTGCAGCATCAGGGGTGTGCTCAGCAGCGCGCCCGGCGCCGAACTCAGGCCCACGCGCAGTTGGCCGATGAGCCCCGCGTGCAACGCCTGGCCGGCCTGCTTGAGTGCCTCCGCGTCGCTCACCAGCCGCCTTGCGCGCGCCAGCACCTCGTCGCCAAACGGGGTGAGTGAAATGCGCCGGCCCAGGCGGTCGAACAAGGCGCCGCCCAGCTCCTCCTCCAGCGCATGAATGCTGCGGGTGAGTGCGGGTTGGGTCAGAAACAGGACCGCCGAGGCTTGCACGAACGAGCCCACGTCGGCCAACACCACGAAGTGCCTCAGTTGCACCAGCGTCATCTCGAGTCCTCAGTGGAAGTTATTGGTCATTGATCTTCAATGCATTGGACTTTAAGCCCTCCGGTTTCTAGCATGCAGCAAAGTTCATGAAACCCGGTCGCCTGCAGCATGGAATGCCGCTTCGCACGACCCCCAGCCGGAGCAACCGCCTTGGAACGTCTCAGCGATTTCGCGATTCAGGAGTTCGTCGCACTGCGGCGCGACATCCACCGCCACCCCGAACTGGCCTTCGACGAACACCGCACCAGCGCGCTCGTGGCGCAGAAGCTGCAGGCCTGGGGATATGCGGTGACCACCGGCCTGGGCGGCACCGGGGTGGTGGGGCAACTGCGGCGCGGCAGCTCGCAGCGCTCGATCGGCCTGCGCGCCGACATGGACGCGCTGCCCATCGTCGAAGACAGCGGCACGGACTGGACCAGTTGCCACCACGGCGTGATGCACGCCTGCGGCCACGACGGCCACACCGCCATGTTGCTGGCGGCGGCGCAGCACCTGGCCACACAGGGCACGTTCGACGGCACGCTCAACCTGATCTTCCAGCCCGCCGAAGAAGGCGGTGGCGGCGCCCTGAAGATGATGGAGGACGGCCTGTTCGAGCGCTTTCCCTGCGACGCCATCTTTGCCATGCACAACATGCCCGGCTTCGCGCAGGGCCAGCTGGTGTTTCGCAGCGGCGCGACCATGGCATCTTCAGACTACGCCACGGTCACGCTGCACGGCGTGGGTGGCCACGGCGCCATGCCCCACAAGGCCACCGACGTGGTGGTCGCGGCGGCCTCCATCGTCATGGCATTGCAGACCGTCGTCTCGCGCCATGTGGACCCGATGCAGCCGGCCGTGGTCACCGTGGGCGCCGTGCACGCGGGCCAGGCCAACAACGTGATTCCCGCCTCGGCACGGCTGGAGCTGAGCGTGCGCGCCTTGGACCCGCAGGTGCGTCGCAGCGTTGAACAACGCATCCGCGACCTGGTGCGCCTGCAGGCCGAGAGCTTCGGTGTGCGCGCAGAGCTGGACTGGCGTCCCGGCTACGCGGTGCTGGTCAACGATGCGCGGCAGACCGAGCGCGCAATCGCCGTGGCGCAGGCGCATTTCCCGCCCGAGCAGGTGGTGGCCCAGGGTCCCATGCTCACCGGCAGCGAAGACTTCGCTTTCATGCTCGAACGCGTGCCGGGCAGTTATTTGTTCATCGGCAACGGCGCCGGCCAGGAGCCCGGCGCCTGCATGGTGCACAACCCCGCCTACGACTTCAACGACCACAACATCGCCACCGGCGCCGCGTACTGGATCGCGCTGGTCAGCGAGCTGCTTT
>JBKBWW010000133.1:0-9378 GCA_046314475.1 Hydrogenophaga sp.
CTGATGACCAGCGCGCAACCGGCGAATTCGAGCAAGGCGTCTTCGAGCGCACGCAGGGTTTCCACGTCCAGGTCGTTCGAAGGTTCGTCCAGCAGCAGCACGTTGCCGCCTTCGGCCAGGGTCTTGGCCAGGTGCAGGCGACCACGTTCACCGCCCGAGAGGCTGCCCACGCGCTTTTGCTGGTCGCCACCGGAGAAGTTGAAACGGCCGCAGTAAGCGCGGCTGGGCATCTGGAACTTGCCCACGGTGATCATGTCCAGGCCGCCCGAGACGTCTTCCCACACCGTCTTCTCGTTCTGCAGGTCGTCGCGGCTCTGGTCCACCACGGCCATGCGTACAGTCTGGCCGATCTTCACTTCACCGCTGTCGGGCTGCTCCTTGCCGGAGATCAGCTTGAACAGCGTGGACTTGCCGGCACCGTTGGGGCCGATGATGCCGACGATGGCACCCGCCGGGATCTGGAAGCTCAGGTTGTCGATGAGAAGGCGGTCACCGAAGCTCTTGCTGACATTCTTGAACTCGAACACTTCGTTGCCCAGGCGCTCGGCCACGGGAATGAAGATCTCGTTGGTCTCGTTGCGCTTCTGGTAGTCGACATCGCTCAGCTCTTCAAAGCGCGCCAGACGCGCCTTGCTCTTGGCCTGGCGACCCTTGGGGTTCTGGCGCACCCACTCCAGTTCTTTCTTCATGGCCTTGGTGCGTGCGTCTTCGGTGCGCTGCTCCTGCTCCAGGCGGGCTTCCTTCTGCTCCAGCCAGGTGGAGTAGTTGCCTTTGTACGGAATGCCGTGGCCACGGTCGAGTTCGAGAATCCACTCGGCCGCGTTGTCCAGGAAATAGCGATCGTGGGTGATGGCGACCACGGTGCCCGGGAAGCGCTTGAGGAACTGTTCAAGCCAGTCCACCGATTCGGCGTCCAGGTGGTTGGTGGGTTCGTCGAGCAGCAGCATGTCGGGTTTGGACAGCAACATGCAGCACAGCGCCACGCGGCGTTTTTCACCACCCGAGAGCACGCCGACCTTGGCGTCCCATGGGGGCAGGCGCAGCGCGTCGGCCGCGATTTCCAGCTGGTGTTCACCATCGGTGCCCGAGGTGGAGATGACGGCTTCGAGCTGGGCCTGTTCGGCGGCCAGCGCGTCGAAGTCGGCGTCTTCCTCGGCATAGGCGGCGTACACCTCTTCCAGGCGTTTCTGCGCAGCGCGCACGCCGCTCATGCTGTTTTCCACCGCTTCACGCACGCTTTGCTCGGGGTCGAGCTGTGGCTCCTGCGGCAAATACCCGATGCGGATGCCCGGCATGGGAATGGCTTCGCCTTCGATTTCCTTGTCGATGCCGGCCATGATCTTCAGCAGCGTGGACTTGCCCGAGCCGTTGGTGCCGAGCACGCCGATCTTGGCGCCGGGGAAGAAGGAGAGCGAAATGTCCTTGAGGATCTGACGCTTGGGCGGCACGATTTTGCCGACCTTGTTCATGGAAAAGACGTATTGAGCCATTGCTGTGTGCCTGGGAAATCTGCGCCGAGGGCCGGCGCGAAACCGCCAATTATCCCAGCATGCGACAATACGGCTCGTTGGGCACTTCAGTTGGCTCAACACCAGCCTTTCGCTGGGGTGCTCGCCAACCACTGGCCGACACCAAACCCCTGAATCCATCTGCCCCAGACTGGCCGGGTCCCGCTTCCAACAACAAAGCGGTTCACGGAGTGGCCGATGCCCCCAGCGCCCTGGACGGGCGCCTCCAAAAAAATGACCTTTGACGATCTGAATCTGGCCCCGGCCATCGTGCAAGCCGTGCGTGAGCATGGCTACGAAACACCCACCCCCATCCAGGCCGAGGCGATTCCCGCCGTGCTGGCCGGGCGCGACCTGCTCGGTGGCGCCCAGACGGGCACCGGCAAAACCGCTGCCTTCACCCTGCCCCTGCTGCAACGCCTCGCCGATGGCGAACGCGCCAAGAACCGCTTCGGCGGCGTGGCGATCCGCGCGCTGGTGCTCACGCCCACCCGCGAACTCGCCGCGCAGGTTGAAGAGTCGGTGCGCACCTACGGCAAACACCTCACGCTGACCTCCACGGTTGTCTTCGGCGGCGTGGGCATGAACCCGCAGATCAACGCCATGAAACGTGGCGTCGACGTGCTCGTGGCCACCCCCGGCCGCCTGCTCGACCTGCAGCAACAAGGTTTTCTGGACCTGTCCGGCGTGCAGATGCTGGTGCTGGATGAGGCCGACCGCATGCTCGACATGGGCTTCATCCACGACGTGAAGAAGATCCTGGCGCTGGTGCCCAAAGAAAAGCAGAGCCTGCTGTTCTCCGCCACCTTCAGCGACGAGATCCGCGACCTCGCGAGCAACCTGCTCAAGGACCCGCTGCACATCCAGGTGACCCCACGCAACACCACGGTGCAGCGCATCACCCAGGTGATTCACCCGGTGGGCCGTGGCAAGAAGAAAGCCCTGCTGGTGCACATCATCAACCAGCACAACTGGAGTCAGGTGCTGGTGTTCACCCGCACCAAGTTCGGCGCGAACAACGTGGCCGAGTTCCTCACGAAAAACGGCATCCAGGCGATGGCCCTGCACGGCAACAAGAGCCAGGGTGCCCGCACCCAGGCGCTGGCCGGCTTCAAGAGCGGCGACATCCGCGCCCTGGTGGCCACCGACATCGCAGCGCGCGGCATCGATATCGACGAGCTGCCGCACGTGGTGAACTACGAAATCCCGAACGTCAGCGAAGACTACGTGCACCGCATCGGCCGCACCGGCCGCGCGGGCAACGACGGTGCCGCGGTCAACCTCGTGAGCCTGGACGAAGAAGGTTTCATGATGGAGATCGAGCGCTTCACCAAGCAGCGCATTCCGGTGCAGATGTTCCCGGAGTTCATGCCCGAGCCGGGTGAGAAGGCCGAGCCCATCGCCATGGGCCGCCAGACCATCTGGGGCGGTGCCGGCAAGCCGCCGAGCCGCGACGTGATGGCCGCAGCCGCCAAGGCCGCGCGCACGGAAATGATGCAGCGCGTGCGCGAGAAAAAAGCCGGTGAGCCGCAGCAGGCCCGCGGCAACGGCGGTGGTGGTGGCCAGCGCCAACGCCCGGCCGGTGACGGCGCCCAGATCGACGGCCCACGCGGCGAAGGCCGCCGTGGTGGCGGTGGCAACGGTGGTGGTCAACGTGCCAACGGTGGTGGCGGCAACGGCCAGCCACGCAGCAACAACGGCCCACGCAACGGTGGTGGCCAGGGTCCACGCCCGCCGCGCCAGCAAGCCGATCGCGGCGACCGCATGGACCGCGCACCGCGCGAAGACCGTGGCCCGCGTGAAGACCGCGAACCCGGCGCCGAACGCCAGCCCGGCCCGAACGCCCACCTGGGCAGCCTGCGCATCAAGGAACCGCGCCCACGCGCCGCCAACCCGGGCGGCCAGCCCGATCCGCTGCGCACGAGCATCGACGCCATGCGCACCGGCAACCGCGGTGGCAAGGGTGGTGGCGGTGGTGGCGGTGGTGGCGGCGGCCGAGGTGGTCCACGCGGTGGTGGCGGCGGAGGCGGCGGTGGTGGCAACGCCGATCCGCTGCGCACGAACTACGGCCGGATTCGCTGAACGGGTCGCTGAACTACAGTGCGGTCATGCAAAACGACCGCACGCTCCCCATCCCCGACGCCCCGTCTGCCTTCATCGGCAACGGGGCGTCGCCACGTTGGGCCACGCTCATGGTGGCCACCTGCAACGTGCTCAACCTGGCACAACCGGGCCGCCACTTCTACGACGGGCAAGACCCGTACACCAACACCGAGTTCGATCGCAAGGTGGACTGGCTGGGCAACCGTTTCAAGGCGCTCAACGCCGACGTGATCGCGGTGCAGGAGGTGTGGGACGAGCTCGCCTTGCGAGCGGCTGTGGCGCGCAGCGGCCTGCAGTACAGCTCGGTGGTGGTGCCCGGCGCCGAGAACGGCCCGGGACAGATTGGTGCGCAGGGCACCCCGCGCGTGGGCATCGTCACCCGCTTGAAGCTGGAGTCGGTCGAGTCCATCGTCAACTTTCCCGCTGCGGCCGTGGTGCAGGTGCCCGGCCTCGGCGCACACACGCGATTCGAGCGCCCGCCCCTGGTGGCCACGCTGCGCATGAAGCACGGCCAGCCGGTGTGTGTGATCACGGCCCACCTGAAAAGCAAACGGCCCAAGTACCTCGAAGATGCCAGCGGCAAGACCATCGAGGACACCGACGACCCTGCGGTGCAGGCGCTGGGCTCCCTGCGGTCGCTGATCATGCGAGCCGGCGAAGCGCTCGCGCTGCGCCTGAAGGTGGTGGAGCTGCTGCACCGCACGCGCCTGCCGCTGGTGCTCATGGGCGACCTCAACGACGGCCCACACAGCGTGACCACGCAATTGATCGCCGCCACCTCGCAGGTGGCCTACGACAAGGGCGCGCGCGACAACGCGCTGTTCAGCGCCTGGGATGTGCAGGGCGAGGCCGCGCTGCGCCGCGACGTCGCCTATTCACACATCCACCAGGGCTACCCGGAGGTGCTCGACCAGGTGCTGGTAAGCGAGGAGTTTGTGGCCGGTGGCCGCGGCGCCATCGGCGATGTGCGCCGCGTGGAGGTGTTCAACGACCACCTGTTTGAAGGCCGTGACCGCAGCCGCAGCGACCACGGCTTCGTGCGCGCACTGCTCCGGCTGCGCCTGCCCGACGTGGTGTGAACCTCAGACCTTGACGAACGCGGTTACCAGCGGCTCGTCGCCCACCTGCCGGCTCCAGTGGCCGTGCACCGCTGCGTTGAACGTGGCACCCGCCGGCAAGGTGTCGGCGGAATAAAAATGATCGCCCGGGCCGAAGGTGCGCGAGCTGCCGTCCTGCAAACCGATCTCCATCTGCCCGCTCAGCACAAAGAGCCACTGCGGTGCATCGGTGCAGTGGAACTGGCTGCGAAAACCCACGGGACTTTGGCGCAACTGCAATCCACTGGCGGGCAGGATCGGCGACAGGCGCGCTGCTGGCGTTCCCTGGTCGAGGTCAATGGTCTCTTCGCGGAACCGGGCGCGGCCATCGGTGTCGGTGAACAGAACGACCTTGTGGAACGGGATCATGAAAGGCTCCTGAAAAAGGGAGCCCGGTTGTACCAGACCGCTGGCTGCACAAGGCAAAACGCCCGGGGTCCTGTGAAGGACACCGGGCGCTGGCGCCACCAGCCTCATGGGCCGGCGGCGATGCTCACCAACAAGATCAGTTGGCGCGGACGGAGCTCGCGTTCACCAGTTCGGCACGCACGTCTTCACGCGACTTGCCCTGGGCAACGACCGGCTGTGGGTAGCGGTTGGGGTACAGCTGGTTGAAACGCTGACCGGTCTCGCCGTCGGCGATCAGGTCGCCGTTGCGCTGGGCTTCGGCCAGTTCGGCTTTCACTTCGGCGCGGGTCTTGCCTTGCGCAACCACTTCGACGGCGGGTGCCGAGGTGCGGGTGGCTGCGTATTGCTCGGGGTACAGCTGGTTCAAGCGCTGACCGGTTTCGCCGTCGGCGATCAGGTCGCCATTGCGCTGGGCTTCGGCCAGTTCGGCCTTCACTTCAGCGCGGGTCTTGCCCACAGCAGCCACGGTGGCCTGGGGGTAAAGGTTGGGGTACAGCTGGTTGAAACGCAGGCCGGTTTCGCCGTCGGCGATCAGGTCGCCGGTGCGCTGGGCTTCAACGAGTTCGGCGCGAACTTGTTCGCGGGTTTTCGCGACCGAAGGATCGGCGGCCAGGGCGTGGCCGGCAACGAGGGTGGAGAGAGCGATGGCAACAACAGACAGACGGGTTTTCATGACAGTTTCCTTGAGGAGGGTTGAACATGCCGGTCGGTCCGTTGTGCGGTCTGGCCGGCTTCGATGCCTCTGCGGAGGGTTTGCATGCATCGATGGGTTGAACTGTAAAGTTTCTGATCCTGATGAAAAACAGCACCGACGACGTTGTTGTGTTTCTATTTCAGCAACAATAGGCGCTTTCCAATTCGGGAAAACCCTTTCAAGGAGCCTCTTCATGGACCGACTGGCCTCGATGCGCGTCTTTCAAAAAGTGATCGACGAGGGCGGCTTTGCGGCCGCGGGTCGGGCGATGGACATGTCGCCAGCCGTGGTCACGCGGCTGGTGGCCGACCTGGAAGACCACCTGGGCACGCGCCTCTTGCACCGCACGACCCGGCGCGTATCGCTCACCGACGCGGGCGAGAGTTACCTGGAGCGGGTGCGCCTGATCCTGCAAGACCTGGACGAAGCCCATGCGCTGGTGAGCTCGCAAACCAGCGACCTCGCGGGCGTGCTGCGCCTGCTCGCCCCGCCGGTGCTGGCCACGCATGTGCTCGCGCCGCTGGTCAGTGGCTTCCGGCAGGCCTACCCGAAGATCCTGCTCGACATCGAGGTGGATTCGCACCGCGAGCCACCCATCGAGGACTACGACATCACGCTGATGGGCACCCAGGCCTCGTTCGACGCCAACGTGATTGCGCGCAAGGTGATCTCCAGCGTGACGGTGCTGCTGGCTTCGCCCGAGTACCTGCGCCGCAGGGGCACGCCCGCGCGCCCCGAAGACCTGGCGCAACACGACTGCCTGCGCTTCAAGCCCGCGGCCGGGCGCACCCGCGGCTGGCGCCTGCTCCACGAAACGGACGACACACGTTTTGTGGACATCGAGGTGCAACCCGTGCTGTGGGCCAACCACACCGACACACTGATGCACGCCGCGCTCGACGGTGCCGGCATCACCGCCACCACCATCGAACTCGCCGCACCGCTGATCCAGAACGGCGACCTGGTGCGTGTGCTCAACCCCTGGATCACTGACCGCCTCACCATGTACGCCGCGCTGCCCAGCCGCAAGTTCATGCCGCGGCGCACCGAGGTGTTTCTGGACTACCTGATCACCCAGACCCGCGCCCGGGTGGACAGCGCGATGGCGACCTGCAGCAGCTGATGAGGCCACGGCGAATTGCCGATTTACCATGACCACATGAACACACCCGCCACCCCCTCGTCCATCCACTTCGGCCACCAGGGCCGCGTTGTCATCGTCACCGGTGGAGCCCAAGGCATCGGCGAAGCCTGCGTGCGCCGCTTCGCGCGCGAAGAAGCGCGCGTGGTCATTGCCGACGTGGCCAACGCACCTGGCAGCGCACTGGCACGCGAACTCGGCGCCACCTACATGCACTGCGACGTGGGCGACAAGCTCGATGTGGACGCCGTGGTGGCCAAGACCATGGCCGCTTTCGGGCGCATCGACGTGCTCGTGAACAACGCCGGCATCTTCAAGGCGGCCGACTTTCTGGACGTGACCGAAGACGACTTCGACGAGGTGCTGCGCGTGAACCTCAAGGGCTCTTTCCTCATGGGACAGGCGGTGGCCCGCGTGATGGCGACCCGGCGCGATGGCGCCATTGTCAACATGAGCTCGGTCAACGGCGTGCTCGCGATCCCAACCATCGCCAGCTACAACGTGAGCAAGGGCGGCATCAACCAGCTCACCCGCGTGATGGCGCTGGCGCTGGCCGAGCACGGCATCCGCGTGAACGCGGTGGCGCCCGGCACCATCGCCACCGAACTCGCGGCACGCGCCGTGCTCACCAGCGACGAGGCCAGGAACAAGATCCTCAGCCGCACGCCGATGAAGCGCCTGGGCGAGCCCGACGAGATCGCCGACGCGGTGGCCTGGCTGGCCAGCGACGCGGCCAGCTACGTCACGGGCGAGATCGTCACCGTGGACGGCGGGCGCATGACGCTGAACTACACCGTGCCGCTCTGAGGCCAGCAGGACGCAGCGCGCAGCCCGCTTACACCCGCTTACCTCTCGCGTTGGAATACGCGGCACTCGGGAAACGTTGTCGCATCAGACTCAGGCCGCGCAAGCGACTGCTGGCCTGGTTTCTTCAACCCCCGAACTGACAAGAGGTTTTTCATGAAACACAACATCGGTGCCATCGTGACCGCCGTGGCCAGCGTGGTGGGCAGCCACAGCGCCCAGGCCCAGAGCCTGCCACTCGTCAAGGAGCTGAGCCAGGCCGCACAAGGCGTGCTGGCCAGCGTGAACCCGTTGAAAATCAGCGCGGGCAACAGCAGCTCCAACTCATCGAGCAACAGCAGCTCCAACGGCAGTTCGAACTCGTCGTCCAACTCGTCGAGCAATTCGTCCAACAACTCGTCCAGCAACAGCAGCTCGAACTCTTCTTCGAACTCCTCCAACAACTCCTCGGGCAACAGCAGCAGCAACTCGTCGAACAACAGCAGCTCCAACAGCAGCCGGGGCAGCCCACGGGGCGACACGCCGGTGCACGGCTTCTTCAAGGGATGGGAGAACGGCATGAACCGCGCCGCGCGTGCCGTGGGCATTGCACCCGACCAGCCCACCCGCCGCTCGTCAAACAGCAGCTCCAACAGTTCGTCGAACAGCTCGTCCAATTCCAGCTCCAACAGCAGCCGCTGAAGCGGTATCCTGCCCACACACGCCGGCAGCGCCCCTGCCGGCGTGTTGTCGTCTGACCCCCTCAACGAAAGCCACGGCATGCCGGACACCGCGCCTCCACCGAAGATCGAGTTTTTGTGTGCCCCCGAAGACCTGGGCGTGATCGCCGAACCGGTGCCCGCGCGCGAAGCGCTGCCCGAGTGGTTCAAGCGCCTGGCGCCGGTGGACAAACAGCGCCTCTCCACGACCGACAACGCGCTCACCGTCAAACGCTGCATGCCGTTTCTCGACGCGCTCATGACCGGCTGGATCTTGCCGCTGGCGGCCACGGTGCGCATCGAGGTGCTGGACAACGGCCAGACCGTGAACACCGGCTGGGACTTCGACCGCACCATGGTGAGCAACCACCATCCGTACCAGATCGCGGGGCACCCGATGCAGCCGCGCCCGCCCAACAAGTTCCACAACCACTGGACCATCCGCACGCCCAAGGGCTGGAGCTGCCTGTTCATCCCGCCCATGAACCAGCCCAACGGCGTGGTGGAGATTGCGGCCGGCGTGGTCGACACCGACGAGTACACCTCGCTGATCCACTTCCCGTTTTTTGCCGTCGCCGCCGACGGCCTCTACACGCTGGAGAAAGGCACGCCGCTGGTGCAGGTGATCCCGTTCCGCCGCGACGACCAGCAGATCACCGGCGAGGTGCGCGCCGAAACACCGCAGGAAGCCGCAGAGCGCCAGCGCATCCTGCGCGCCACCAGCGCGGGCGATGGCTGGTACCGCAAGGAAGCACGCGAGAAACGCTGACGTGCGCGCCGTCACCACCCTCGCCTTCACCGCCGCAGCATTGGCCGCCGGCTGCTCGCACCTGCCCTCGGGTGGTCTGCAGGATGCGATCGACGCGCTCACACCCACCGAGTCCGTGGCGGTCATTCCGCGCGCGCTGCCACCCGCGCCGCGCCC
>JBKBWW010000134.1:0-9330 GCA_046314475.1 Hydrogenophaga sp.
GGAGCAGCGCACACCGCGTCCGCGAGCCCCGCGAGGTGGCAGAGCGAAACCTCCCAAACGACGAAGCACTACATCAGCAAATGCTCCCCCGCATTGTCCCCACCCAGAATCACATAGTTCACCTTGCGCACATCCATCAGCTTGGTGCCCCCCGAGTAGCTGATCGAGCTCTGCACGTCCTGCTCCATCTCCACCAGCGTGTCGGCCAGCTTGCCCTTGATGGGCTCCAGAATGCGCTTGCCCTCCACGTGCTTGTACTCGCCCTTGTTGAAGTCGCTCGCCGAGCCGTAGTACTCCTTGTAGAGCACACCATCCACCTCCACCGTCTGGCCCGGTGACTCCTCGTGGCCCGCGAAGAGCGAGCCGATCATCACCATGCTGGCGCCGAAGCGCACGCTCTTGGCAATGTCGCCGTGGCTGCGAATACCGCCGTCGGCAATGATGGGTTTGGTCGCCACGCGGGCACACCACTTCAGCGCGCTGAGCTGCCAGCCACCGGTGCCGAAACCGGTCTTGAGCTTGGTGATGCACACCTTGCCAGGGCCCACGCCCACCTTGGTCGCGTCCGCGCCCCAGGTCTCCAGGTCGATCACCGCTTCGGGCGTGGCCACGTTGCCCGCGATCACGAACGACGAGGGCAGCTTCTCCTTCAGGTAGCCGATCATGTTCTTCACGCTGTCGGCGTGGCCGTGCGCGATATCGATCGTGATGTATTCCGGCGCCAGGCCCTCGGCCACCAGCTGGTCCACCGTGGCGTAGTCGGGCGCCTTCACCCCCAGCGAGATCGAGGCATACACGTCTTGCGCGCGCATGTCCCGCACGAACTTCAGGTTGTCCAGGTCGAAGCGGTGCATCACGTAGAAATAGCCGTGCTTGGCCAGCCAGACGCAGATGGACTCGTCCACCACCGTCTTCATGTTGGCCGGCACCACCGGCAGACGAAACTTGCGCCCGCCGAGCTCCACGCCCGCGTCGCATTCCGAACGGCTCTCCACGCGGCACTTGCGCGGCAGCAGCAGGACGTTGTCGTAGTCAAAAATTTCCATGTGAACCAGGCTCCAGAAAACTGTTGTTGAACAGGGAGAGCGCTTGGCTTGGCCGGCTTTGTGCGTCGGGCACAAAAAACCGGGCGCAAGAATCTTGGGCCCGGTGACTGATTCTAGGCGCCTTGGGCGGGTTCGCGGCATCCTGGCGCCCTCGCCACACTGTATGGAGGCCATACGGATGACCGTATACGGCGCGCAGCACAGGGCGCTTCCTACAATCGAGCCATGCTGTTTGAAGAATCCGTCGCCCCGTCCCCGCTGCTTGCGGGTCTCAATGCCGAACAGGCTTCGGCCGTCATGCTGCCGGGGGAGCACGCGCTGATCCTCGCGGGCGCTGGTTCGGGCAAGACGCGGGTGCTCACCACGCGCATTGCGTGGCTGCTGCAGACCGGTCAGGTGACGCCCGGCGGTGTGCTCGCGGTGACCTTCACCAACAAGGCCGCCAAGGAAATGATGACGCGCCTCTCGGCGATGCTGCCGGTGAACGTGCGCGGCATGTGGATCGGCACTTTCCACGGCCTGTGCAACCGCTTTTTGCGCGCGCACCACAAGCTCGCGGGCCTGCCAGCCACCTTCCAGATTCTGGACACGCAAGACCAGCTCTCGGCGGTGAAACGCCTGTGCAAGCAGTACAACGTGGACGACGAGCGCTACCCGCCGAAGCAGATCCAGTACTTCATCAGCGGCTGCAAGGAAGATGGCCAGCGCCCGCGCGATGTGGTGGCGCGAGACGCGGAAACGATCAAGAAGACCGAGCTCTATGCGCTGTACGAAGAGCAGTGCCAGCGCGAAGGCGTGGTGGACTTCGGTGAACTCATGCTGCGTTCGTACGAGGTGCTGCGCGACAACGATCCCGTGCGCGAGCACTACCAGCGGCGCTTTCGCCACATCCTGATCGACGAGTTCCAGGACACCAACCGCCTGCAGTACGCCTGGATCAAGATGTTCAGCGCGCCGCCCATCGAAGGTTTGCCGGGCGCCGGCAACGCGGTGTTTGCGGTGGGCGACGACGACCAGAGCATCTACGCGTTTCGCGGGGCTCGCGTGGGCAACATGGCCGACTTCGTGCGCGAGTTCAACGTGCGCCACCAGATCAAGCTGGAGCAGAACTACCGCAGCTGCAGCAACATCCTCGACTCGGCCAACGAGCTGATCAGCCACAACACCATCCGCCTGGGCAAGAACCTGCGCACCGACGCCGGTGCAGGAGAGCCGGTGCGCGTGCACGAGGCCACGAGCGACTTCGCCGAGGCGCAGTGGATGGTCGACGAGATGAAACAGCTGGCGCGCGAAGACGTGCCCAAGGTGGAGATGGCCGTGCTCTACCGCAGCAACGCGCAAAGCCGCGTGGTGGAAACCGCGCTCTTCAACGCCGCCATGCCCTACCGCGTGTACGGCGGCCTGCGCTTTTTCGAGCGCGCCGAGATCAAGCACGCGCTGGCGTATCTGCGCTTGCTGGAGAACGCCAACGACGACACCAGCTTTCTGCGCGTGGTGAACTTTCCGCCGCGCGGCATTGGGGCGCGCAGTATCGAACAGCTGCAGGACGTGGCGCGCACCTCGGGTTGTTCGCTGCACGACGCGGTGAGCGCGGTGACCGGGCGCGCTGGCGTGGCCATTGGCGCGTTCGTCGCCAAGCTTGATGTGCTGCGCGAACGCTCCGAGGGCATGACGCTGGCCGAGATCATCGAGCTGGTGCTCGACCACAGCGGCCTGGTGGAGCACTACCGCGCCGAGCGCGAAGGGCAGGACCGGGTGGAGAACCTGGAAGAACTGGTGAGCGCGGCCAAGAGCTTCGTGGGCATTGAAGGCTTTGGGCGCGATGCGGTGGCGCGCACGGCAGATGGATCGGCGTTGACGCAGAGCCCGGCCAGCCAGGGGCTGGACGCTTCGCTGCCGGTGCTGGACGAGCCCTTGGCGCCCGATGCCGACACCGGTGAAACCATGAGCCCGCTCGCCGCCTTCCTCACGCATGCCGCTTTGGAGTCGGGCGACAACCAGGCGCAGGCCGGGCAGGACGCGGTGCAGCTCATGACGGTGCACGCCGCCAAGGGGCTCGAATTCGACGTGGTGTTCATCACCGGCATGGAAGAGGGCCTGTTCCCGCACGAGAACTCGATGAGCGACCGCGACGGGCTGGAAGAAGAACGCCGCCTGATGTACGTGGCGATCACACGCGCCCGCAAGCGCCTGTACCTCAGCCATTCGCAGACGCGCATGCTGCACGGCCAGACGCGCTACAACATGAAGAGCCGCTTCTTCGACGAGCTGCCCGAGGCCTGCCTGAAGTGGCTCACGCCGCAGCAGCCAGCCTGGGGCGCGCCGGGTGGTGCGGGCGGTGGTGGTGGCCAGTGGCAGAACGGGCGGCGCAACTTCGGCGCACCGCCAGCGCTGCAGCCTTCGTGGTCACCCGGCTTCAACGACAAGGGCGATCCCAAGGGCTTGGGCCAAAAGGCGCCCGAGCCTGACCGGGGCACCGACATCAGGGCCGGCATGGCCGTGTTTCACAACAAGTTCGGCGAGGGGAAGGTGCTGTCCATCGAAGGCGCGGGCGATGACGCCCGCGCGCAAGTGAACTTCAGCCGCCATGGAACGAAGTGGCTGGCCTTGAGCGTGGCCAAGCTCACCCCGATCGTCTGATTGCTCAGGTACCGATTACACCGCCATCGTTTTTCGTGATGACGACGGTGGCCGAGCGCGGACGCTGACCGGCACCGTAACCCGCGTTCGCGGGCCAGCGGCTTTCAAACTTCGACGGGTCGTTCACATCGGCCATCTTCGTGTTCTCACCCGCGTGCTGGATGTTCACGAAGATCGCACGGCCGTCCGGCGTTTCGGTGATGCCGGTGATTTCTGCGCCCTTGGGGCCGACCAGGAAACGCTTGAGCGTGGCGGGCGTCTGGGCCTTGCCCACGTGCGTCGTCACCTGCTTGTCGCCGTGGCTCAGCGTCTTGCTGCCGCCATCGCCGCGCTGGCCGGGCAGGGCGGCCAGCAGCATGCAGTTGGTCTTGTCGGTGTAGGCGCCGTCGTCGGTCTGGATCCAGCACAGGCCGGTGGCCTTGCTGAACACCAGGCCGTCGGGTGAGGACAGGTCGTTGTCGTCGGTCAGGCTGGAGAGGTTCACGCTGGCCTTGTCGGCGTCGGCTTCCGAAGCGAAGAGATAGATGTCCCACTGGAACGCGGCATCCGCCGGGTTCTTTTGCGACATCCGCACGATGTGGCCGTGCACGTTGCCCTTCTGCTCCTTGCCGGCCTTCAGGTCGGCGTAGACGCGCGGGTTGGCGCTGTCCACGGTGGCCACGGTGCGCGCACTGTTGTTGGTCAGTGTGATGTAGACCTCGCCGTTCTTCGGGTTCACACCGCCCCACTCGGGCCGGTCCATGCGCGTGGCGCCCACCGCGTCGGCGGCCAGGCGGGTGAACACGGCAATGTCGGCTTCGCTCTTGAACTCGAAGTACGAGCTGCCGGCGATCACCGGGTTGTCCATCGACAGTTCCAGCCATTCGCCGGTGCCGTCGCCCTTGAAGCGGGCGGCAAACAGCGTGCCTTTGTCGAGGTACTTGTCGCCGGCGGCCAGGCGGTTGGCAGGGTTCGCGTCGACCGGGTCCCACTTCGCGGCGGAGACGAACTTGTAGATGTACTCGCCGCGTGCGTCGTCGCCCATGTAGGCCACCACCGGCTGGCCGGCCACAGCGCGGGCGAAGGTGGCGTTTTCATGGCCCATGCGTCCCAGCGCGGTGCGCTTGCGCAGGGTGGTGGTCTTGTCGTAGGGGTCGAGTTCGACGATGTAGCCGAACGTGTTCATCTCGTTGCGGAAGTCGTCCTTGGCGCTGGCGGCCACGGCGCTGTTGTTCCAGCGCGCGTAGGTGTCGGCGGCACCGCCGCTTTCCCAACCGTGGCGGCTGGCGGCGCCGGCCTTGCGACCATATCGGTTGAGGGCCTGGACCTGTTTGTCCTTCTTGCGCGCGTCGTCGTCTTTGGCGTCGCGGAAGAAGTAGCCGAACCAGTTTTCTTCACCCGAGATGAAGGTGCCCCAGGGCGTGCGGCCGGTGCCACAGTTGTTGAGCGTGCCGCGGGCTTGCGTGCCGTCGGGGCTGTACTTGGTCACCAGGTGTTCGCTGCCGCGCGCCGGGCCGTGGATGGTCACCGGCGTCATGGTCGTCACGCGGCGGTTGAAGGCCGAGGCGGGCTTGTTCGCCCAGACCTTGCCGTCGGTCTGCACTTCCACAACCGACAGGCCGTGGATCATGAGTTCCTTGTCGATCTCGGCGGCGGGGCGGGGCAGCACCGAGGTGCCGCCGTTGGCGTGGATGAAGAACGAGCTCAGCTTCTCGTCGGTGGTGGCTTCGTGGTTCATGGCCAGCAGGCCACGCGAATTGAAGCTGTCCGAGGGCTTGCCCGAAGCGTCCAGGCCGAACCACTCGATGCCGTCGTGGTGGTCACCGGCGCGGTTGCCGAACTCGGCGTCGGTGCCGTCGTTCTTGTACGCCGGCGTGCTGGCGGTCAGCGGGTCGCCCAGGGCGTAAATGACGCGGGCGGTGTAGCCCTCGGGCACGGTCACCTGGTCGGCCATGGTCTTGGCCACGGGCTTGAAGCCCAGGCCGTTCACCGGGGCCACCGGGCCGCTGGTGGCGCAGCCGGTCAAGGCCGTGCCGCCCAGTGCGGCCGCACCCGCGCCGCCCAGCAGGCTGCGGCGGCTCAGGCGCGCGCTCAGCACGCTGTCGAAGGCGGGGTTGTTGCTCGTGTTGGAGTCTTCGTCGTTGAAGTGGGCGTTGGGGCGTGGGGTGTTGGTGGTCATGGACTCGTGCTCGTGTTGGTTGACGGTGCCGATGATGTGCAAGCCGGATGACCGTTCTGTGACAACCCCCGGGGGTTGTCAAACAAGGCTTCGCCCATGCGAATGTGTTGGCCTGTCATCACGCCGTCACACAGCGCAATTCCCTTTGGTGCGAACACCAGAATGGTCGAGCCGTGCTCGAACCAGCCCATCTCTTCGCCTTTCTCGTACGCCGCGTGGCAAGGCAGTTCGTTGGGTCCCCGGTAGCGGATGTTGAGCGCCACGTCCACCGCGCGCAGCCGCATGCTGGCCACGAGGATGGCGGCCACCGGCACGATCAGCAGTGGTGTGCCATCGGCCAGGCGGGTGTGCAGCACGGCGCGCTCGTTCTTGCAGAACAGCCGCTCGATGCGCTGGATCGCGATGGGGTTCACGTTCCAGGTGTCACCGCTGATGTAGGTCACGTGGTCCAGCGTGAGCGCTGCGGGCGCGTGGAAGCGGTGGTACATGCTGGAGGTCAGGCGCAGCGTGACATAACTGCCGCCGCGCAGCGTGTTGATGGTGGCCAGGCCGCGCGCGTCGGTGCCCAGCAGGTCGGTGAGTGGGTAAGGGAAGCCCTTGGCCTGGAACACCTGCGCGGCGGCGTCGTCGCCAATGCGGCCGCAGGCGCCCACGATCGCGTCGCACGGACTCACCAGCACGTGCTCGCGCGCGTCCAGCGGGCGCGCGCCAGGCTTGAGTTCGCGCACAAAACAATCGTGCAGGCTGTTGAACGAGGTCTTCTTCGCTTCGCTCAGGTCGATGTCGGTGAAGGTGCGCCAGACCGCCATGGACGCACCGCGCACCCAGGGGTGGCGGATGCGGCTGAACCAGCCCATGAAGCGCGTGAGCGCTGCGCGCGGCACGCGGTTGGTGAGCAGGAAGTTGAGGTCTTCGTTGAGCGCGAGGCGCTGCAGGATGTTGGGGTTTTTCATCGGGGGATTCATGGTTTTTTCATGGCTTCGTCATGTGGACGCCCTACAAAAGACACACACCAACCGCCCTGGAGCTTGTCGCTGCATGTCCTACTTGTCTTATGCCGTTCCGCTGGGCTCGCTCGCCCTGGCCCTGCCGCTGCTCAAGCAGCGGCTCGAACTTTCTCGCGCCAAACACCGCTCGCTCGCCGGCCATTCCAAGATGGCCAAACGGCTGGCGAAGTGGTTGCCGGGTTACGCCTTTGACGAGGCCCGGTTCTTTGATTGCGACGGTGCGCCCGCCGAGGTGGTGGCGCAGCGCCGCGCGGCTTTTGATCTGCTGTGCACCGGCTTCGCCGAGCGCTACGCCAAGACCCTGGCACTCACCGCGCAGGCGCGCGAAGGCCTGGCCGACCTGCAGTTCACCGGTGCCTACCGCGTACCGTTCCAGTTCAGCCCGGTGGTGCGCGCCCGACTGAAGGTGGGCGCCTGCATGCAGTCGGCTGAGGGCGTGCACCTCACCGACCTCGATGGCAACCGCTTCATCGACCTCACCGGCTCGTACGGCGTGAATGTGTTCGGTGTGGACTTCTACAAGGCCTGCATGGCCGAGGGCGCGCAGATCGGCGAGGCACTGGGCCCGGTGCTCGGCGCCTACCACCCTTGCGTGGCCGAAGTGGTGGCGCGGCTGCAAGCGATCTCGGGCCATGATCAGGTGTCGTTCCACATGTCGGGCACCGAAGCGGTGATGCAGGCTGTGCGCCTGGCGCGCTACCACACGGGTCGCAAGCACCTGGTGCGCTTTTGCGGCGCGTACCACGGCTGGTGGGAAGACGTGCAGCCCGGCCCCGGCAACCCGATGCCACCGCGCGAGACCTACACGCTGCAGGACATGAGCGAGAAGAGCCTGCAGGTGCTTCGCACCCGGCGCGACGTGGCCTGTGTGCTCGTCAACCCGCTGCAGGCGCTGCACCCCAACAAGAACGCGCCGGGCGATTCCACCCTGGTGGACGGCAGCCGCACCGCTGGCTACGACCGCGCGGCCTACACCGGGTGGCTGAAGCGCTTGCGCGAGGTGTGCACCGAGCGCGGCATCGTGCTGATCTTCGACGAGGTGTTCCTGGGCTTTCGTCTCGCACCCGGGGGCGCACAGGAATACTTCGGCGTGAAGGCCGACATGGTCACGTATGGCAAGACGCTCGCCGGCGGTTACCCGGTGGGTGTGGTGTGCGGACGGCGCGAACTGATGCAGCGCTTTCGCGAAGAGCGTCCGGCCGACGTGTGTTTTGCACGCGGCACCTTCAACGCCCACCCGTACGTGATGGGCGGCATGGCGGCGTTTTTGAAGCGGCTGGACACGCCAGAGATCCAGGCCTTGTACCAAGACCAGGACGCGAAGTGGGATGCCCGTGCGAAGCACTTCAATGACACGATGGCGGCGCACGGCTTGCCGGTGCGCGCAGCCAACATGCAAAGCATCTGGACGCTGATGTACACCCAGCCGGGGCGCTACCACTGGATGTTCCAGTACCTGCTGCGCTGGCAGGGCTTGGCCTTGAGCTGGGTGGGCACGGGGCGTTTCATTTTTGGTCTGCACTTCAGCGATGCCGAGTTCGAGGACGTGGTGCAACGCTTCGTGGCCGCAGGGCAGCAGATGCAGGCACAGGGCTGGTGGTGGCAGGGAGAGCAAACGCACAAGACAATTCGCCGTCAGGTGCTGCGCGAGATGCTGTCGGCAAGAATGAAGGCACGAAGCGCCTGAGGGGGAGTGGTCCAGAACACCGCGCAACCGGCTTTGCCGGGGCGCAGGTGTTGCCCCCTGGGGGGAGGCGCCGCAGGCGCTTCGGGGGGGGTCATTTCACGCCGATACCCGGGTCGATCAACTGGCCGCGCATCAGGTACAGCGGCGCCTTGTGGTACAGCTTGATGTCGTGAAACGGGTCGGTGAGGATCTTGGTCATCCAGGCCAGGCCGGTCTGCACATCGGCGATGAAGAACAGGTGCACGGTGCGGAACAACAAACCACCCACGCCCAGCGCGAGCCACAGCGCGCCGACCTGGCGGATGAAGCTCTCGCCATCGGTGTGCGGCTCGAACAGACCGAACACGCCCGGCACCAGCGCCACCAGCATCGGCGTGCCGGCCCACAAGGCCATCAACACCACCTTGCGTTGCAGGTTGTAGCCGACCTTGATCTCTTCCTTGTGTTCGTGCGTGGCCTGGTTCACATGGTCGTAGCCCTTGGGCTCAAAGAAGAAGTGGCCGGCCTGGCGGCTGGTCATCGAGACCAGCCACGCGATCAGCGCGGAGAGCACCGGGTCGGTCCACAGCAACGCGTAGGCCACCACAAAGCTGATCGCGCTGATCAGGTGCAGCGTCTGGTTGATGCGGCTGTGGTGGTAGTAACGGTGGTCGTCCCAGCGTTGGGTTTCCAGTGTCTTGAAAAAGTCGTTCACGGTTTCTCCATGCAAGGGTGGGGAGTGTGGGGAGGTCACACACCTGCGCAGTCTTGCCCTGACATGTGAAAACACAGTGACAGCGCGGAGTTGTCATC
>JBKBWW010000135.1:0-9280 GCA_046314475.1 Hydrogenophaga sp.
AGGTCGATCTTGATGTGGTCCCAGAATTCGCCCGCGTCGTGGGTTTCCTGCTGGATGTCCAGCAGTGACTGCAGCCACTGCGTGCCCAGGCGCTGCGACATGTCGCTGCCGGGCTCACTGGCCTTGTACAGCCAGTGAGCGGCCACGCCGGACTCGGCCACCACATCCATGGCGTGCGTGCGCAGCTGAAATTCGATATTGGTGCCGAACGGGCCGATCAAGGTGGTGTGCAGCGACTGGTAGCCGTTGACCTTGGGAATGGCCACGTAGTCTCGGAATTTGCCGGGCAGCGGTTTGTAGAGCTGGTGCAGCACACCGAGCCCGGTGTAGCAGTCGGTGAGCTCGGGCACAACAATGCGAAAACCGTAGACATCGGTGACCTGCGAGAACGACAGGTGCTTGTTGTCCATCTTGCGGTAGACCGAGTACAGCGTCTTCTCGCGGCCCATGATGCGCACGTTCATACCCTGGCGGGCAAACACAGTTTCCACCTCCTTCTGCACCCGGGAGATCAGGTCACGACGGCGGTTGCGCGATTTGTTGAGGGCCTTGGACAACACCTCGTAGCGCCAGGGGTGCAGGAAGCGGAACGCCAGATCCTGCAGCTCGCGGTAAGTGAAGTTCAGGCCCAGCCGGTGCGCGATAGGTGCGTAGATCTCCAGCGTCTCGCTGCTGATGCGCTGCCACTTGCTACGGGGCATGTCGCCCATGGTGCGCATGTTGTGGGTGCGGTCGGCCAGCTTGATCAGGATGACGCGCACGTCCTTGGCCATGGCCAGCAGCATCTTGCGAAACGACTCGGCCTGATTCTGCTCGCGGGTGTCGAACTCCAACTTCTCCAGCTTGGTGAGTCCGTCCACCAGATCCGCCACCGGTGCGCCAAAGCGCTCCACCAGTTCTTCCTTGGTCACGCCGCAGTCTTCAATGGCGTCGTGCATCAGTGCCGACATCAGCGCCTGCGCATCCAGCTTCCACTCGGCGCACTGGGCCGCTACCGCAATCGGGTGGGTGATGTAGGGGTCACCGTTCTTGCGCAACTGACCCAGGTGCGCTTCGTCGGCAAAGCGGTAAGCCTGCCGGATGCTCTCGATGTCGCTGGCACCCAAGTAGTCCAGCTTGGCCAACAGCCCGGCAAAGCTGGCCGCGGCTGCGCTGGCGGCTGGGTGCGCCTGATCTTCAGAAGACAAAAGAGAGCCAGTGTCGGCTAGGGTGGACATGTCAGTACTTTAGCGTGTGATGACATTTGCCGTCTTGGGCGCCACCCGGGTGGTGCCTAGTGCCATGAGGGATTGTTGGCCAGCCCGTGCGCAGACGAAAAAAAACACCGCGTTGCGGTGTTTTTTATGAAGCTCGACGCCCGATCAGAGCGGTACCTTCTTGAGCATTTCCAGGCCGATTTTTCCTTCAGCAATTTCGCGCAGCGCGGTCACGCCAGGCTTGTTCTTGCTTTCGATCTTCGGTGCATGGCCCTGGCTCAACATGCGGGCGCGGTAGGTGGCGGCCAACACGAGTTGAAAGCGGTTGGGGATCTTTTCCAGACAATCTTCGACGGTGATGCGTGCCATGGGCGGGCTCCAGTAAACGGGCTTGAGATCAGAGGATGTTGAGCGCTTTGAAGGTATCGCCGCGGGCGATACGCTGGGCGGCGAACTTGAGCCGCTGGGCATGGACGATGGCCTTGAGGTCAAACAGGGCCCGCTCGAACAGCTCGTTGATTATAACGAAGTCGAATTCCCGGGCATGGGCCACCTCGGAGGCGGCATTCTGCAGGCGCAGTTCGATCACCTCGGCGCTGTCTTCGGCCCGGCGCTCCAGGCGCGAGCGCAGCTCTTCCCAGCTGGGCGGCAGTATGAAGACCAGCACCGCGTTGGGGAAGATGCGCTTGACCTGGATCGCACCTTGAAAGTCGATCTCCAGCACCACGTCAGCACCTTGCGCCATGCGTTGCTCAATGGCCATTTTGGAGGTGCCGTAGCGGTTGCCATGCACCATTGCCCACTCCAGGAATGACCCCTGGATGACCATGTGGTCAAACGTTTCCTTGCTCACAAAGTAGTACTCGCGCCCATGCAGCTCCTGGCCTCTGGGCGGTCGGGTGGTGTGTGAGACCGATGGTGCGACGCGCGAGTCGAGTTCCATCAAGGCCTTGACCAAGCTGGACTTGCCGGCTCCACTGGGGGCCGCGACGACGAACAGGTTTCCGGGGTATTCCATGCTTATTCGATGTTCTGGACTTGTTCGCGCATCTGTTCAATGAGCACTTTCATGTCCACCGAGATGCGCGTGAGTTCGAGATTGGATGATTTCGAACCCAGCGTGTTGGCTTCGCGGTGCAGTTCCTGGATCAGGAAATCCAGCCGTTTACCGACCTCAGCCCCTTTTTTGATCAACCGCTCGATCTCTGTCAGGTGCGAGTCGAGGCGGGTGAGTTCTTCGGCCACATCGATACGGATGGCAAACGCGGTGGCTTCTGTCAGGGCCCGATCGTTGGCCATGTCGGATGTGACGGTGTTTCCCGTGGCCGATGGACCGCCGGCGGCCAAGGCCTCGTTCCAGCGATCGATGAAGCGCTGGCGTTGTTGGGCCACCAGCTGTGGAATGAGCGGCTGCGCGTCTTTGGCGAGTTGCCGCAACTGACCCAGGCGGTCCAGCAACATGGCCGCCAGGCGCTTGCCCTCGCGCTCCCGCGCTTCCATGAGGTTGCTGATGGTCGTCTCAGCCAACGACTGCAGCCCTTCGTTGAGTTCGCCGGGGTTGCCTTGCTGGCGCGAAGTGAGCTGCAGCACTTCGGCCACCGACAGCGGCGCTGCGGTGGGCAGCCAGGCACGCACGTTGTCCTGCAGGCCGACGAGCTTCTGCAGTTCGAGCGCACTGGGTGAGCGCGGGCTTGCGTCGCTGCGGCCTTCGATCCAGGCGCGAACCTCGACCTTGCCGCGTTTGAGGCGCGCTGTCAGCAGTTCGCGCAGCGCCGGCTCCGAGCCGCGAAGGTCGTCGGGGAGTTTGAACGTGAGGTCGAGAAACCGGCTGTTGACCGAGCGGATCTCCAGACCGAGCCCCGGTTTCGGATCGCGCGCCGGCTCTGCGTTCGCGGCCGTTGCGGGCCCGCCCAGGTGGGCCGTTGCATAGCCGGTCATGCTGTAAACTGCCATTGCACTTTGCCCGTCAGGTTGAGTGGTCCAAAACGAGGCGTTCCGGAAACCATCCGAATTATGTCAAAGGTCAAACCCGCACCGCTCCCGCCGGACACCGTGATTGGTGGTTACCGCATTGTTCGCAAACTGGCAGCCGGGGGTTTTGGTGTTGTTTACCTCGCGGTGGATACCGAAGGCCAGCAGGTCGCCGTCAAGGAATACCTGCCTTCATCGCTCGCTTCGCGTGGCCCCGGCGAGTTGCTGCCGCAAGTGCAGCCCGAAAAACTCTCGCTCTACCGCCTCGGCTTGAAGAGCTTCTTCGAAGAAGGCCGGGCGCTCGCGCAAATTTCACACGCCTCCGTGGTGAGCGTGCTCAATTTCTTCCGCGAGAACGAGACCGTGTACATGGTCATGAACTTCCTGGAAGGCGCATCGCTGCAGGAATTCATCATCACGGCCCGCGAGCAGAAGAAGCAGAAGGTCTTTCGCGAGTCGACCATCCGTTCGCTGTACGACGAGGTCTTGCGTGGTCTGCGCATCGTGCACCAGCACAAGATGCTGCACCTGGACATCAAGCCAGCCAACATCTTCGTGACCGACGACAACCGCTCTGTGCTGATCGACTTCGGTGCTGCGCGAGAAGTGCTGAGCAAAGAGGGCAACTTCATCCGCCCGATGTACACGCCCGGCTTTGCTGCGCCCGAGATGTACCGTCGCGACTCCAGCATGGGTCCATGGACCGACATTTACGCGATCGGCGCCTGCATCTACGCCAGCATGCAGGGTTATCCGCCCAACGACGCGCCGCAGCGACTCGAAAAAGACCGCCTGTCGTTGGCGTTGTCCCGCCTGCGCGGCGTCTACTCCGACAACCTGATCGAGGTGGTCGAATGGTGCATGTCGCTGGATCCCTTGTCGCGTCCGCAATCGGTTTTTGCGCTGCAGAAAGAACTCAGCCGCGAAACCGAGCGCAGTTACACCAAGCTCACCGTGGCCGAAAAAATGCGGTTGCAGTTTGACAACATCGTGTCGGACAACAAGAAATCCCTGCGGAAATCCACCAACGCCGGCACCAAGTTTCGATGAAATTTTCGGTCTATCAGATCAGCCGCCAAGGTGGGCGGGAGCGCAATGAAGACCGCATGGGCTATGCCTATACCCGCGAATCCGGCCTCTTCGTTCTCGCCGACGGTATGGGCGGGCATCCCGAAGGCGCCATGGCCGCGCAGCTCGCGCTGCAGACCTTTTCGGCCTATTTTCAGAAAGCGGCCAATCCCACGGTGAGGGAAGTGCCTGAATTTCTATCCAGCGCGCTCATGGCCGCGCACCACCAGATCATTCGTTACGCTGCCGAAAAAGGCATGCTGGACACCCCCCGCACCACGCTGGTGGCTTCCGTCATGGAGCGGGGCCACGTCTACTGGGTGCACTGCGGCGACTCGCGTTTGTACGTGGTGCGCAACGGCGAAATGCTCACGCGCACACGCGACCACTCGTACATGGAACAGCAGGCCCACCTGGGACGCGCGACCGAGCACATCAACCGCAACATCCTGTTCACCTGCCTGGGCTCTCCCGCCAAGCCGGTGTTTGACCTGTCGGGCCCGGTGCAACTGATGCAGGGCGACCGTGTGCTGCTGTGTTCGGACGGCCTGTGGGGCACGGTGACCGACGAGGAGATCACCTCGGAGTTGTCCAAGCGTCCGCTGGAGCAGGCGGTGCCCGAGCTGGTCGAGCTGGCGCTCAAACGCGGTGGCCCACGCTGCGACAACGTGACCGTGCTCGCCATGGAGTGGGAGACGGCTGACGAGTTCCAGAGCACCCGCGTGTCCACCGAGGACATCGAAGAAGGCGTGTTCGCCTCCACCATCCAGTCGGGCACGCCCGACTCGACCATGGAGGATCTGGACGACGCGGCGATCGAACAATCGATCGCCGAGATCAACGAAGCGATTCGCCGCACGGCCGAACGCAACACCTGAGGTTTCCCCATGAGCGAAGTTTCCCGACCCGGCCAACGGGCCGTTGATGCATTGCGCCCTGTGCGCATCACCCGCAGCTACACCATGCACGCCGAAGGCTCGGTGCTGATCGAGTTCGGTCACACCAAGGTGCTGTGCACCGCGTCGGTGGAAGAGAAGGTGCCGCCGCACAAGCGCGGCAGCGGCGAAGGCTGGGTGACGGCCGAGTACGGCATGTTGCCGCGCGCCACCCACACGCGCAGCGACCGTGAAGCCGCCAAGGGCAAGCAGAGCGGGCGCACGCAGGAAATCCAGCGCTTGATCGGCCGTTCGCTGCGCGCGGTGTTCGACCTCAAGGCGCTGGGTGAGCGCACGATTTCGCTGGACTGCGACGTGATCCAGGCCGACGGCGGAACGCGCACTGCGAGCATCACCGGCGCTTTTGTGGCTGCGCACGATGCGGTTTCGAAGCTGATCGCCGACGGCAAGATCGCAACCTCTCCCATCAAAGACCACGTGGCTGCCATCTCGGTGGGCATTCTTCAAGGCACACCGCTGCTCGATCTGGAGTACGTGGAAGACTCGACTTGCGACACAGACATGAACGTGGTGATGACGGGCGCCGGCCATTTTGTGGAAGTGCAGGGCACGGCCGAGGGCGTGGCGTTCACGCGCCGCGAGATGGACGCGTTGCTGGCCTTGGCTGAAAAGGGCATTGGCGAACTCGTGACCTTGCAGAAACAATCGCTGGGCATCACGAAGACATGAAACTGGTCCTGGCGTCGAACAACAAAGGCAAGCTTGCCGAGCTGCAGGCGCTGTTTGCGCCGCTGGGCATCGAGTTGGTGCGCCAGGCCGACCTGAACATTCCCGAAGCGCCCGAGCCGCACCGCACTTTTGTGGAAAACGCGCTGGCCAAGGCGCGCCATGCAGCGCAGGTCAGCGGCCTGCCAGCGCTGGCCGACGATGCCGGGCTGTGTGTGGACGTGTTTGGCGGCCTGCCCGGTGTCGACACCGCTTACTACGCCACCCAGTTTGGCTACGAGAAGGGCGATGACAACAACGTGATGGCGCTGCTGGAGCAGATGCAGGGCATTCAGGACCGCCGCGCCGCGCTGGTGAGCACGCTCGTGGCCTTGCGCAGTGCCGACGATCCCGAACCGCTGGTGGCCACGGGCCGCGCGCCAGGTCTCATCACGCAGCAGCCCATCGGCGAGAACGGCTTCGGCTTTGACCCGGTCATGTTTCTGCCGGCTTTTGGCAAGACCTTCGCCGAACTGCCCACCGAGGTGAAAAACGCCAACAGCCACCGCGGGCGCGCAGCGCAACAGATGCTGGAGCTGATGCGCGAGCGCTGGTTTGCGCCGGCACCAGCCACCGCACCATGAGTGCCGACCAGCCGGTGTCCTGGCCTGGTGGTCTGCCCGGCCACAAGGCCTCGAAACCCGAAGTGCCCTGGAACGACGTGCGCCACTGGATGCGCCCCGGCACGCTGCAATTGCAAAGCCTGCCGCCGCTCTCGCTCTACATCCATCTGCCGTGGTGCTTGAAGAAATGCCCGTACTGTGATTTCAATTCACACGAATGGAGCGCAACATCCGAGCCCGGCCAGCCGGTGCCCGAGGCGCACTACCTCGACGCCTTGCGCGCCGACCTAGAAGCCTCGTTGCCGCTGATCTGGGGCCGCACGGTGCACAGCGTGTTCATCGGCGGCGGCACGCCCAGCCTGTTTTCACCGGCGGCCATCGACCGCTTGCTGGGCGATGTGCGCGCGCTGCTGCGGTTGGATGCCGACGCCGAGATCACGTTGGAGGCCAACCCGGGCACCTTCGAGAAAGACCGTTTCCGCGCGTTTCGCGCAGCGGGCGTGACGCGCCTCTCCATCGGCGTGCAGAGCTTCAACGACGCGCATCTCAAAGCGCTGGGCCGCGTGCACGACCGGGACCAGGCGATGGCCGCGGTGGAAGAAGCCGCGCAGGCCTTCGACACCTTCAACCTCGACATCATGTACGCGCTGCCCGGTCAGACGCTGGCCGACTGCGAGGCCGATGTGCGCACCGCGCTGGCGTTCGCGCCGCCGCACATCTCCATCTACCACCTCACGCTGGAGCCCAACACCTACTTTGCCAAGTACCCGCCGGCCCTGCCGCCCGAGGACGAGGCCTGGGACATGCTGGACCGCATCACCGAACTCACCACTGAGGCGGGGCTGCAGCGTTACGAGGTGTCGGCCTACGCGCGCATGGGCCACCGCAGCTGGCACAACACCAACTACTGGCAGTTCGGCGACTACCTGGGCATTGGCGCGGGCGCACACAGCAAGCTGAGTTTTGCCCACCGTGTGGGACGCCCGGTGCGCGTGCGCGAGCCGCGCTTGTACATGGAGCGTGCGCTCGCGGGCAACGCGGTGGTGAGCGCCGACGAGGTTTCGCGCAAAGCGCTCCCGTTCGAGTTCATGCTCAACGCCTTGCGCCTCAAGGAAGGCTTTTCCCTGCAGCAGTTCATGGAGCGCACGGGCTTGCCGCTCTCCAGCATCGACGCCGGGCTTGCGCTCGCGGCGCAGAAGGGTCTGATCGAGCGCGATGCGGCCCGCGTCTGGCCCACCGAGCGGGGCTTCGATTTCCTCAGCGATCTGCAGGAAATTTTTCTCGCAGACTGAAGCCGCGCTGCTTCAGGCCGCGTGCAGGCTGAAGCCCACGCGCGTGGTACCACCGCTCGACTCCGCCGCCGGAAAACCATCGTGCATGCGCGCGATGGCCGCCACGATGGACAGGCCCAGGCCGTGGTGCGGTTTCTCCAGCTCGCAGCGCGACACGTCGGCGCGGAAGAAGCGGTCGAACAGGCGCGGCAGGTGCTCGGCCTCAATCGTTGGCCCGGTGTTCTCCACCCACAGCCGCACACTGTCGCCGGCTTCGCGCGCGATGCGCACGCTCAGCGTGGAGCCCGCGTCGGCGTAGCGGATGGCGTTGCCCAGCAGGTTGGACAGCGCACGTTTGACCAGCGGTTCGTCCACCGACAACGCGGTGTCGCCGTCGATGGTCACGCTCAAGCCGCGCTCTTCCATCGGCGCCTCGTGGAACTCCACCACCTGCTGGACCAGCTGCGCCAGGCTCACCGCCGCGCCACGCCGGGCCTTCACGCCACGGTCGGCCTGCGCGAGGAACAGCATGTCGTTGACGATGGCGGCCATGCGGTGCAGTTCTTCCAGGTTGGAGTGCAGCGTGTCTTCGAGTTCGCTCGCGCTGCGTTCGCGGCTCAGCGCCACCTCGGTCTGGCCAATCAGGTTGGTCAGTGGCGTGCGCAGCTCGTGCGCCACATCGGCGTTGAAACCTTCGAGCTGCACGTAGGTGCGCTCCACGCGTTGCATCAGGCCGTTGAACTGGTCGATCAGCGGCTGCAGTTCCTCCACCGGTTCGGCGAGTGTGAGCCGCTGCCCCAGGCGTCGCGCGTCGATGGCTTTGGTCTGCGCCGCCAGGTCGATCAGTGGCCGCAGGCTGGAGCGCACGCGCCAGAAGGTGCCCCAGCCCACCAGCGCCGCGCCCGCCAGCACAGCGGCAATCAGCAGCAGCGCCATGCGCCGGGCGGTCTTGGCGTCTTGCGAGCAGTCCAGGATCAGCGTGCCTTGCAAGGGCCCGACGCCACTTGAGGTGTCGACCGCAAACGGCATCGCGCGCGAGACCGACGTGGTCACGTCGAAGGTGGGCGCCCTGTCGCGGTAGAGCTCGCTGCCATCGGCACGGTTCACCTGCACGAAGGTGCCCGGGCGGCGCTCGGCCAGCCAGGCGAGCTTGGTCTGTATCTCGGCCTCGCCACCCTTGGCGTTGGCGTCTCGCACCACTTCGACCAGCACGCTGGTGTAGCTGCGCAGCTCTTCCTCGTGCTTGGCGGTGAACAGCATGGACGTGGCGCCGTAAATGAACGCCAGCAACACGCCCAGCCCGATCACCGTCTGGATGGCCAGGAGCAGCGACAGGCGCCGGCCAATGGAGTAGCCGCACGGCGCGGAGGTGGGCGTGGCTTGCGCGCTCACAGGAGTACCTTCGCCCTGCGCGCCGCGGTGCGGCGCTGCGCAGTTCACTCACCGCGCACTGCTGCGTGTGCGTCGCGCGCAAGCAGCAGTCGTGCGGGCTCCGACTCGGAGCACTTTGACCCGGGGGCAGGGTCCGCCACACGCCCCCGGCTGAGCGC
>JBKBWW010000136.1:0-9052 GCA_046314475.1 Hydrogenophaga sp.
GTTCAGCTCTTCGGACACGTCGTGGTTGGTGACGGAGCCGAACAGGCGACCGTCAACACCGGCTTTTTGCGACAGCTTGACCGTCACGGCGGCGAGCTTCTCACCCAAAGCTTGCGCTTCGGCGTGTTTGGCAGCGGCCACTTTTTCGAGTTCAACGCGGCGTGCTTCGAACTCGGCGATGGCGTTTTGCGTGGCGCGGCGGGCGCGGCCGGAAGGGATCAGGAAGTTACGGGCGTAGCCGTCCTTGACCTTGACCACATCGCCGAGGGCGCCGAGATTGACAACTTTGTCGAGCAGGATGATTTGCATGTCAGGCTCTCTTTCAGACGCGGTGCTGGTCGCTGTAAGGCAACATGCCGAGGAAGCGCGCGCGCTTGATGGCGGTGTTGACCTGACGCTGGTAGAAGGCACGCGTGCCGGTCAGGCGCGCGGGGATGATCTTGCCGTTCTCGGCGATGAAGTCGCGCAGGACATCAACGTCCTTGTAGTCGACTTCTTCGACGTTGGCCACGGTGAAGCGGCAGAAGCGCTTGCGCTTGAACAGCAGCGATTGGGTGTTGCGCTTGGGGCGCTTGTCTTTGTTGAAACGTTTGGGTGACGCCATGATGGGCCTTCCTATGTCTTGCTGAAATCTTGGATGTGGAACACCACGCCTTTGCCATTGCGCGCGTTGGTCAAGAAGCCGTGAAACTCACAAACCGAATCGAGACCCTGTCGGGAGAGGATTTCGGCATGCGACCCGAAGGCGATGGCCCTGAGTTGCAGTTTCACTTGCCTGGGAGTGTCCAGTTCGACGATCTGTGACTCGTGTTCGAGCACGAGGTTGACGGCCGGTATGCCCGCCGGTGTGTAACGCAGGCTCTGCACCTGCACCACCACGGCCGACAATTGAGTCTGGTTCACCCGTTGACGTTAACGCGCACCGGGCATCAAGCCTGGGCCTGTTCCTGCGGTTGGTGCTGCTGGGGGCGCTGCTCTGGCTGCTGAAGCTTGCGGGCTTCTTCGCGCTCGACCGACTTCATCATCGAAGATGGGCCGGTGTCGGCTTTTTTGCGCAGCACGGTGAGATGGCGCAGCACGGCATCGTTGAACTTGAAGGCGTGCTCCAGTTCGGCCATCACGGCCTGATCGGCCTCGATGTTGACGCACAGGTAGTGGGCCTTGGACAGCTTGTTGATCTGGTAAGCCATCTGGCGACGGCCCCAGTCTTCAACGCGGTGGATCTTGCCGCCGCCGGCGGTGATCATGCCCTTGTAGCGCTCCAGCATGGCTGGAACTTGTTCGCTTTGATCCGGGTGGATCAGCAAAACGATTTCGTAATGACGCATGGACTCTCCTTGTGGATTCGCCCGCCTGCTGAGGCGGGCTTGGGTTGAAGCTGCCCCCAGCGTCAGATGGGGTGCAGCAAGGCAAGCCCACGATTCTAGCAAAAAACCCGGCCAGTCGTGAAACTGGCCGGGCTTCTTGGACTCACCGGCCGCCGAAGCAGCGGTGAGCAGGACGACTGCGGTGGTGCTCAGTTCATGCGCAGGCTGGGGTAACGCACGTGTTCCACCAGCTGCTGCACCTTGCGGCTCGGGGCCGGGGTGACCAGGCTGAGCAAGATGATCACAGCAAAACCGACCGGCACGCCGAACACACCGGCCGAGATCGGCAGGATGCCGAACCACAGTTCGATGGGCGAGGTCACGCCGAAGATGCCGCGCATCCAGGGCTGGGTGGTCACCATGTAGTACACGGTGATGCCCAGACCTGCCACCATGCCGAGCGAGGCTGCAATACCGGTGGCACGCTTCCAGAAGATGCCGAGCACCAGCGCCGGGAAGAACGCCGCCGCCGCGAACGAGAACGCCGCTGAAACCAGGAACAGGATGTCCGCCGGTTTCTGCGCCGCCACGTAGGCCGCCGCCAGAGCCACGATCAGCAGCAGCATCTTGGAGATGGTGACGCGGCGGGCGGTGGATGCGTTGGGATCGATCATCTTGTAGTACAGGTCGTGCGACAGCGCGTTGGCAATCGTCAGCAGCAGGCCGTCTGCGGTGGACAGCGCAGCGGCCAGACCACCGGCGGCCACCAGACCCGAGATCACGTAGGGCAAGCCACCGATTTCCGGCGTGGCCAACACGATGATGTCGCCACCGATCGTCATCTCGTTGAGCTGCAGCAGGCCGTCCTTGTTGATGTCGGTGATCGCCATCAGCGAAGGATCCACCTTGTTCCACGAAGCCACCCAGGCGGGCAGCTGGTCGAACGGCGTGCCGACCAGCACATGGAACACCTCGTACTTCACCAGCACGGCCAGGGCCGGGGCGGTGAAATAGAGCAAGAAGATGAAGAACAGCGACCACGTGACCGACTCACGCGCTTCCCGCACGCTGGGCACCGTGTAGTAGCGCATCAGGATGTGCGGCAGCGCGGCCGTGCCGATCATCAGACAGAAGATCAGTGCCAGGAAGTTCAACCGCGAGGTGTCGTACGCCTTCACCGCTGCGGCATCTCCATTCGGGTCACCCGAGAACTGCTGTGCATGGGGAGGCATGCCGTTGAGCGGCCGGGACTTCGCGTCCGCGCTCGCCTTCGCAGCCGTCCATGCCTTCTTGGCTGCGTCTGCGTCCTTGGGCAAGGAAGAAATGGCCTTCTCCGCAGCGGAGATTTCGGCGGACGGTGCATTCGCAGCGCGCAGCTGGGCCAGCTTGGCTTCGGCGGCCGCTTTGTCTGCGGTCAGCGCGGCGGCTGGGTCCTTGAGCTTTTCAGCCAGTGCGGCCGAACGCTGCTTGAAGATCTCGCGAACTTCCAGTTCCTTCGGATCGGCAGCGAGCAGCTTTTCCTTGGCCGTGACCTTCTCCAGCTGGAAGCCGTAGATGGCCTGTGGCACCGGCACGTTGGTTTGCTTCACCGACAGCCACACCACCGGGATCATGTAGGCCACGATCAGGATGATGTACTGCGCCACCTGCGTCCAGGTCACCGCGCGCATGCCACCGAGGAACGAGCACACCAGAATGCCGCCCAGACCCAGGAAAATCCCGAGTTCGAACGCCACGCCGGTCAGGCGCGAGGTGATCAGGCCCACACCGTAGATCTGAGCGACCACGTAGGTGAACGAGCACAGGATGGCCGCAAAGATGCCGATGAAACGCGGCAGGTTGCCGCCGTAGCGCTCACCCAGGAAGTCGGGAATGGTGAACTGGCCAAACTTGCGCAGGTAGGGCGCAAGAAACAGCGCCACCAGGCAGTAGCCACCGGTCCAGCCCATGATGAAGGCCAGGCCGCTGTAGCCGGTCAGGTAGAGCGTGCCGGCCATGCCGATGAACGATGCGGCAGACATCCAGTCCGCGCCCGTGGCCATGCCGTTGTAGACCGCCGGGACCCGCCGACCCGCGACGTAGTACTCGGCCGCGTCGGTGGTGCGGCTCATGATGCCGATACCGGCGTACAGGCCGATGGTGGCGAGCAGGAAGATGAAGCCGATCCATTCGCGTGACAAGCCCATCTGCTCCAGGATGGCCAGGGCCACCACGAAGATGAAGAAGCCGCCCGTGTACCACGTGTACACCTTGTTGAGCTGTTGCTTGAAAGCCTTGTTGCCTTGGCCCCCACCAGCTTGGGTTTCGAACATGCCTGCCATGGTGTTATTCCTCGGTCTCTTCGACACCGTGTTCGATGTCGAGCTTGTTCATGTACCAGGCGTAGTACGCGATGATCACGCAATACACCACCAAGGCGCCCTGGGCACCCATCCAGAAGCTGAACGGCCAACCAAAGAAGTTGAAGCTCAGGTCACGTGCGAAGTAGCTCACCACGAACGTCACGACGAACCATATTGCGAGCAATATGGCGGTGACGTTGAGGTTTTTCCGCCAATAACGGCGGTGCTTGTCAGTCAGTTCCATGCGATCGACCTCCATCAAGAACACCCTCTCGGGCACATCGCGGATGCCACCCCAGTCCCCCCGGGCAGCCTGCAACCCATCCGCGTTCTCGGAAGCCGGTTCCCACCGGCCACCCCTTTTGACGGCTGCGCAGACGCAGCGTGAGATCAGGCCTGGGCTTGCCCAAGCCCGGTCTCACGCTCCAGCTGAGCAGCCACTTTGGGCTCGAACTTTCTGAGGTGGCGAATGATCTTCGCGGCCTCGTCGGGCTCTTGCCGGTCCACATGAACCCGGGCCAGCTGGTACCAGCCGTAGGGGCTCATGGGTTGCAGTTCGGTGTTCTTGCGCAGGGCGGTGACGGCTTCGTCGAAGCGGCGCTGGCGGATGAGACTCAGGGCCAGGCCGTACCAGGCCCGGTCGAGTTGGGGGTCGAGTTCGGTGGCTCGCCGGAAGGCCGCTTCGGCTTGCTCCAGATGGCCCATTTCTTCGCTGAGGTAACCCAGGTTGAACCAGCCGGCGGGCTGGGTGGGCTGGGCGGCCACGAGTTGCTGCAAGGCTTGCTGCGCGCCGGCCTTGTCGCCCAACTCGGCCAGCAGGTGGGCGCGGGTGGCCAGCGCGTAGGGATCAGCCGCGTGCGCATCGAGCAGGTCGCCCACCCGCTCCAGTGCGCGCTCGCGCTGACCGAACAACACCAGAGCGCGGATCTGCAACTGGATGAACTTGCGGTTGAGCGAAAGGTTCATTGACACAGGGCCACCCCGATCTTCAAGCAGTGATTGACCTTGGTGAGCGTCACCGCCACCCAGATGAAGGCCAGGAGAAAAAACGCCACCAGCGGGAGGTGGCGTTCGAGCACAAACTTCGGGGTGACCAGACGGGCCACCTGCACAAACGGTTTTCCCATTTGCTGCAGCACCTGATAGAACAAGTTGGTGTCCTTGCGCTTGCCGGCGAGCAGACCGAGCACCCATTGGCCGACGAGCGCCAGCAGGGCGATTTCGGTGATCAGCTTGATCGCGGAAATGAAGAACAGCATGGACGCTCTGGTTGGTTTGGCGCCATTCTGAATTTGCAACTTACCGGTTTCTTACAGATGGTCGCTCAACCCGTTTGAGGCAGGTCAAACCCTCTAAGGATTTACCCGCATTCCTGTATGAATGGGGGGTATACGATCCGGAACAGATTCTTAAGTCCTACACCACAGATGGCCATCGCCTCCACCGAACAATCCGGCCTGCTCTCGGGCACCGTGGGTCCTGCGGCGAGCGACGCGGCGCTCAACCTCATGACCACGCCGGTGAGCTCGTTGATCAGGCGCGCGCCGATCACCCTGCCGCCGCACACCAGCATCCGCGCTGCGGCTCAGCTCATGAACGAGCAGCGGGTGTCGTCCATCCTGATCGTGGAGCAGGGCCATCTCTTCGGCCTGATCACCGACCGCGACCTGCGCAACCGCGTGATCGCCGCCGGGCTGGACACGCAGCGACCCATCATGGACATCGCCACGCTGGCACCGTTCTTCGTGAACCTGCACGACCCGGCGTTCAACGCGCTGCTGCTGATGGCGCGCCACAACATCCACCACGTGCCGGTGCTCGACGGCCAGCGCATCGCCGGCATGATCACCGCGACCGACCTGACCGAGCAGCACAGCACCTCGGCGGTGTACCTCGCCGGCGACATCTACAAACAGACCACGGTGGAGGGGCTGCAGCGCGCCAGCACCCGCACCCGTGCGTTGCAGCAGAGCCTGGCCGCGGCGGACGCCACCGCCTACAGCACCGGCCACATCATCACCGCCATCACCGACGCCATCACCACCCGACTGCTGCAACTGGGCGAAGCGCGACTGGGTCCGGCGCCGGTGGACTACGTGTGGGTCGCGGCCGGTTCGCAGGCCCGCAGCGAACAGACCGCCAGGTCCGACCAGGACAACTGCCTGGTGCTCGGCGATGCCTTTGACGAAGCCCGGCACGGCGACTATTTCCGCGAACTCACGCAATTCGTCTGCACCGGCCTGGACGCCTGCGGCTATGTGTTCTGCCCGGGCGAGATGATGGCCATGAACGACGCCTGGCGCCAACCGCGCGCGCGCTGGGCCGAGTATTTCCGGCGCTGGGTCGGCGAGCCCGACCCCACGGCACTCATGCTCACCGGCGTGTTCTTCGACCAGCGCGCCATCCATGGCCAAGCCAGCCTGCTCGACGGACTGCGCCGCGACGTGTTGCAACACACGCGGGGCAACACCCTCTTCCTGGCCCACATGGTGGGCAACGCGCTCAGCCGCCAGCCCCCGTTGGGTTTGTTCAAGGGCTTGTCGCCAGCGCGCAGCGGGGAGCACAAGGGCACCATCGACCTCAAACACACCGGCGTGGTGCCCATCGTCGATCTGGCGCGTGTGTATGCGCTGGCTGGCGGCCATGCCGAAGTCAACACCCACGAGCGGCTGCTGGTGGCGGCCGACGGTGGCGACATCAGCGAACAGAGCGCACGCGACCTGCGCGACGCGCTGGAGTTTCTGGCGGCGCTGCGCATCCAGCACCAGGCGCGCCAGATGGCTCAGGGACTGCCCCCCGACAACTTTCTGGACCCGGCGGAAATTTCCAACTTTGAACGCACGCAACTCAGAGATGCGTTTCAAGTGGTCCAGACCCTTCAAAGCGTCCTGTCCAACCGCTACGAGTTCTGAGCCACCGCTGCAGCGCGGGGGATCAGTACTTCAATCGCGCAAAGTAGGTTTTTTGTGCAGCTTCTCTCGCCTGCCCCAGTGTGTGAATGCCCTGCTGCGCCAGCAGCGGGATCAGCTTGATGAAGATTTCAGCCGTGACCATGGCGTCACCCATCGCCGTGTGCCGCCCGATCACCGGCACATCAAACCGCTGGGCAATCGCCTCCAGGCGGTGCGAATCCTGGTTGGGGTGGAGCACGGCCGAGAGCAGCAGCGTGTCGAGCACCGGCTGGTCGAACACCACGCCGGTGGACCTTTCCTTGAGCTGCAGAAAGCGCATGTCGAACGCGGCGTTGTGCGCCACCAGCACGGTGTCCTGCGCAAACGCATGGAACGCCGGCAACACGGCGCCAATCGTCGGCTGCCCCACCACCATCGCCGGCTGGATACCGTGGATGGGAATGGAGGCCGCCGGGATGCCGCGCTGCGGGTCCACCAGTTGTTCAAAACACTCCTGGTGCAGCAGCTTGCCGTTGACGATGCGCGCCGCGCCGATCTGGATGATCTCGTCGCCCTGCGCGGGCTCCAGCCCGGTGGTCTCAAGGTCGAACACCGTGTAGACCAGATCGACCAGGCGGCGCTCGTCAAGCGAACGGGTCTGCTCGGTGGTCTTGAAGAGATCGAAGTCGTAGTACTCGGGCCGGCTCTCGCTGCGCACGAAATTGACGGCATCCGCCTGGTCGCGCGGCTCGGCCAGGGGCAGCAAGATACGAAAGAAAGCCTGGTGGCGCGCGCGCTCGCGCTCGAACCAGAAAGCGCCACCATGGCGCTCCACCACGTCGTGCACCGTGATCCCGGTGACCTCGGCGCCTGCGGTCATGGCGTCCATCTCCCAGCTCATCACCGCCTCAAAGCTCATGGCCTGGCCCGACCACACGAGGTCCAGCTGGGCCTTGCCCGGGCTGCCCGTGGCCCGGTCCAGGCGCACCTGCACAAAGCGCACCGCAAACTCGTCCTTGAGTCGACCCGCCAGGTAGACCAGGACTTGCAGCAGTGAAAAGCTCTCGACCTTGAGCCACAGCGTGGGATTCACGTCCAGCGCCGAAGCCGGCAACCCGGTCACGATCTCGACGCGGCGCAAGGCGGCAGACACCAGGTCGGCGCCGAGCATGTCTTCGAGCGGCCAACGTGTCTTCAAGCTTTGAGCGGCATCCGCTTCGATGCCGGCGATGCGCCGGCCCAGCGCAGTGGTCTCTTCGCGGATCACCCGCAAGAACCGTTCACGCGCCGCGGGCTCCAGCTCGGGGTGGTCCAGCACGTCGAGTGCGGCCTGGGTGTTGGCCAGCGCCGAGCGTGTGCCTTCGGTGAGCGTGTGCAACACCCGGTCGCGCGCCGACTCGGCTTCAAACTCGCGGGTGATGTTGTCGAGCATGAGCACAAAGCCGGTGAGCTCGGCGCGGTCGGCCGGGTCTTCGGCGGCCTGGGCCTGGCTGGAGCGCACCGGCGCCATCTGCACCCGCAGCAACTGCCCCACCGCTGTGGACGTGACGAACTGGGCCGAGGGCTGGGCCGCGCCCGAGAGCATGCGCTGCTGGATGTTCTCCAGCGCGTGCGCCACCAGCTTGCGATCGAACACCGCGTAAATCGAGCGGCCCAGGCCGATCAGCTCGGCACCACCGGCCACCTCGGGCGCTTGCGAGAGCGCGCGAAACTGCAGGCGCGCGCGCTGGTTGTAGAGCAGGATGCGCCCGTCCAGGTTGCACACCACCACACTTTGCGTGAGCTCGGCCATGAGCGCGGCCAGCCGGCTCTTTTCCTGCTCGATGTTGTGGCTGGCCTCCTGCACGCGCGCGTCCATGTCTTCACGCAAGCGTGTGCGCTGCGCCACCAACTGGTTGATCACGCCGGTGACGGCGCGGTTCTCGGCGCTGCCCTGGGCCGGCAGGCTGCGGGCCACGTCGGTGCGCACCAGCACCATGCCCTCTTCGGCCAGTTGCGCCGCGGGTTCGATGAAGTGCCCGACGAGTGCGCGCACCCCAAACGCCAGCGCGCCGAGCAGCACCACCACCATCATGACCACCAGCGTGCTGCGGGAGTCCAGCAGGCCGGCCAGCAAGCGTCGCTCGTCCACATCCAGCGTGGACCAGACGATGCCCGCCGTCAGCCCCGCCCACACCAGCACCGCCGCGCCCGCCAACGCCACACCCAGCCACACCCGACGGTCCAAGCCCCTTCGGCTCATGGGGTACCTCTGCCCTGCGGGCTGCGGTGCGAGCTTGCTTGGGAACGGCCCGGCGCTGCGCTCATGGGGCGGGCTCCAGCAGATCGCGCACCTTCTGCACCAGCTCCTTGGTGGAAAACGGTTTGGTCATGTAGGCATTGGCACCCAGCGCCAGGCCCTTGGCCACGTCGGTGTCGCGCCCCTTGGCGGTGAGCATCACGATCAGGGTGTTGCTCACCGTTGCATGGGAACGCACCTCGCTGCACACATCGAACCCGGTCTTGATCGGCA
>JBKBWW010000137.1:0-8938 GCA_046314475.1 Hydrogenophaga sp.
AGGCCTTCGGCGGGCGCTGCGCGGACGCCACCGCCGGCTCCGGCGCCCGCCGTCGCGCCCCCGCCATCCCCGACGCGGGCGCCTCGGACGCGTCCGAATGTCATTCTCATCGGCGCCTCCACCGGCGGTCCCCCTGCCCTGCTGAAGCTGTTCACCGCGCTGCGCGGCGCGGTGCAGCAGCCGATCCTCCTGACCCAGCACATGCCGCCCACCTTCACCGCCTTGCTGGCCGAACAGCTGGCGCGCGACGGTGCCAGCTTCGAGCTGCACCACGCCAGCCGCTCGCGCGAGCGCACGGCCTTTGTGGAACGCATGGCGGTCGCTTCCTTTGCACAGCGGGTGCACCACCACTTCGACGACGGCGATGCCGCGCAGAAGCTCGACATCGCAGCCCTGCTGCAGCAGGCCGCACCGGGCACCCACCTCTACACCTGCGGGCCCAAAGGCTTCATGGATGCGGTGCTCGGCACCGCCCGCGCACAAGGCTGGCCCGAGTCGCGGCTGCACTTCGAGTTCTTCGGTGCCGCGCCGGTGGACACCAGCGGCGACGGCAGCTTCGAACTGGAGATCGCCAGCACCGGCCAGGTGATCGTGGTCAAGGCCGATCAGACCGCGTTGACCGCCCTGCAGGCGGCTGGCCTGGACATTCCCATGTCGTGCGAACAAGGCGTGTGCGGCACCTGCCTCACGGGCGTGAAGGCCGGCACGCCCGACCACCGCGACCTCTACCTCACGGCCGAGGAGAAGGCCGGCAACGACCAGTTCCTGCCGTGCTGTTCGCGCGCCTGCAGCGCCCGCCTGGTGCTGGACCTCTGACCGACTGCACCCTGCAGAATGTCGGAATGTCCACACCCCAAACGCCCAGCGCTTCACTCTCCACCTCGGCCTTCGCCACGCTCCTGCTGATCGCTTTCATGATGGGGGCGAACCATGTCGCGGCCCGGCTGGCGTTCGACAACGGTGTGAGCGTGGCCACCGCGGTGGCTTTTCGCAGCGGCGTCACGGCGCTGGTGGTGGGCGCGATCCTGCTGCTCTACAAGGTTCCCATGCAGCTGCAGGCGCGCCACCGCAAAGCCCTGCCGGCCATCGGTTTGCTGGTGGGTGTGCAGAGCCTGTGTCTCTACGCATCGGTCGCACGGCTGCCGGTGGCGCTGGCCCTGCTGGCGTTCAACACTTACCCTTTGTGGACGGCGCTGTGGGCGCGCGTGGTGTATGGCCAGCGGCCGCAGCCCCGCGTGTTGCGGGCCATGCCGGTGATGCTGCTGGGCCTGGCGCTGGCGCTCGATGTCTCCGGTGCCGCCTCGGGCCTGGGCGCTTCGGGGCACTGGGCGCAGATCGGTGTGGGCGTGGCGTTTGCGCTCACGGCCGCGGCCACGTTTGGCCTGGCGTTGGTGATCACGCAGCACGAAACGGGTGACCTGGATGGTCGTCTGCGCACCGCCACCACCATGACCATCGTGGGCATCATGGCGCTGATGGCGTGTGGTGCGCAGGGTGGGCTGGCCTTGCCGCAGGCGCCCGTGGGCTGGTGGGGGCTGTTTGGCCTGACCGTGCTCTACGGCACCGCCTTCACCATCATGTTCACCGTGTTGCCCAAGCTCGGCGTGGTGGGCAACTCGGCCATCATGAACATCGAACCCATCTTCGCGCTGGTGCTGGCCTGGGCCATCCTGGGCCAGTCGATCGCGGCAGTGCAGGTGGCCGGTGGCCTGCTGGTGGTGGCCACCGTGATGTGGCTGGGGCTGCGGAAAGGGTGAACTCCCCCCTGCGCCGCTGACGCGGCTTCCCCCCTCTCTGGCGCGCCTGCGGCGCTGGGAGGGGGGACGGCATCTCGGGCCGGCGGAGCCGGACCCTGGATGCCCCTGGATTTGCGCTGCTTCGTTCGTTGCGGGTTTTGCTCCCTCTGCCTTGGGGAGAGGGTTGGGGTGAGGGCGGTCACTCGTCCAGCGACGCGCTCCAGCGATCGTTCCAACCGGACTTGGGTGTCTCGTCCCGCAATCCATCGATGTCCCGCCGGTCGCGCTTGGTGGGCCGCCCCATCGTCTGGCTGTGCGCGGGCTCGGGAGCCAGGCGCCGCATCTCGGCGTTTGCGGCACGCTGCGTCAGCGAAGCGGCTGTCTCCTCGAACAGCAGGGCGGCCACCGGCGCCGACGAGCGCACGCCGCTCAGGCCCTTGACCACCACCGTGCGAACTTCATGGCCGATGCGCAGTTCCAGCGTGTCGCCGGTTTTCACGTCCTTCGATGGTTTCGCGAGTTGGCCGTTGAGCCGGACGCGACCCTTGTCGATCTCTTCGCTGCTCAGGCCCCGTGTCTTGTAGAAGCGCGCAGCCCAGAGCCATTTGTCCAGGCGGACCTTGACGGTCGGTTCGTTGGAGATGGTGGCAGTTTTCATGTCTCGGTGGAGGTTGAGGCCAGCGGCAGGCGCGCCGTGGCGTCTAGGCCAGGCTGTGGGCCGGTGCGGTTGTCCAGGTCGATGCTGCCGCCCAGCGACTGCACGATCTCCCGGCAGATCGCCAGCCCCAGGCCGGAGCCGGAGCTGCCCGGGCTGTGGCGGTGATCGGTGGCGAAGGGTTGAAACAGGCGCTCGCGCAGCTCGGCCGAGATGCCCGGGCCTTCGTCGCTGATGGTGAGCGCGGCGGTGCTGGCATCGGTCACCAGCGCCACGGTCAGCGCAGAGCCCGCTGGCGTGTTCTTGATGGCGTTGTGCAGCAGGTTGCGGCTGAGCTCGCGCAGGGCCCATTCGTGAGCGCGCACGGGTGCGGGCAGCGTGGTGATGGAGAAGTCGAGCGCGCGCTCGGCAATGAGCGCCGAGAGGTCGAGCGCCACCAGGCGCACCACAGCCGACCAGTCGTGCACCGGCGCACCTTTTTCCTGGCGCAACTGCTCCACCTTGGCCAGCGCCAGCATCTGGTTGGCCAGCTCGGTGGCTCGCTGCACCGTGTGGCCGATCTCGTCCAGCGCCTGGCGCGGCTCCACGTCGCCCCGCTGGGCCGATTGCACCTGGGTCTTGAGCACGGCCAGCGGCGTGCGCAGCTGGTGCGAGGTGTCGCGCACAAAACGCTTCTGGTGTTCCAGCAAATGCGAGAGGCGCTGCATGTGCTGGTTGGTGGCGTCCAGCAGCGGCAGCAGTTCGCGCGGTGCGCCTTCGGTCGGCAGGGGCGACAGGTCGTTCTCGCTGCGCATGCCCAGCGCCTGGCTGAGCGCGCGCACCGGGCGCGTGGCGCGCTGCACCACGAACACCACCACCAGCGCGATCACCAGCACCAGCGCGGCCTGCCGCCACAGGGTGTCGATCAGGATCTGGCGCGCCAGGGTCTCGCGCAGCTCCAGCGTCTCGGCCACCTGGATGGTGGCCATGCCTTGTTCGTACACGCCCGACACCGGCTGCAGCAGCACCGCCATGCGCACCGGGACACCCTGGTACTCGTCGTCGTAGAAATTCACCAGCGCCGCATAGAGGTTCTTTTGCGGGATGTCGCTGCGCCCCGGCGGCATGTCGTCAAAACCCGAGACCAGCTCGCCCTGCAGGCCGCTCACGCGGTAAAAAATGCGGCTGCGGTTGTCGGCCTCGAAGGCCTCCAGGGCGGAATAGAGCACGGTGGATTCCACCCGCAGTTCGCTTCCCGATCCGGTGACGCGCAGCTGTTCGCCGAGCGACTTGGCGGTGGCGAGCAAGGTGCGGTCGTAGGCGGTGTCGGCCGCGGCCAGCGCCTGGCGGTACAGCACCACCGTGTTGATCAACAGAAAGGCGAACACCGGCAGCAGGATGCCGAGCAGCAAGGTGCGGCGCAACGACAAGGCGCGCGGCCGGTGGGCCTTTGCAGGTGCAGTCACCGGCGCCAGGACAGCAGCAGGCATCAGCTCTCGGCCTTGAGCAAATAGCCCAGGCCACGCAGCGTGACCAGCTGTGCACCGGTGTGGGCGATCTTCTTGCGCAGGCGGTAGGCCACCACTTCAATCGCTTCCAGCTGCACCTGGCTTTCGCCGGGAAACACCAGCTCGAACAGGCGCTCCTTGGCCATGGCGTGCCCGGGCTTGCCGAGCAGGGCTTGCAGCAGTGACAGCTCGCGCGGCGCCAGCTCCATGGGCTGGCCGGCGAAGTACACCGCACCGCTGTCTTTCTCCACATGCATGCCGCACCACACCGGCCCGCGCCCGGCGTTGCCCGTCGCGTGCTCGGCGTTGCCCGAACGGCGCACCAGGGCACGCAGGCGTGCTTCGAGTTCATCGAGGTCAAACGGCTTGGGCAGGTAGTCGTCGGCGCCGGTGTTCAGTCCCAGGATGCGGTCGCCCACGGTGCCGCGTGCGGTCAGGATGATCACCGGTGTTTCCAGTCCGGCAGCGCGCGCCTGGCTCAGCACCTCCAGGCCGTCCAGGCCGGGCAGGCTCAGATCGAGCAGCACCGCGTCGGGCAGGCTGGCCTGCCACAGGGCCAGCGCGCGGGCACCGTCGTCGCAGCTGAGCACCTGCACGCCGCGCCGCTCGAAGCTGCGCCGCAGCGTGGTCTGCATGGTGGCGTTGTCTTCGATCAGCAGCAATTTCATGAGCTTCGATTATGGGCACGTGCTCTGGGCTGCAAGAGCGCCCCACAGGGTTTGTACGGATGCCTTGGACAGCGGACTGACAGGCTGCAAACCGAGCATGCAGCCTGTCCGATCGCCGCACCGGACGAGTCAGGCTTGTTGCGGAGTTGTCCATCCATTCACGAGTTCAATATGAAAAAAAATGCAATTGCCTTGGGCGTTCTGGGGCTGTTCAGCGGGCTGGCATGTGCCCAGTCGTCCGTGACCCTGTACGGTGTTGTTGACGTGGCGGTGGAGCGCCTCAAAGGGGCGACCTCGATCACCCGCATGGCCTCCGGTCAACAGCAAGGCTCCCGCTGGGGCGTGCGTGGTGTGGAAGACCTGGGCGGCGGGCTCAAGGCCACGTTCGTGCTGGAGTCCGGCATCAACGCGCAATCGGGCACGCTGGGGCAGGGCGGTCGTGCATTTGGTCGGCAGAGTTTCCTGGGTCTGGGCGCCGGCTGGGGCACGGTGCGCCTGGGCCGCCAGTACACACCCATGGACGACATCGCCGGCATCGTCGGCACCAAGACATACGACGTGTTGAGCGTGGTGCCCATCATCGGCAACGGCGACTACAACCGGGTGGACAGCGCCATCACCTACGTCTCGCCGACCGTGGCCAACACTGTGTTCCAGCTGCAGCACAGCCTGGGCGATGGTCGCGCCAGCACCGACCCGAGCAAGGACTTCGCCAAGCAGTTCAGCGCGCATGCGCTGTACGCCAACGGACCACTCACCGCGGGCATCTCGCTGATGCAGGTGACCGATGCCGACGGCACGACCCCGGGCAAACAGGGCAAGGACGCTGTGCTGCTGGCCGGCGCCTACGACTTCGGCAGCTTCAGGCTGTCGGCCTACTACGACGCCGAAGACAAGGCCGCGAAGAAGCTCAAGGTCTACGGCCTGGCTGCAGCGTTCAAGTTCGGCGAAACCACGCTGTCGGTGGGTGCGGCGCAGGCCAAGGACGTGAACGGCTCGGCCGCAGCCGCCAGCGACGACGCACGCATCTACACGCTGCAGGCCAGCCACAACCTGTCCAAGCGCACGGCGGTCTACAGCCACCTCACCGCGGTGTCCAACGACGCAGCGGCGTCCCTGGGCTTCAACAGCCCGGTGGCGGGATCGAATTCGAACGGCATCCAGGTCGGATTGCGCCACCGCTTCTGATCGCCGGTCCGGCGATTCAGGGTATTCCCTAGGTCGCCGGACAGCGAATTGACAGGGCTCAGCCGCAAGATACAAGCGTCAGATCACACACAGCAGGAGACACCCCATGCGTCGCGACACCTTCCTCAAATCCCTGGCCGCTCTGGCCGCCGCCGGCGCCTTGCCCAACGCGGCATGGGCCAATGCCAACATCAAGATGATGATTCCCGCCAACCCCGGTGGCGGCTGGGACGGCACCGGCCGAGCGCTCGGCGAAGCCTTGCGCGACGCGGGCGTGGCCTCCTCGGTCACGTTCGAAAACAAGGGCGGTGCCGCAGGCGCCATTGGCCTGGCCCAGTTCTTCAACGCCAGCAAGGGCGACCCGAACGCACTCATGGTGATGGGCGCCGTCATGCTCGGCGGCATCATCACCGGCAAGCCACCGGTGTCCATCACCCAGCTCACGCCGATTGCCCGCCTGACCACCGAGTACAACGTGTTCGTGCTGCCGTCCAACTCGCCTTACAAGAGCATGAAGGACGTGGTCGAGCAGCTCAAGAAAGACCCGGGCAGCATCAAGTGGGGCGGCGGCTCGCGCGGCGCCACCGAGCACATTGCGGCGGCGCAGATCGCGCAATCGGTCGGCGTGCCGGCGGCCAAGATCAACTACGTGCCGTTCCGTGGCGGCGGTGAGGCGGTCGCCGCCATCCTGGGTGGCAACGTCACCGTGGGCGGCAGCGGCTTCAGCGAGTTCCAGCAGTACATCGAGAGCGGCAAGATGCGCGCGATCGCCGTGACCTCGGCGCAGCGCGTCAAGGGAATTGACGTGCCCACGCTGAAGGAGCAGGGCATCGACGTGGAGATCGGCAACTGGCGCGGCGTGTACGGCGCGCCCGGCATCACGCAAGCCCAGCGCGACGCGCTGACCGCCATGGTGGTGAAGGCCACGCAGAGCAAGGCCTGGGCGGCGGCCATGGAGAAAAACAACTGGACGCCCGCGCTGCTGACCGGCAAGGCGTTTGACGAGTTCGTGGACAAGGACTTCTCGTCGTTGCGCGCCACGATGGTCCGCGCAGGCATGGTCTGAGCCTGTGTCCATGACCACCCCCGACGCCAGGTCTGAGAGCCCCAACCACCGCCCTGGCCAACTGGCCATGGGCATCGGCGCGCTGATCGTGGCCGCCGTGCTGGCCTGGGGTGCCATGGACATCCCATCCGACGCGGGCTATGCCGGCGTCGGCCCCAATTTTCTCCCGTGGGTGATCAGCGCGGCGCTGGGCCTGTGCGGCGTCATGCTGATCCGCGAGGTGCTCACCGGCGGTTACCGCCAGATGGAGGAACCCTCGGGCGCGGCGCGCGGCGACTGGCGCGCGCTGGCCTGGGTGTCGGCCGGTGTGTTGCTCAACGCAGCACTCATCACCACCATCGGTTTCATCCTGAGTTGTTCGCTGTGTTTTGTGCTCGCGGTGCGCGGCCTGCGCGCGAGCGAGGGCAAGCCGGCCGGGGGACTGCGCCAGACATTGAAAGACGCGGTCACCGGCATGCTGATCGCAGCACCCGTGTACTGGCTCTTCACCAAACTGCTCGCGGTGAACCTGCCGGGCATCACGGCCAGCGGCTGGATCTGAACGCCGAGGCTGCAACGACATGATGGACACCTTCACCCAACTGCTGGGCGGCTTTGCTACCGCCGGCACCCCCATCAACCTGCTGTGGGCCTTTGCCGGCTGCGCGCTGGGCACGGCCATCGGCGTGCTGCCCGGCCTGGGCCCGGCCGTGACCGTGGCCATGCTGTTGCCCATCACCGGCCAGGTGGAACCCACCGCGTCGATGATCTTCTTCGCGGGCATCTACTACGGCGCCATGTACGGCGGCTCGACCACCTCGATCCTGCTCAACACGCCGGGCGAGACCGGCACCATGGTCACCGCGCTCGAAGGTTTCAAGATGGCCAAGAGCGGGCGCGCCGGCGCGGCGCTGGCAAGCGCGGCCATCGGATCGTTTGTGGCCGGCACCATCGCCACCATCCTGGTCACGCTGTTCGCACCCGTGCTGGCGCAGTTCGCGGTGCAGCTCGGCCCGCCAGAATATTTTTGCCTGATGCTGCTGGCCTTCACCACCGTGAGCGCGGTGCTGGGGCAGAGCACACTGCGCGGTCTCACCGCATTGTTCTTCGGCCTGGCGCTGGGCCTGATCGGCATCGACCAGATCACCGCGCAGGTGCGCTACACAGCGGGTGTGCTCGAGTTCATGGACGGCATCGAGGTGGTGCTGGTGGCGGTGGGTTTGTTTGCTGTGGCCGAGGCACTCTACAACGCGCTCTACGAAGGCCGCAGCCCCGCTTCCATGAACAAGATGACGCGCGCCCACATGACGCGCAGCGAATGGCGCCGCTCATGGCCGGCCTGGCTGCGCGGCACGGCCATCGGTTTTCCGTTCGGCACCATCCCGGCCGGCGGCACCGAGATCCCCACCTTTCTGAGCTACGCCACCGAGCGCAAGCTGGCCAGCCCCGAGCACAAGGCAGAGTTCGGCACGGTGGGCGCTATCGAGGGCGTGGCCGGGCCCGAGGCGGCGAACAATGCGGCGGTGACGGGCACGCTGGTGCCGTTGCTCACGCTGGGTATTCCCACCTCGGTGACGGCGGCCATCTTGCTGAGCGCGCTGCAGAACTACGGCATCAACGCCGGGCCGCAGCTGTTCCAGACTTCATCCGCACTGGTGTGGGCGCTGATCGCCTCGCTCTACATCGGCAACGTGATGTTGCTGGTGCTCAACCTGCCGATGGTGGGGCTGTGGGTCAAGCTGTTGAAGATCCCGCGCCCGCAGCTGTATGCCGGCATCCTGATCTTTGCCACGGTGGGCGTGTACGGCATGCGCCAGAGTTCGTTCGATCTGTTCCTGATGTATGGCCTGGGTCTCTTGGGTGTGGTGATGCGCCGCTACGACTTCCCCACGGCGCCGGTGATCGTGGGTTTGATCCTGGGCCCGATGGCGGAGGCGCAGATGCGCAATGCGCTGTCCATCGGCGAGGGGAGCTTCATGGTGTTCTTTGAGCGACCGATGTCGGCCACCTTGTTGGCGGTGGTGGTGTTGGTGTTGCTGGTGCCTCGGTTGTTGGCGCGGCGGGTTCAGACTTAGGGCGGCAGACCTCGCGGGGAGCGGGGGGGAATGGGGGGGGGGGAGCCGCCCGACCCCCCGCCCCGCCGGACACCCCAACACACA
>JBKBWW010000138.1:0-8869 GCA_046314475.1 Hydrogenophaga sp.
GCCCAGCCGAGCGCGCCGGCCAGGGCCAGCAGCTCGGGGGTTCCCAGGGAAGCGAGGGCGTCCGTCATGGCGACTCAGCTCTGAGGCAGCCAGGCCGGAGCGCGCTTGCCCAGGAAGGACTGCAGGCCTTCGCGGCCTTCGTCGCTGGCGCGCACGTCGGCGATGCGGCGCGCGGTTTCGCTGCGCAGCTCGGCCGTGATGGGCACACCGCTCACGTCGCGCACCAGGCGCTTGCATTCGCGCGAAGCCTTGGGACCGTTGGCCACCAGTGTGGCCACGAGCTCGTCGACCTTGGCGTCCAGCGTCTCGGGCGTGGCGAGTTCATGCACCATGCCCAGCGCATGCGCGCGCACCGCGCTGAAGCGTTCTGCGGTGACCATGTAGCGGCGAGAGGCCTGCACGCCCAGGGCCCGCGCCACGTAGGGGCTGATGGTGGCGGGGAGCAGGCCCAGGCGGGCCTCGGACAGGCAGAAGGTCGCGCCTTCAACGGCGACCAACACATCGCAGATGGCCGCCAGCCCCATGCCACCGGCGTAACAGTCGCCCTGCACACGGCCCACCACCGGCACCGGGCACTGGTCCAGCGTCCACAGCATGTCGGCGAGCTTCTGCGCGTCGGCGCGGTTCTCGTCCCAGCTGTAACCGGCCATGGCCTTCATCCAGTTGAGGTCGGCCCCGGCGCAGAAGGCCTTGCCGTGCGCGCCGAGCACCACCACGCGCAGGTCGTCGTCTTTCGACAAGGTTTTGAACGTGTCGGTCAGCGCGGCAATCACGTCGTCATTGAACGCGTTGCGCACGTCGGGGCGGTTGAGCCACACACGCGCCACATGGGCGCTGGGGCGGGAAACGTCGAGCACTTCACCCATGTCAGTACCTCTTCGCCACTTCTTCGAGCATCACCTCGGTCGCGCCACCGCCGATGGCCAGCACCCGCGCGTCGCGCCACAGGCGTTCAATCGCCGTCTCGCGGATGAAGCCCATGCCGCCGTGGAACTGCTGGCAGGTTTGCACCACTTCGTTGACCAGCTCGCCGGTGAGCGCCTTGAGCATGGACACCTCCTGCACGATGTCGTAGCCTTGCGTGACGCTCCAGGCGCAGTGGTACATGAACTGGCGCGCGGCCCGCACCTTGGCGTCGAGCATCGAGAGACGCTGGCGGATGGTTTGCTGGTCCCACAGCGTGGCGCCGAAGGCCTGGCGCTGGCGCACGTGGTCCAGTGTGATCTTGAGGGCCTGCGTGCAGTGGCCGATGGCCATGGCGCCCAGGGCAATGCGCTCGGTCTGGAAGTTCTTCATCACCGAATAGAAGCCCTTGCCCTCCTCGCCCAGCAGGTTCTCTGCGGGGATGCGAACGTTGTCGAACACGAGTTCGGCCGTGTCGCTGGAGAGCCAGCCGGTCTTCTTGAGCGCGCGGCCCACGGTGAAGCCGGGTGTGCCTTTTTCGACGATGAACATCGACATGTCGTGGCGCGCGGTGCCGGTCTTGGCGGCCACGAAGTACAGGTCGCCGTGCACGCCGTTGGTGATGAACATCTTGGTGCCGTTGATGACCCACTCGTCCCCGTCCCGGCGGGCCGTGGTGCGCATGCCGGCCACGTCAGAGCCGGCGCCGGGTTCGCTGATGCCCACCGCGGTGATGAGCTCTCCCGCTGTGACCTTGGGCAGGTACTTCGCCTTCTGCGCTGGTGTGCCGGCGTGGTGCAGGTGCGGGCCGGCCATGTCGGTGTGCACGAGCACGGTGATGATGAAGCCGGCAAACGTGCTTTGTGACAAGGCCTCGGCGAACACCAGGTTGGTCATGGCATCGGCGTCGGCCCCGCCGTACTCGCCTTCAAACGCGATGCCCAGCAGACCGGCCTGGCCCATGCGGCGCAACACATCGCGCGGCACCATACCGGTGTCTTCCCAGGCGGCTGCGTGTGGCTCCACCTCGCGTTCGAGGAAACGCGCCACCTGGTCGCGCAGCAGTTCGTGGTCGGGGTTGTCGTAGATGGTGGCGGTCATGGGTTTGTCTCGTCGTTGTCGTTGTAATGGTCAGGCCGTCTGCTGCAGGAAAACCACCAAGTCGAGCTCGGGTGCGGGTTGGCCCAGCAGGGTGAGCGCGGCGCTGATCTGGCCGCGGTGGTGCGTGCCGTGGTTGAACACATGGGCCAGCGTGGTGGCAAAGGGCAGGCTCATGGCTTGTCCGCGCGTGGTGATGTAGTCGAGCTTTCCGTCAAAGCGATCAGCGGGCCAACTCGCAATCAGCGGCTCCCACACCTTGGCGCCACCCTTGAGCGCCTGCGCCAGCCGGTCACGTTCTGGCTCGACTTCCATGGCCAGATCCAACGCGGGCGATTCCCCGCGCGAAAAGCGCCGCTGCCAGATCATGTGCTCGCCCACCAGCAGGTGGTTGAGCGTGCCGTGGATGCTTTTGAAGAACAGGCGCAGATCACGCCGGTAGTCGAACTCGTTGACCGGCTCGATGGCCGAGAGCAATTGCTCCGTGGCCCACACGTTGTAGCGCGCCAGTTGCACGAAGTGGGCTGGCCAGGGGCTCAATGCGGCCATGTATCCAGCCCTCCCAGGCCCTTGAGCGATTCAAAGTCGGCGTCGCGGTGCAGTAGCACGTGGCCGTGTGTCATGCAGTAGCTGGCGAGCAACACGTCGATGGGGCTGCGCACGGTGCGGCCTTGAGCGCGGAGCTGGCGATAAACGCTGACCGCGCTCAGCGCGTTGTCCAACCCGCCGATGTCAACCACCTTGGTGCTGAGCAGCAACGCTTGCGCCTTCCGTTGTGCCCGACCATCGGTGAAGCCACGCAGCACCTCGAACACCACGAGGTCGGCCACGCCCACTTCTTCTTCTGCCCGCTCCAGCAGCAGATCGAGGTATTCGGTCTGGCCGTTTTTGTCGCCTCGGAAGTAGTCGATCCAGACGCTGGAGTCCACCAGGGTCATGGCTGTCCACCTGGCTTGGCTTTGTAGGGTGCAGCGGGCTCCTGCAAAGTGGGTGCTCCCGGGTTGGCTGCGGCTTGCTCGGCAAGTTCAGCCCTGTGTCTGGCCCACGCTTCGTCCGAGTCGTCCCAGAACAAGGTGCCCCGGGCAGCGCGGATGGCCGCATACGCTTTGCGCCGCTTGAGAAGGCGCAATCCCTCTTCCACCGCTTCACGCTTGGTTTTGAAGTCGCCGCTGGCCATGACATCGGCCATGAGCTTGTCGTCGATCACGATGTTGGTTCGCACAGGAAACCCTTCAATGTGTATGAAAACGATAAATCATACACATCACATGCGGAAAACACCAAACTTCGGCTCGCCGATCGGCGCATTGAGCGCGGCCGAGAGCGCCAGACCCAGGACGCGGCGCGTGTCGGCCGGGTCGATCACACCGTCATCCCACAGGCGCGCGCTCGAGTAGTAGGGGTGCGACTGGTGCGCGAACTGGTCGAGCACCGGCTGTTTGAAAGCGGCCTCTTCCTCGGCGCTCCAGGTGCCCCCGCGGGCCTCGATGCCGTCGCGCTTGACGGTGGCCAGCACGCCGGCGGCCTGTTCGCCGCCCATGACGCTGATGCGCGCGTTAGGCCACATCCAGAGGAAACGTGGGCTGTAGGCGCGGCCGCACATGCCGTAGTTGCCGGCGCCGTAGCTGCCGCCAATGATCACGGTGAACTTCGGAACGCTGGCCGTGGCCACGGCGGTGACCATCTTGGCGCCGTGGCGCGCGATGCCTTCGCTTTCGTATTTTTTGCCGACCATGAAGCCGGTGATGTTCTGCAGAAAGAGCAGCGGCACCTTGCGCTGGCAGCACAGCTCGATGAAGTGCGCGCCCTTTTGCGCACTCTCGGAGAACAGCACGCCGTTGTTGGCGACGATGCCGATGGGCATGCCCTCGATGTGCGCGAAACCGCAGACCAGCGTGGCACCGAAGCGCGCCTTGAACTCGTGGAAGTCGCTGCCGTCGACGATGCGCGCAATGATCTCGCGCACGTCGTAGGGCTTGCGCGTGTCGGTGGGGATCACGCCATAGATCTCTTCGGTGGGGTAGAGCGGTGCGCGCGGCTCGCGCAGCGCCTGCGTGGCGATCTTGCGTTTGTTGAGCGTGGCCACGGCCTGGCGCGCCAGGGCCAGTGCATGAGCATCGTTCTGCGCCAGGTGGTCGGCCACACCCGAGAGGCGCGTGTGCACGTCGCCACCGCCCAGGTCTTCGGCGCTCACGATCTCGCCAATGGCCGCCTTCACCAGCGGCGGACCGCCCAGGAAAATGGTGCCCTGGTTCTTGACGATGATGGTTTCATCGCTCATGGCCGGCACATACGCGCCACCGGCGGTGCACGAACCCATGACCACCGCAATCTGTGCGATGCCGTTGGCGCTCATGTTGGCCTGGTTGTAGAAGATGCGGCCGAAGTGGTCGCGGTCGGGAAACACGTCGTCCTGGTTCGGCAGGTTGGCGCCGCCAGAGTCCACCAGGTAGATGCAGGTGAGGTTGTTCTGCATCGCCACCTCTTGCGCGCGCAGGTGTTTCTTCACCGTCATGGGGTAGTAGGTGCCGCCCTTGACCGTAGCGTCGTTGCAGACGATCAGGCAGTCCACCCCACTCACCCGGCCGATGCCCGTGATCACGCCGGCGCAGGGCGCGCTGTCGGTGCCATCGCGGTCGGGGTACATGTTGAGCGCGGCCAGCGGACTCAGCTCCAGAAATGGCGTGCCCGGGTCCAGCAGCATCTGCACGCGGTCGCGCGGCAGCAGCTTGCCGCGTTTGGTGTGGCGTGCGCGAGCGACGCCGCCACCGCCAAAGGTGGACTTGGCCACCTGCGCCCGCAGGTCGTCCACCACGGCGCGCATGGCGGCGGCGTGGGCCTGAAAGTCGGCAGAGCGGGCGTTGAGTTGTGTCTCCAGGGTCGACATGGTGCGGTCCTGTCAGGTTGTCTTGTGGGGAATGGATCATTCTGGCGGATAGCACCGGGGGCGTGTCGGTCACTTGGGTTGCAAATGCTGCCAACGCCCCTGAAAATCCGGGTATGTCCCAAGCCTCCCTGCGCCGCCCGTCTCCGTTGCCCGATGCTGCCCGTCTGCTGGACGGTCCCGCGCTCACGCCCATGGCCCTGGTTCGGGCCATGGTGCTGGCCTACGAGGCGCGGAACATGGACCCATCAGACGCACTGGAGCAGGCACAAATAACGCCAGCACAACTCAAGAAACCCGGTGCAAGCATCACCGCGACACAGATGGAGGTGATCTCGGGCGCGGCGATGCGCGAACTCGACGACGAAGGCCTGGGCTGCTTTGGCCGGCCACTGCCTTGGGGCAGCTACGGCCTGCTCGCGCGCGCCTCGCTCTCCAGCCCCACGCTGGGGGTGGCGCTCAAGCGCTGGTGTCGCCACCACGGCCTGCTGGCGCCCGACGCCACGCTGACCGTGGAGGTGAATGGCGAGGTGGCCAGCATCGCGATGCACCTGCACCGCGACCCCGGGCCCATGGCCGAACTCTGCGCAGTCTCGCTGCTGCGCAACATCCACGGTCTGGCGAGCTGGTACGTGGACTCGCGCGTCGCCCTGCTCGGCGCCCAGTTCGCGTACGCCGCGCCGCGCCACGCCGATGCCTACGCCGTGTTGTTTGACGGGCCCACCCGGTTCGATGCGGACCACGCCGCCATTCACTTCGACGCGCGCTACCTGAGCCTGCCGGTGCGGCGCAACGAGGCCGCCATGAACCAGCTGCTGCAGCGCGCCCTGCCGCTCACCGTGCGCTCGTTCCGGCGCGACCGCCTGCTGGTGCAGCGCGTGCGCCAGCTGCTGGCCAGCCGCCCGCAGGACGCGCACAACGCCAACGATCTGGCCGCGCTGCTCAACACCTCACCGCGCACGCTGCACCGGCAACTGAAGGACGAGGGCGCGTCGCTGCAGAGCCTGAAAGACGAGGTGCGCCGACAGCTCGCCACCGAACTGCTGTTGCGGAGTCACAAACCCATCAAGCAGGTGGCCGAGGCGGCGGGTTTTTTGAACGAGAAGAGCTTCATCCGCGCCTTCAAGGGCTGGACCGGGCAGTCACCGGGGCAATGGCGAGGGGAGTGAGTCGAGCAGGTCGTGCATGCGGTGGAACACGCGGTGCACGGCCAGTCCGTCAAACGCGCGGCCGTGGCCTTGCGCGCAGTAGCCCCACACGGTGGCGCCCGCCGCCAGGCCGGCCTGTGCGCCGGTGCCTGTGTCTTCAATCACCAGGCAGCGCCTCGGGTCGGTGCCCAGGTGCGCCGCGGCAGCCAGGTACACGTCGGGCGCGGGCTTGGAGCGGGGCTGGTCGTGCCCGCTGAAGATGCGGTCGCCAAAGTAGGGCTGCATGCCCGCCATCTCGATCTGCATCACGACCTTGGGCCGGTCGGCCCCGGAAGCGCAAGCAATGCGGCCGCCGGTGCGGCGGTGCGCGGCCATCACCACATCGATCGCACCCACCACCGGCTGCAGCTCGGCGCGCAGGCGCGCATCGCGCCGGGCGTAGAACGCGCGCATCCATTCTTCAGTGAGCGGCTTCCCGGTCTCGGCCTCGATGCGCGCGCGTTCGTCGCGCACCGCCTTGCCGATGAAGATGCTCATGCACTCCGCCTGCGTGAGCGCCCAGCCGCTCTCAACGAGCACGTCGCGCAGCACGCCGTTGGTGATGGGCTCGCTGTCCACCAGCACACCGTCGCAATCAAAAAGAACACCGTCGAACTGCGTCACAAAAGATCTCCATCCACATACAACCAATGCCCGTCTTCGCGCACGAAGCGGCTGCGCTCGTGCAGGCGTTGTCCACGGCCCTGCAGCCGCGAACGTGCAACAAACTCCACTTCGGCGTGAGCCTCGTCAACAGGCGTGTGCCGCTTCACCTCCAGCCCCAGCCATTTCACGCCGCCGTCGAGTTCGATCGAAGCCGGGCGCGTGCTCGCATGCCACGTGGTCATCAGGTGCGCCACGTCGCCGCGCACAAAGGCGGTGTAGCGCGAGCGCATGAGCGATTCGGCGTCGGGCGCGGCAACACCGGTGCCGATGTAGCGGGCGCAGCAGGCGTGGAAAGCGGCGCTGCGACCACAGGGGCAGGTGTCTTTCATGGGGCTGGGGAAGCGCTGCAAAACGCAGGCTTCAGTGGCGTGGGTGCGGGCATGTGCAGCCGATTATCGATGCCCTTGCAGAGGCCGGGTCTTGCGCTGCGGGTGTTCAATGCGGCTTTCGCCAGCCCCGAGAGAACCGACATGAACGCACTGGACAGCTTCCCGATCACGAAACAATGGCCGGCCAAGTTTGCCGACCGCCTGCAGCTGTATTCGCTGCCCACGCCCAACGGCGTGAAGGTCTCGATCCTGCTCGAAGAAACCGGCCTGCCCTACGAGCCGCACCTGGTGAGCTTCGAGACCAACGACCAGATGTCGCCGGCCTTCCTGTCGCTCAATCCGAACAACAAGATCCCGGCCATCCTCGACCCCAACGGGCCGGGCGGGAAGCCGCTGGCGCTGTTCGAGTCGGGCGCCATCCTGGTCTACCTGGCCGAGAAGACCGGGCAGTTCCTGCCCAAAGATCCTGCGGCCCGATACGACGCATTGCAGTGGCTGATGTTCCAGATGGGGGGCGTGGGCCCGATATTTGGCCAGCTCGGTTTCTTCCACAAATTCGCCGGCAAGGACTTTGAGGACAAGCGCCCACGCGACCGCTACGCCGCCGAGACCAAACGCCTGCTGGGCGTGCTGAACCAGCGCATGACCGGGCGCGACTGGATCATGGGCCAGGACTACACGATTGCCGACATCGCCATCTGGCCCTGGGTGCGCAACCTGGTGGGCTTCTACGGTGCGGGCGACCTGGTTGGCTTCAGCGAGTTTGCCGAACTGCCGCGTGTGCTCGCTGCCTTCGAACAACGGCCCGCGGTGCAACGCGGCCTGAACATCCCCGCCAGAAGCTGAAGCGCAACGAGTGAGGTACCGCCCACCAAGGATGCCGCGGAACTGGCTTTGCCAGGCCGCAGGCATCGCCCCCTTGAGGGGGTGACGCGCTGAAAGCGCGGCGCGGGGGTGGGCCTATTTCCTCCAGAAGTGGCCGGTGAACAGAACGAGCACGGTCAACAGCTCCAGACGGCCCAGCAGCATCGCAAACGTGCACACCCAGATCTGAAAGCTGTTGAGCACGCCGAAGTTGCTCGATGGCCCCACCTCGCCCAGGCCGGGGCCGATGTTGTTCACCGTGGCCACCACCGCCGAGAACGCGGTCACGATGTCCAGCCCGGTGAACAGCAGCACCATGGTCAGTCCCATGGTGGCCGCCCCGTAGATCAGCATGTAGCCCAGCACGGCGGTCATGACCGAGGTGGGCATGATGGCGCCGCCCAGCGTGACCGGGTTGACCACACGCGGGTGCACGATGCGCACCAGCTCGCGCCGCGCCTGCTTGATCAGCAGCACCATGCGCACCAGCTTGATGCCACCACCGGTGGAGCCGGCGCACGACACAAAACACCCCAGGAACATGAGCAGCACCGGCGCAAACACCGGCCACTGCGCGTAGTCGGTCGACGCATAACCGGTGGTGGTGGCGACCGACACCACATGGAACGCGCTGGTGCGCAAGGCCTCGGGGAAGTCGGGGATCACGCCCTGCGCGGTGAGCAACACGGCCACCAACACCACCGACACCAACAGCACGCTCACGTAGGTACGGATCTCGCGGTCGCGCGTGAGCGGGCGCAGCGAGCGGTGGCGCAGCACGATGAAATAGCGCATGAAGCTCACCCCGGCCAGCGCCATGAAGACCGTGGCCACGGCCTCGATCTTCGGCGAGTCCCAATAGCCAAAGCTCGCGTCGTGCGACGAGAACCCGCCCAGACCCATGGTGGTGCACATGTGCATGAAGGCGTCGGCCCAGC
>JBKBWW010000139.1:0-8597 GCA_046314475.1 Hydrogenophaga sp.
TGGTGGAGCAAGGCCAGCGCCTGCTCAACCAGGGCACCTGGGTGATCATGTTTCCCGAGGGCACGCGCATCCCGCGCGGCCAGAAGGGCACCTACAAAAGCGGCGGTACGCGCCTGGCGGTGGAGACCGGCGCGCCGGTGATCCCGATCGCTGTGACCTCGGCCAAGTGCTGGCCGCGCAAGGCCTTCGTGAAGAAGCCGGGCACGGTGGAGTTCTCCATCGGCAAGCCGATTCCCAGCCAGGGTCGTCAGCCTGATGAACTGATGCGCGAAGTCGAGGACTGGATCGAAGCCGAAATGCGCCGCCTCGACCCCACCGCCTACCCCCAGGGCTGAAACCGCCATGCAGCGCTTCCTTCAGCTGGCGCTCGACTTTCTCGGTGGCCCCGACCCCGAGCCGCTGCGGCCAGCACCCGCGCCGCGGGCCGAGGTGGCCGCCGCGCCCGCCTTGCCCATGACCCAGGTGTTCCAGCCTGCGGCCTGGCACCACCCGCGCGCCAACCGCACGCTGCGCCTGGGCTCGTGCGAGGTGGCCTACGAATTCAAGCGCGGCAAGCGCCGCACCATCGGCCTGTCGGTGAGCCCGGACGGCCTGAGCGTGAGCGCGCCGCGCTGGACGCCGGTGGGCGAAGTCGAGGCCCTGCTGCACGACAAGTCGGCCTGGGTGCTGGAGAAGTTGCAGAACGCGCGCGAACGCGCGGGCGAGATGGCGCAGGCGCGCATCGCCTGGGCCGATGGTGCCGAGTTCGACTACCTGGGCGAGCGCCTGCGCCTGGTGCTCGACCCGGCGCACGGCTTCACGCAGGTGGGCGCGGTGTTTGAAGCGGCCACCGGTCCGGAGGCCTTGGGCACGCTGCGCCTGGGGCTGGCGGGCAACGCCAGCGAAGCGCAAATCCGAGACGCCGCGCAGGCCTGGCTGATGAAGCAGGCCAAGGCCTTGTTCGCGCAGCGGCTGGACCACTTTGCGCCGCAGCTGGGCGTGAGCTACTCCAAGCTGCGCCTGTCCAGCGCGGGCACCCGCTGGGGCAGCGCCAGCGCCGACGGCACGATCCGCCTGAACTGGCGGCTGATCCACCTCAAGCTGGAGATGGTGGACTACGTGGTGGTGCACGAGCTCAGCCACCTGCACCACATGGACCACAGCCCGCAGTTCTGGGACGTGGTGGCCAGCGTCATGCCCGACCACGCGTCGCGGCGCAAGGCGCTGCGCAGCGCGGCTGTGCCGCTGGGCGAGTGATCACGCCGGCCTGAAGCGCCAGACGCCGTCGGCGGCCTGCTCGCGCAGCAGCTCACCCGCCATCCACAACCAGTGCAAATGCGCCACCGCCTCGCCCATGGCGAAGGTGGTCTGGTGCAGGTCGAGCGCGCGGGGAAACAGCACCGGCAGGATGTCGGCGCCGCTGCAAGGTTTCTCGCGGCAGGCCGCGCGCACCTCGTCGAGCCGGTCGCGGTGGTGGTCCTGCAGCTGTTGGATGCGCTCGTGCAGACCCGTGAAGGGTTTGCCGTGCGAGGGAAGAACCAGCGTGTCTTCGGGCAGCGGCAGGTACTTCTTCAACGAGTCGAGAAACAGCGTGAGCGAGTCGGCTTCGGGCTCCTGGTCGTAGACGCTGACGTTGGTGGAAATGCGCGGCAGCACCATGTCGCCGCTGATCAGCACACCGAGCGCCTCGCAGTGCAACGCCATGTGTTCGGGCGCATGACCGTAGCCGCTGATGCAGCGCCACAGGCGCCCGCCGATGGGCACCTGCAGGCCCTCGTACAGCCTGCGGTACTGCGCCGGCACGGACGGCACGAGGTTGGGGTAGTAGCTGGCGCGGCCGCGGATCTTCTCCAGGCTCTCGGCATCGCTCAGGCCTTGCGAGGCGAAGAAGGCGGCTGCGGCTTCCCCACCAAAGCCGGTGGTGCTTTGCGATCCGATGCGCGCCATGGTGAAGTCGGTCGCGCTGATCCAAAGCCGTGCGTTCCATCGAGTGCACAACCAGTCCGCCAGCCCGATGTGGTCCGGGTGCATGTGCGTGACGACCACGCGCAGCACCGGCAAGCCGTCGAGCTCGTTGGCAAAGATCGTTTCCCACTGCGCCTTGGCCGCGTCGTGCGAGATGCAGCAGTCCACCACGGTCCAGCCCTCGCGCCCGTCGATGTGGTCGCGCAGCAGCCAGAGGTTGATGTGGTCCAGCGCGAAGGGCAGGGCCATGCGGATCCACTTCACGCCGGGTGCCACGGTCAGCGTTTGGCCAGGCTCTGGCAGCGTGGCTCCCAGGGGGTAGTGCAGTCGGGCTTCGAGCTGTTCGCGGGTGGGGTTCATGCGGGCGGATTCCGTTAAGATGCCAAGGTGACGTTGACGTAAACGTCAAGCCTCAGGGCATTCTACGGAGCGGCACCCCCGCGCACTGTCTGCAACCCGACACGGCCTGAAACGACAGCTCTGACCCCATGGCGACGAACCCGACCTACACCATCAGCGATCTGGCGCGCGAGTTCGACCTCACCACCCGCGCCATCCGTTTTTACGAAGACATGGGGCTTCTGGAGCCGCAGCGCGAAGGCCCGGGTGGGCGCAACCGGGTGTATTCGGCGCGCGACCGCACGCGCCTCAAGCTCACGCTGCGCGCCAAGCGCCTGGGGCTGTCGCTGACCGAAGCCAAGGACATCATCGACACCTACGACAGCCCGCGCGACACCGGTCCGCAGCTGCGCAAGTTCCTCACCGTGCTGGCCGACCACCGCCGACAGCTCGAAGAGCAGATGGCCGACCTGGTGGCCAATCTTGACGAGGTGAAGGTGCACGAAAAAGAAGCCCGCGCGCTGCTGGCCAAGCTGGACAAGAAGTCCTGAGTTCAATCACCGGAGGAGTTCCCATGTCCCTGATCGCCAGCATCGTTGTTGCGCTCGTCGCGCTGTTGCACGTCTACTTTTTGGTGCTCGAGATGTTCCTGTGGGACAAGCCCGCCGGGCTCAAGGCCTTCGGGCAGACACCCGCGTCGGCCGCGGCCACCAAGGTGCTCGCCGCCAACCAGGGCCTGTACAACGGTTTTCTGGCCGCCGGTCTGCTCTGGGGTTTGTGGTTGGGGCCCGAGGGCTTTGGCGTGAAGGTGTTCTTTCTGCTGTGTGTGCTGATCGCCGGTCTCTACGGCGCGGCCACGGCCAGCCGCAAGATCCTGTTCGTGCAGGCGTTGCCGGCGGCCGTGGGCCTGGTGCTGGTGTTCTTGAGCCGCGCGGCCTGAGGCCTCAGCCGGGCTCCATGTTTCGCCAGAGCACCCGGCCCTGCCCGGCGTCGTTGATGCGCGCCACCAGGGCCGCCGCACGCGAGTCGGGCACCCGCAGCGTGACGTCCACCCCGTCGCCGTGCTGCACCTCGCCCAGCGTGGCGCCAAAGCCATCGAGTTCGCGCCGAAGCCAGCCTTCCAGCGCGTAAGGCAACACGCAGCGCAGCTGCTGCCAGCGGATCACGGCCACCTTGTCCGCGGTCAACAGGGCCTGGGCCACGCTGTCGGTGTAGGCGCGAACCAGCCCGCCCGCACCCAGTGGCGTGCCGCCGTAGTAGCGCACCACCGTGGCCAGCACACCTTCCAGTTCCTGGTGGCGCAGCACCTCGAGCATGGGCCGCCCGGCCGTGCCGCCGGGTTCCCCGTCGTCGTTGGCGGCCGAGTGCCCACCGGCCATGAGGGCCCAGCACACATGCGTGGCCCCGGGGTGTTCGGCGCGAAGCTGTGCCACGCGCGCCAGCGCCGCCACGCGGTCGGCCACCGGCTCCACGCAACCGATGAAGCGGCTTTTCTTGAGGGTCTGCTCGCTGTGGACCGGGGCGTTCAGGGTGAAGGGCATGACGGTTCGAGCATAGCCCCGCGCCGCAGCCCGTGAAATTGACGTTTACGTAAACGTCAACGTAGAATCCAGGGCTGCCTCCCTGCCGAGATACCCCCAATGAATCCACCCAGCTTCGAGCCTCGCAACCCCGACTTCGACGCCCGCGTGCGCGAGAGCTTTGCCCGCCAGGCCGCCATGCGCACCCTGGGCGCCACGCTGGCGGTGGTCAAGCCCGGGTGGGTGGAGATCACGCTGCCCTGGGCCGAGCCGCTGACCCAGCAACACGGCTTTTTGCACGCCGGCATGGTGGCCACCGCGCTCGACTCGGCCTGTGGCTACGCCGGGTTCTCACTGATGGCAGCCGATGCGGCGGTGCTCACCATCGAGTTCAAGATCAACCTGCTCTCTCCCGCGCAGGGTCAGCACTTCCGCATGGTCGGCACCGTCGTCAAACCTGGGCGCACCGTCACGGTGTGCGAAGGCCATGCGTACGCCATTGACGGCGGGCAGGAAAAACTGGTCGCCACCATGGGCTGCACGCTCATGGCCGTGGTGGGCCGCGACAACATCCAGGGCTGAAGCCCGCTGAATCCTTCTTTGGAGACACGACCCATGACCAACCTGCCCGGCCTCAACTTCCAGCTCGGTGAAGACATCGACGCGCTGCGCGACGCGGTGCGCGACTTTGCGCAAGCCGAGATCGCCCCCCGCGCGGCCGAGATCGACCAGAACGACCAGTTCCCCATGGATCTGTGGCGCAAGATGGGCGACCTCGGCGTGCTCGGCATCACCGTGGGCGAAGAGTTTGGTGGCGCCGGCATGGGCTACCTGGCGCACATGATCGCCATGGAAGAGATCTCGCGCGCCTCGGCCAGCGTGGGTCTCTCGTACGGGGCGCACAGCAACCTGTGCGTGAACCAGATCAAGCGCAACGGCAGCGAAGCCCAGCGTGCGAAGTACCTGCCCAAGCTCATCAGCGGCGAACACGTGGGCGCACTCGCCATGAGCGAGCCCGGTGCGGGTTCGGACGTGATCAGCATGAAGCTCAGGGCCGAGGACAAGGGCGGCTACTACCTGCTCAACGGCAGCAAGATGTGGATCACCAATGGGCCGGATGCCGACACCATGGTGGTCTACGCGAAGTCCGAACCCGAGATGGGTGCGCGCGGCGTCACGGCCTTCCTCGTCGAGAAGGGCATGAAGGGTTTCAGCACCGCGCAAAAGCTCGACAAGCTCGGCATGCGCGGCAGCCACACCGGTGAGATGGTGTTCAACAACGTCGAAGTGCCGGTCGAGAACATCCTGGGCGGCCTCAACAACGGCGCCAAGGTGCTCATGAGCGGGCTGGACTACGAGCGCGCCGTGCTCACCGGCGGGCCGCTGGGCATCATGCAGGCCGTCATGGACAACATCGTTCCCTACATCCACGACCGCAAGCAGTTCGGCCAGAGCATCGGCGAGTTCCAGCTGATCCAGGGCAAGGTCGCCGACATGTACACCGTGCTGCAGGCCGGCCGCTCGTTCGCCTACACCGTGGCGAAAAACCTCGACCTGCTGGGCGCAGAACACGTGCGCCAGGTGCGCAAGGACTGTGCGTCCGTCATCCTGTGGTGCGCCGAAGAGGCCACCAAGATGGCGGGCAACGGCATCCAGATCTTTGGCGGCAACGGCTACATCAACGAGTACCCGCTGGGACGTCTGTGGCGCGATGCGAAGCTGTACGAGATCGGCGCCGGCACCAGCGAGATCCGCCGCATGCTGATCGGCCGCGAGCTCTTCGCCGAGACCTGCTGAGGCTCGACCCCACCCCCTAAGATCGCGCCATGACTTCCGAACTCAAAGACCTTTTCGAGCGCAACCGCGTCTGGGCCGCCGACATGGTGGCCGCGCGCCCCGGTTTCTTCACCGACCTGCTGGCCCAGCAGAGCCCGCAGTACATGTGGATCGGCTGCTCCGACAGCCGCGTGCCGGCGAACCAGATCACCGGCCTGGACCCGGGCGAGGTGTTCGTGCACCGCAACGTGGCCAACGTGGTCGTGCCCACCGACCTCAACTGCCTCTCCACCATCCAGTACGCGGTGGACATGCTCAAGGTGCAGCACCTCATGGTGGTGGGGCACTACGGCTGTGGCGGTGTGCAGGCCGCGCTGCGCGATGTGCGTGTGGGTCTGGCGGACAACTGGCTGCGCCACATCAAGGACGTGCGCGACCGGCATTCGGCCTTGCTGGAGGCCACGCCCGAGCAGCACCGCGCCGACGTGTTGTGCGAGCTCAATGCCATCGAGCAGGTGATGAACGTGGCACAAACCACGGTGGTGCAGGACGCCTGGGCGCGCGGTCAGCCGCTCACGCTGCACGGCTGGGTGTACGGCCTGCGCGACGGCCTGCTGCACGACATGCACATGACGGTGGACAACAAAGACCAGATCGACGCCGCCTACCGCCAGGCGGTGGCCGGTGTGGGCTCGGTGCGCCAGAGCTGAGCGGCGGCACCTCCCGTTCCACTCCCGACGGGACACGCCATGTTTCCCCAGCGCCTCGACTCGACCCTGGCCTATGCCATCGCCAAGGCCATGATGGACGGCTTCAACCGGCACTACCGCCTGTTCCGCACCGAGTCGGCACGTGCCCAACACCGGTTCGAAACACGCGACTGGTTGGGCCAGCAACGCGCGCAGCGCGAGCGCATCGAGTTCTACGACCTGCGGGTCAAGGAATGCGTGATGCGGCTCATGAAGGAGTTCGGGGCCGACGCACAACCCATGGACGTGTGGGAGCAGGTCAAGCTGCACTACATCGGCCTGCTGGTGAACCACCACCAGCCCGAGCTGGCCGAGACCTTCTTCAACTCGGTCACCACCAAGATCCTCAAGCGCGCCTACTTTCAGAACGACTTCATCTTCGTGCGCCCGGCGGTCTCCACCGAGTACATCGAAAACTCGGAGCCCAGCGCGAAGCCCACCTACCGCTGTTACTACCCCACGGCCGACACCATGCAGGCCGAGACGCTGCGCCTGTTGCAGGACTTTGATCTGCGTGTGCCGTTTGAAGACCTGGAGCGCGATGCAGCGCTGGTGCTGGGTGCGATGAAGCGGCACTTCGACCACGTGAAGCTGCGCGCCAATTTCCAGTTCCAGGTGCTCTCGGGCCTGTTCTTCCGCAACAAGGGCGCCTACGTGGTGGGCAAGATCATCAACGGATTCCAGGAAGTGCCTTTTGCGCTCCCCATCCTGCACAACACCGACGGCAAACTGGTGGTGGACGCTGCGCTGTTTGGCGAAGACGATCTGCTGATCCTGTTCAGCTTTGCGCGCGCCACTTTCATGGTCGACATGGAGATACCGAGCGCCTATGTGCAGTTCCTGCGCAGCCTCATGCCGCGCAAGCCGCGCGCGGAGTTCTACAACGCGCTCGGCCTGGCCAAGCAAGGCAAGACGCTGTTCTACCGCGACTTCCTCTTCCACATGCGGCACAGCACCGACCGATTCCGCATTGCGCCCGGCATCAAGGGCATGGTCATGCTGGTGTTCGATCTGCCGAGTTTTCCGTTCGTGTTCAAGGTCATCAAGGACTTCTACCCGCCGCAGAAGGACACCACGCGCGAGCAGATCCGCGGCAAGTACCTGCTGGTGAAGCAGCACGACCGTGTGGGCCGCATGGCCGACACGCTGGAGTTCTCCGAGGTGGGGTTTCCGCGCGACCGTTTCACCGACGAGTTGATCGCCGAGATCCAGAAGTTCGCGCCCAGCCAGCTCGAGATATCGGACCGCGATGGTGACGGCACGACCGAAGTGGTCTTGAAGCACTGCTACATCGAACGCCGCATGGTCCCGCTCAACATCCACCTGCAGGAAGCGTTCGACGCCGGTGCGCGCGCGCAGATCGAGCACACGGTCATCGAATACGGCAACGCCATCAAGGACCTGGTGGCCGCCAACATCTTCCCCGGCGACATGCTGTGGAAGAACTTCGGTATCACCCGCCACGGCAAGGTCGTGTTCTACGACTACGACGAGATCGAGTACATCACCGACTGCAACTTCCGCCGCGTGCCCGCGCCGCGCACCGAGGAAGACGAGATGTCGGGCGAGGTCTGGTACACGGTGCGCAAGCACGACGTGTTTCCCGAAACCTTCGGCCCGTTTCTGCTGGGCAACCCGGTGGTGCGCGAGGTCTTCATGCAGCACCACGCCGACCTGCTGGACGCCGCTTTCTGGCAGACGCACAAGGAACGCATCGCCGCCGGCCATGTGTTCGACGTTTTTCCTTACGAGCACGAACGGCGGTTTTTGTCGCACGCGCTCGCCTGAACCTTTGTCCACCTTCCCAGGAGATTCACCATGTCCCAAGACGCAGTAGTCATCGTCGGCGCCGCCCGCACCCCCATGGGCTCGTTCCAGAGCGATTTTTCCAGCCTCTCGGCCCACGATCTCGGCGGCGCCGCCATCAAGGCCGCCGTCGAGCGCAGCGGCGTGAAGCCGGAGCAGGTGGACGAGGTGCTGTTCGGCAACTGCCTGATGGCCGGCCAGGGCCAGGCGCCCGCACGCCAGGCCGCGTTCAAGGGCGGGCTGCCGAAATCGGCCGGTGCCGTGACGCTCTCCAAGATGTGTGGCTCCGGCATGAAGGCCACCATGCTCGCGCACGACATGATCGCCGCCGGCAGCGCCACCGTGGTGGTGGCCGGTGGCATGGAGAGCATGACCAACGCGCCCTACCTGATGCTCAAGGGCCGCGGCGGTTATCGCATGGGCCACGACAAGATCTACGACCACATGATGCTCGACGGCCTGG
>JBKBWW010000140.1:0-8422 GCA_046314475.1 Hydrogenophaga sp.
ACCAGCAACTGTTCGGGCTCGCAACAAACGGCCAGTCATCCACGCCAAATGCTCTCCCACGGGCTTCGATCCCAGAGGGCTTACGGGCTGTGGATAACTGTCCAAACTCAATGGCCTAAACATCGAAAACGAAAGATACAAGGGGGTGGTACAGGCGCGGCGCTGAATCAGGCCCCCTCTCCCCAACCCCTCTCCCGCAAGGGGCGAGGGGCTAGGCGCCGGGCAAGCCGTGTGTGTTTCTGGTGGCGCGTCCCTGGCGCTCAGGCGCGCAGGACATAACCCAGAATCACATCGCACATGTGCGTCAGCCGTTCATTGCGCGCTTTGGGGCTCATCAGGTCGCGCGCAAAAATGGCCGACAGGGTGTGGTTGTTGGACAGGTAAAAGTACGACAGCCCCGCAATCGACACGTACAACTGCAGCGGGTCTACACCGCCCCGAAAGCTGCCCTCGCGCCGCCCGCGCTCCAAGACCTCGCCCAGGGTGGCGATCAGAGGCGAGTTCATCTCGCGCGCAGGTTGAGACTCTTGCAGGTGGCGCGCCTTGTGCAGGTTGGCGCTGTTGAGCAGGGTCAGGAACTGCGGGTTGTCCAGGTAGTAGGTCCAGGTGAACTCCACCAGCCGCCGGATGGCGGTGGCGGGCTCCAGCTCCAGCAGGTTCAGCTTGCGTTCTTCTTCGCGGATGTGCAGGTAGGCCTGCTCCAACACCGCCTGGAAGAGCTTTTCCTTGTCTTCGAAGTAGTAGTAAATCAGCCGCTTGTTCAGGCCCGCGCGCTCGGCAATGCGGTCCATGCGGGCGCCGCCCAGGCCATGCTCGGCAAACTCGTCCCGCGCGGCACTGAAGATGGCGCCTTGGGAGCGATCTGCGTCGCGCACGCGCTCTTTGGCGGGGGCTTCGGTGTCTTTGGTCATGCCCGATAGTTCACTAAATGGTTAATAAATCCAGTGGGGTCTGAATGGAAAGGGCGGAGAAGGCAGATTGTGCGCGACAGCTTCGAGCCTGCGAAACCCTGCGCTACCTGCGTTCTGCCGCCCCGCGACGCGTGCCTCGCCCGGTGTTTGCCTGCTGTTCGTGTGCCAGCGATTGGAGCAGCGCCGTGAATGTCGCCGTGGGCCCCACGTTGTCGTCGGTGCGGTAGACGAGGGTCAACGGTACATCCAGGCGCCCGCTGTCGGCCAACGGCCGGTATGCGATGGCATGGGGGTGCACACCCAGCATGGACGACGGCACCACCGAAATGCCGGTACCCGCTGCCACCAGGTTCAGGTTGGTCAGCATGCGTGCCACCTCGGCCACCACGCGCGGGCGTACCCCTTGCGCGTCGCACAGCGCGAGCAAGTTGGCGTACAGGCCCGGTGCGCCCGGGCGGCGCACCAGGATCATGGGCTCGTCTTGCAGGTCACGCATGCGAACGGGCATTGGTTTGCCGCGGTGCTGGCGCAGCGCCAGCGGGTGGTCAATGGGCATGGCCACCAGGGCGGGCTCGTGCTGCAGGGTGTCGAACGCCAGCCCGGGCGGCCGCGCCACCGGCACACGCAGCAGGCCGCAGTGCACACGTCCTTCGGCGACGGCCTCGGTGATCTCAGCGGCATTGTTCTCGCCAATCTCCAGCACCAGGCCGGGGTGGCGGGCGCGGCATTCGCGCAGCGCAAACGGCGTGAACGCATGCGCCGCCGCCGAGCTGGTGAAGGCAATCGTCAGGCGCCCGGTCTTGCCATCAGCCAGCAGCTGCATGCGGCTTTTCAGTGCATCAAAGTCATGCACCAGGCGTGTGGCGTCGGCTTGCAATGCGCGCCCGGCTTCGGTCAGCGTCACGCCTTTGGCGTGCCGCTTGAACAGCGCCAGGCCGGTGGAGTTTTCGAGGGCCTTGATCTGCTGGCTCAGCGGCGGTTGCGCCATGCCCAGTTGCGCCGCGGCCTGGGTCATGTGCCCGGCCTCGGCCACGGCCAGAAAGTAGCGGAGTTGGCGGATGTCCATGTCAGCCACGCCAAGTATCAAGAACCCGCTGGCAAACGAAGTCTGGGAAAACGCGGAAGGCGTTGGAAGTGAAAGCAGTCGTCATATCGAAATCGTATCGAACTTTGACAAAGCACCTATTTGACGTATTGGAACCCTGTTCCTACGATCCACGTCGACAACAACAACCAAACCGTTCCGGAGACAACACCATGCTTGCACGCAAGACCCTTGCAGCGCCGCTGCGCCTGACCGCGGCCGCAACGGCCACCCTGCTGGCCGCCGCCTGCGCACCCATCGCCACCCAACCATCTCCAGCGCAGCCCCCGCGCGCGTCAGAGGCAGCACCCACCGCCACGGCCTGTCCCAAGGATGTGGCGTCCATCGCTCGTTGCCTGTCCGGCCAGGACTCCGCGGGTGCTTACTACCTCATCGTGGTGCCACAGGCCTGGAACGGCCATCTGGTGATGCACGCCCATGGGGGCCCCACGCTGGGCGCACCCAAGGCCGAGCGCGCGGTGGAAGACCTGGAGCGCTGGTCGATCATGGTGCGCGCCGGTTATGCGTGGGCGGCCAGTACCTTCCGCCAGGGCGGCGTAGAGGTGCGCGCAGCCGCCGAAGATACGGAGCGTTTGCGGCAGATTTTTGTGCAGCATGTGGCCCAGCCCAAGCGCACCATCCTGCACGGCCAGTCGTGGGGCGCGGGCGTGGCGGCCAAGGGGGCGGAGATGTTCCAGCGCACGGCAGACGGCAAGCGGCCGTATGACGCGGTGCTGCTCACCAGCGGTGTTTTGGCCGGAGGGTCGCGTTCGTACGACTTCCGCACCGATCTGCGCGTGGTCTACCAGCACCTGTGCAACAACCACCCGCGGCCTACCGAGGCAGCCTACCCGCTCAACATCGGATTGCCCCGTGACGCGACGATGACGCAGGCCGACCTGCAGGCCCGGTTGAACGAATGTCTGGCGCTGAACAAACCGGTGGCAGAACGCACGCCCGAGCAGCAACGCAAAGTGAAGACCCTCGTGGACGTGATCCGCGTCCCCGCCAGTTCGATTCGCGGCCATATGAACTGGGCCACGTTTCACTACCGGGACGTGGTGCAGTACCGCACAGGCGGCGCCAGCCCCTTTGGCAACATGGGCGTGCAGTACAAGGGATCGCAGGACGACGCTGCGCTCAACGCCGCTGTACTGCGCTACCGCGCAGATCCTGCTGCCGTGGCCCGATTTGCCGAAGACACCGATCTGACAGGGCGCATTCCGGTGCCCGTGTTGACCGTGAAAGGGGTGGACGACCCGACGGCCTTGGTCGAACTCGATGCGTACTTCAAGACCACCATGGAGCGCGGTGGCAGCGCCGCCCGACTGGTGCAGACCTTTACCAAACACGACACGCACAGTTACCTGAGCGACCCCACGTACCCCACCCTGATGACGGCGCTGCTGGGCTGGGTGAATGAGGGGGTCAAGCCCACGCCAGAAGGGATTGCCCGGCAGTGTGCGGGCATGGAGGCTCAGTTTGGCAAAGGCTGCGCGTTCTTGCCGGACTATGTGCCCGCGGCGCTGAACACCCGCGTGGCAGATCGCGACCGGCCTTGAGTCTTGCAGCGCGGTGCGTACTTTACAAGTTCGAAGCGCCATGAAAAAGGCCCCGACAAGCGGGGCCTGATGGGGATCGCAAGGCTTGTCGTTTAGGCGGCAATCGCCTGCAGCGCCTTGTTCAGCGTTGCGCTGGGGCGCATCACAGCGTCCAGCTTGGCAACGTCGGGCAAGAAGTACCCGCCGATGTCGGCAGGCTGACCCTGCACGGCAGCCAGCTCGGCCACGATGGTCTGCTCGTTGTCCGTCAGCTGCTGGGCCAGCGGAGCGAACAGCTTGGCCAGATCGGCATCGTCCGTCTGTGCCGCCAGCTCTTGCGCCCAGTACAGCGCCAGGTAGAACTGGCTGCCGCGGTTGTCCAGCTGGCCGGTCTTGGGCGAGGGGTTCTTGTTGTTGTCCAACAGCTTGCCGGTAGCAGCGTCCAGCGTCTTGGCCAGCACCTTGGCTTTGGCGTTGCCGGTCTTCAGGCCCAGATCTTCCAGCGATACGGCAAGTGCCAAAAACTCGCCCAGCGAATCCCAGCGCAGGTGGTTTTCTTCCACCAGTTGCTGCACGTGCTTGGGGGCGGAGCCGCCCGCACCCGTTTCATACATGCCGCCACCGGCCATCAACGGCACGATGGACAGCATCTTGGCCGAGGTGCCCAGTTCCATGATGGGGAACAGGTCGGTCAGGTAGTCGCGCAGGATGTTGCCGGTGGCGCTGATGGTGTCCTGGCCGCGGATCACGCGCTCCAGCGTGTAACGCATCGCGCGCACCTGGCTCATGATCTGGATGTCCAGGCCGGTGGTGTTGTGCTCGTGCAGGTACATCTTGACCTTGGTGATCAGCTGCGCCTCGTGCGGGCGGTACGAGTCGAGCCAGAACACCACGGGCATGCCGGAATTGCGCGCGCGGTTCACGGCCAGCTTCACCCAGTCGCGGATGGCGGCATCCTTGACCTGGCACATGCGCCAGATGTCGCCTTCTTCCACGTCCTGGCTCAACAGCACTTCGCCCGTGGCCAGATCGGTGATGTTGGCCACGCCAGCTTCAGTGATCTCGAACGTCTTGTCGTGCGAGCCGTACTCTTCGGCCTGCTGGGCCATCAGGCCCACGTTGGGCACCGTGCCCATGGTCTTGGGGTCGAACGCGCCGTGCCACTTGCAGAAGTTGATGATCTCCTGGTAGATGCGGGCAAAGGTCGACTCGGGCATCACGGCCTTCACGTCCTTCAGGCGGCCATCGGCGCCCCACATCTTGCCGCCGTTGCGGATCATTGCGGGCATCGATGCGTCCACGATGATGTCGTTGGGCGAGTGGAAATTGGTGATGCCCTTGGCCGAGTCCACCATGGCCAGCTCGGGGCGGCCTTCGTGGCAGGCGTGCAGGTCCTTCAGGACCTCTTCACGCTGTGCGGTGGGCAGCGTGGCGACCTTTTCGTACAGGTTGGCCATGCCGTTGTTCACGTTCACGCCCAGCTCTTCAAAGAGCTTGCCATGCTTGGCAAACGCGTCTTTGTAGAAGATCTTCACGCAGTGACCGAACACGATGGGGTGGGACACCTTCATCATCGTGGCCTTGACGTGCAGCGAGAACATCACGCCCGTCTTGCGCGCGTCTTCGATTTCCTTTTCGTAGAACTCGACCAGCGCCTTCTTGCTCATGAACATGCTGTCGATGATTTCGCGGTCCAGCAGCGACACCTTGGCTTTGAGCACCGTGGTCTTGCCGCTCTTGGTGATCAGCTCCATCTTCACGTCACGGGCGCGGTCCAGCGTGATGGACTTTTCGCCATGGTAGAAGTCGCCCGCATGCATGTGCGACACGTGTGAACGCGATGCCTGGCTCCAGTCGGCCATGCTGTGCGGGTTCTTGCGGGCGTATTCCTTGACGGCCTTGGGCGCGCGGCGGTCCGAGTTGCCTTCGCGCAGCACGGGGTTTACCGCACTGCCCACGCACTTGGCGTAGCGTGCGCGAATGGATTTTTCTTCGTCGGTCTTCGGATCTTCCGGGTAGTCAGGAATCGCATAGCCCTTACCCTGCAGTTCCTTGATACAAGCCTGCAGCTGGCCTACGGAGGCGCTGATGTTGGGCAACTTGATGATGTTGGCGTCCGCCTGCAAGGTCTTCTTGCCCAGCTCGGCCAACGTGTTGGGAGCGCGCTGTTCCGGTGTCAGCGACTCGGGGAACTCGCCCAGCACGCGGGCGGCCACGGAGATATCGCTCTCGGTCACGTTGATGCCCGCGGGCGCGGCGAACGTGCGGATGATAGGAAGGAAGGAAGCCGTGGCCAGGCGAGGTGCCTCGTCGGTCAGGGTGTAGATGATGGTTGGTTGCTGGGTCGTCATGGCTTGTCTCACGAAACGAGTATGTAAATGTCCCCGGCTGCATTGGTGATCACAGCGGGGCCAAACGCGGATGCTCTCTGATTCTCCCCGCTTGGCAAAGCCCCTGCGCACCGTTTTCGCAATCGAATCCCACGATGCGAAATTTGTTCATCTTCATCGCCATTTTTTTCGCGCTTTCAGGGGCGTTGGTCCCATCAAGGTTCAAAAATTTAGCTCGATAGCCCAGGGGCGTGGGCAAGAAGGGGCCGGAGCAACCGGCGTGCGCGGCCGCACTCAGCGCGGTGGCATTAACGCGTTGTGGCAAGCGATGCGAGTTCTGCCACCCGATCCGCCACCACCGCAAACCGCCGTGTATTGCGAGGCTCCGGTTGCGTCGAACCGCCTGTAAAAGCCCCGAAGGCAGGCAGCACCAACAGCCCCGGATTCAGTGCGAAACATGGCACTTTGACGCTGTCTCGCGCTAGGCCTCGCAGGGTTGCGGTGGGGTGCCAATGTCCAGCCAACACGGTGGACCCCACTACCGTCTGCGGGTGGTGGCATGCCATTACCTCGGCCCCTTCCTCTGGCCGCCAGGGCTCGTCAACGAGGGCGATGTCCAGCGTCTGCGGCGGGTCGCCCGCATGCAGGTCGTGGTTGCCACGCACCAGGGTCATGCGCACTGCAGCATGGCGTTCGCGCCAGGGCAGCAACTGGCTCCACAGGGCATCGGCCGCGCCGCTGCGCGCGTGCAGGAAATCCCCGAGGAAGACCAGGTGCTGCGCCCCCGTCACCGCCAGCACCGCGTCGAGCCGGGCCAGGTTGTCGGCCGTGGTGCCGTGCGGCACGGGCTGGCCCGCGCGGCGGAAGGTGGCGGCCTTGCCGAAGTGCACGTCGGCCACGAAGGCCGTGCGCGCGGCGGGCCACCACACGGCGCGCTGGGGCAGCAGCCACAGGGTGGTGCCGCCGGGCAGGGTGATTGCCAGGTCGCCTGCGGGCGGGGCAGTGGGTGAAGGGGCGAAAGAAGGGTCTGCGTTCACGGGCAAGGTCGGTCGTCGTCGTGCTCAGAATCCGTGGCGCCTTCGCGGTCGGCGGGGCGTGTCGCCGGCATCGCCTCGGCGCGCGCGCCGGGGTGACGCGGTGGCGCCGTCGGGCACGTCCCAGGCCATGTCGGCCGGGCTTGCGGGATTGTCGGCGAGGTGGGTGCCGGTGGTGTCGTCGGCCGCCTTCTCCAGCGCCTGCACCATGCGCGCCAGCCGGTCGGCCAGGGTCTCGGTGCTCAGGCGCTCGCGAAAGCGCTCCACCATCAGCGGCAGGGCAAACGGGGTGGGGCGCGTGAGCGCATGGATGGACAGGGTCTGCCCCTGCATGCCGCGCAGCGTGCTGGCCAGTCGCTCCATGTCCAGCTCGTTGGCCAGCAGCTCGGCGCGGGCCTGGGCCAAGAGCAGGTTGTCGGGGTCGTACTGGGCGAACACGTCGTAGTACAGCGAGGACGAGGCCTGCAGCTGGCGGCTGCTGCGCTGCTCGCCCGGGTGGCTTTGGAAGATGAGGCCCGCGATGCGCGCGATCTCGCGAAAGCGCCGGCGCGCCATCTCGGTGGCGTTGAGGCTGGCCAGCACCTCCTCTTCGAGCCCGCTGCCGAGGGTGGTGGGCGTGCCCTCGCCCAGGATGCGCGGCAGCAGCGTGGCCCAATCGATGGGCTTGGCCGACAGCAGTTCCAGCCCATAGTCGTTGACCGCGATCGAGAAAGTGTTGGCCACCTGCTGCGACGCGCGCCAGGCCAGCAGCCCGGCCAGGCCCAGGTGCACCAGGCGGCCGGCCAGCGGGTACAGGTACAGGTGCCAGCCTTCGCGCGTGTGCAGGGTCTCGGCCACCAGGCGGCCGGGCGTGGGCAAGGCCGACCAGGCCTCCTGCACGGCCAGCAGGGGCCGGGCGCACTGCATCTCGGGCGAGGCGTAGACGCCGCGCTCGGCCTGCTCCAGCATCTCCAGCATGGCGTCGGCCAGCGTGTTCGACAGCGGCATGCGCCCGCCGTTCCAGCGCGGCAGCGCGGCGCTGCCCTTGGGGGCGATGCGCACGTAGGCCGTCATCTGCTGGGTGCGCACCAGCTCCAGCAGACGCCCGGCGAACATGAATACGTCGCCCTTGCGCAGCCGGGCGATGAAGCTCTCTTCCACCGAACCCAGGCGCCCGCCGCTCACGAATTGCACCTGCATGCTGGCGTCGCTGACGATGGTGCCGATGTTGCTGCGGTGCCGGCGCGCGAGCCGCGCATCGGGCACGCGCCACACGCCTTCCTCGTCGGGCGCGGCGCGCTGGAAGTCGGGGTAGATGGCCAGCGAGGCCCCGCCCTGGCGCACGAACTGCAGGGCCCACTGCCAGTCGTTGTCGGCCAGCGCGGCGTAGGCCGGTGCGCGGCGCACTTCGGCCAGCAGTTCCTCGGGCACGAAGCCGCCGCCCAGCGCCACGGTGACCAGATGCTGCACCAGCACATCGAGCGGCGCGCGCGGCGTGTGCCGCTCTTCGATGCGGCCCAGCGCCAGCGCATGGCGCGCAGCC
>JBKBWW010000141.1:0-8289 GCA_046314475.1 Hydrogenophaga sp.
GATGTAAACATTCGTGGATCCAATGATCCGAATCCACGGTCCCATCCACCCGACACCGCAGGCCGCCATCGATGAGAATCTCAGCCCTCGCCGAATTCGACCCGTCACTCGTGGCTGCACACGACGAGGCGTACGCACACATCCTGGGTGCGCTGCGCTTAGGCCGGTATGCGGCCGGAGAGCGCTTGATAGCCGAGACGATCGCGTCCGAAATCGGCACCAGCCGCATGCCGGTACGCGAAGCCTTGCGCCGCCTGGCCGCCGAAGGCTTGGTGACCATGCGCGCCAACCGGGGCGTGACGGTCAATGCGCCCGACGTCAAGGAAATGCGCGAGGTGTTCGAAATGCGCGCGGTGCTCGAAGGGCTGGCCGTGCGCTTGGCTGTGCCCAACCTGACTGGGGCCGACATCCGCCAGCTGGAGATGCTGCTCGAAGCCATGGAGCCGAGCTCGGAGCTGCAGGCCGACTGGACCACCGCGCACCGTCACTTTCATGAGGCGCTGTGCGCCAAGAGCGATTGCCCGCGCCTGCTGCGCCAGATCTCCGCGCTGCATTCAGTGGTGGAGCCGCACATGCGCATGTGGGCCTCTATGGAGGACCGCCAGGTGGGCACGCGCGAACACCACGAAAAGCTGCTCGACGCGATCCGCGCGGGCGATGCCAACGCCTGTGAACAGGCCATGCGCCAACATGTGCTCGACACGGTGCCCGACCTGATGAGGCACATGCCATCGGCCCACGGCCCCTGAGCGCTCCCTGACCCCGTTTCCCCCAAGAAAAAGCCGCGGCTCGATCGCGGCATGACCCCCCTGTTGTCCTTCGTTTTTCATTCACTCACCAGGAGTATCGACATGTCAGAGATCAACCACAAAGCCGCACTAGCCGCAGTGCTCGCCACCCGCATGGGCCGCCGAGACCTTTTCAAGACCGCAGGCGCCGGCCTGGGTCTCATGGCCGCGTCGGCCGCCGGCATGGGCACGGCCCATGCCGCGCCCAAAAAAGGCGGCACGCTGACCTTCGCCTGGGTCGAGGCCATCGACACGCTGGACCCGCACATGACCTCGTCGGCGGGCTCGATCAAGATCATCAACAACGTGTTCAACGGCCTGCTCAAGGTCGACTTCGACGGCAAGGTGGTGAGCTTCGCGCCCGATCTGGCCGAGAAATGGGACATGGTCGACGAGAAGACGCACGTCTTCAAATTGCGCCCGGGCGTGAAGTTCCACAACGACGACCCTTGCGATGCCGAGGCCGTGAAGTGGAGCTTGGAGCGCGTGAAGTCGCCCGCGCTGAAGTCGCCCCACGCGTGGAAGCTGGAACAGCTCGACGGTATCGACATCATCGACCCGCTGACCCTGCGACTGCGTTTCAAGAAACCTTTTGCTTTCCTGCCGGTGGCGCTCACTGGCAGCACCGGTCGCGCCGGCACCATCGTGAGCAAGCGCGCGGTGGAAGCCGCCGGCGCGGGCTTTGGCCGCGCACCCGTGGGCACCGGCCCGTTCAAGCTGGCCAGTTGGAAAGAAAACGATTCCATCGAACTGGTGCGCAACCCCGCGTACTTTGAAGCTGGCCTGCCCCACCTCGACCGCGTGGTGATCCGCCTGATCCGCGAGCCCAGCGCCGCCGTGGCGGCCATGATGTCGGGCCAGGTCGACGGTATGTCGGTCTGCCCGTTCCAGTTCATTCCGCAGCTGCGCAAGAGCCCCAACATCCAGGTGTTCGGCCAGGTCGAGGGCAACTACTCGTTCGTGGGCATGAACAACAAGCGCGCGCCGTTCGACGACCCCGCCATGCGCCAGGCCGTGGCCTTCGCGATCGACCGCAAGGTGATCGTGGAGCAGAGCTACTTTGGTGAAGCGATCCCGGCCTACACCTGCATCTCACCACCCATGACGGCGTTCTACGACCCCAACATCGCCAAGACCGGGCGCGGACAGTTCTTTGATCTCGCCAAAGCCAAGGCCTTGCGCGCCAAGGCCAAGATCCAGGGTGAAGTGACACCCACCTACATCGTCACCGAGGGCTTCACCGGCTCGGGCGGCCTGGGCACGCGCAATGCACAGCTGATCCTGCCCATGCTGGCGCAGATCGGCATCAAGCCCAAGATCGAACTGGTGGATCGCGCCATCTGGCTGCAGCGCCGCAACGGTGGCGATTTCGACATGTACGACGAAGCCTGGGTGGCCGACCTGGACCCGGACGAGACGATCACGCCCGAGTGGTCCACCGGCCGTCCGTGGAACTACGTGGGCTACAGCAACCCGGTGTTCGACAAGGCCGTGGCCGCTGCCTCGGAGACCACCAACGTGGCCACGCGAAAGAAGCTGTACGTCGAAGCCGAAGACGCGCTGCTGGGCGACGCACCGCTGGCCGTGCTGGCGCATATGAAGGTATTCAAGATCCTGAGCAAGAAGATCGAGGGCTTCGAGTACGTGCCCGCCGACCTGCTCAACCTGCACACCGTGTCACTGGCCTGATCGGGGCGAGTCCAGCATGACAACGGCACACCACCCGCCCGGTCTGGACCTGCGCCGCCTTTGGCGCGGGCTCGGCACCCTCGCCCAGACCGCGCTGGTGCTGCTGGTCGTCTCGGGGATCAGCTTCCTGTTCTTGAAGCTGTCTCCGGGCGATCCGGTGGCCATCATGCTGGGCTCCGATTTCTCAAAAGACTCGTACGACGTGCTCTACAGCCAGCTCGGCCTGGACCGGCCCTGGCCGCAGCAGTATTTCGGCTGGCTCGGCCGCTTCGTGCAGGGCGACTGGGGCATCAGCTACGTGAGCAAGCAAGACATCTTCCAGCAGGCCGTGTTTGAAGCGCTGCCGGTCACGCTCACGCTGGCCGCGCTCTCGCTCTTGATCGCACTGCTGGTGGGCATTCCGCTGGGGGTGGTGGCCGCCGTCAAGCGCAACAGCTGGGTCGATCTGCTGGCCAGCGCCGTGGCCATCGGCGGCAACGCCTTCCCCAGCTTTTACCTGGGTGTGGTGCTGATCTGGGTGTTCAGTGTGGCCTTTGGCTGGTTCCCCAGCATGGGCTATGTCTCACCCTGGAGCGAGCCACTTTCCGGCCTGTGGCACCTGGCCCTGCCCGCGCTCACGCTGGGCGCGTGGTACGTGGGCCTGATCGCCACCGTCACACGCTCCAGCCTGCTCGAAGTGCTGGAGCAACCCTACATGGCCGCGGCCCGCGCCCGCGGCGAGCCCGAGTGGCGCGTGATCTGGGTGCACGGCATGCGAAACGTGCTGATGCCGCTGGTCACCGTCATCGGCCTGCAGCTCGGCGGCATGCTGCGCGGCGCCGTCATGACCGAGGTCGTGTTCACCCTGCCGGGCCTGGGGATGATGATCACCAACGCCGTGCAGACACGCGAGTACCTCGTCGTGCAGGCCGGGATCATGATCACCGCGCTGCTGTTCATCACGGTCAACTTCATCGTCGACCGCACCTATTCCATCCTCGATCCGCGGTTGCGCAAGACATGAACGCCGAACCTTTGCAAACCTCCCTGGTGACCTCGCCGTGGAGCCGGCTGAGCGTCCACACCCTGCGCACGCTTCGCTTGCTCGGTCGCCAGCGCAAGGCCGTGGCCGGTGGCGCGATCGTGCTGTTCTTCCTGCTCGCTGCGGTGTTTGCCCCGGTGCTGGCACCGTACGCGCCCACCGAACAGAACTTCATGGACTCGATGCAAGGGCCAAGCATGAAGCACTGGATGGGCACCGACTCGTTCGGGCAGGACATCCTCTCGCGTGTGTTTTACGGCGCTCGCTCGGCGCTTTGGATCGGCTTCGCTTCGGTGGCGCTGGGTCTGCTCGTGGGCGTGGCCGTGGGTCTGTTCGCCGGCTTGCGTGGCGGGCGTGTCGAGTGGGTTCTGATGCGCGTGGTCGACGGCCTGCTGGCCTTCCCCGAACTCATCATGGCCATGGCCTTCATGGCCGTGCTCGGCCTGGGCATGAACAACGTGATCCTGGCGCTCGCCCTTTCATTTGTGGGTCCTTTCGCGCGCACCGTGCGGGCCGACGTGTTGCAGGTGAAGGCGCGGCCTTTCATTGAAGCCGCGCGGCTCATGGGCGTGCCCGAGCGCGAGGTGATCATGCGCCACATCCTGCCCAACATCGCCTCGCCCATCCTCATCCAGGCCGGTATGCGCATCTCGATCGCCATCCTGCTGGCCTCGGGCCTGTCGTTCCTGGGTCTGGGCGTGGTGCCGCCCACACCCGACTGGGGCCTGATGATTGCCGAAGGCCGAGGCTTCGTGAGCATGGCGCCGTGGATGTCGGGCATGCCCGGCCTGGCCCTGGCCACGCTGCTGGTCGGCCTGAACCTGCTGGCCGAGGGTTTGCGCGATGCGCTCGACCCCAAGACCCGGGGAGAGAAGGCATGACCACCATGGCACTGCAAGCCGAACACCTCACCTTGCGCCGCCGTGGCGTGGCGGTGCTCGACGACGTTTCCATCACGCTGCCCGCCGGCGAGACGCTGGCGCTGATCGGTGAATCGGGTGCCGGCAAATCCACCCTGGCCTATGCGGCCATGGGCCTGGTGCGCCCGCCCGAGGTCGAACTCGAGGGCAGCCTGAAGGTCGGCGGCACCGACGTCGTCACCGCTTCCGAAAAGACGCTGCGAACCCTGCGCGGTGCCCACATGGGCATGATCTTTCAGGACGCCTCGGCCGCGCTCAACCCCTGCTTCACCGTGCTGGATCACCTCTCGGAGCCGCTCAAGCGGCACCAGAAGCTTTCCACTGCGGCGTGTCGGGAACGCGCGGTGGCACTGCTCACCAGCGTCGGCATCGCCGACCCGGCCTCGCGGCTGCAGGCCTACCCGCACGAGCTCTCAGGCGGCATGCAGCAGCGCGTGATGATCGCCATCGCCATGGCCTGCGAGCCGCAGCTGCTCATTGCCGACGAGCCCACCAGCGCGCTGGACGTGACCATCCAGGCGCAGATCATGGCCTTGCTGCTGGAGCGTGTGCGCGCGCTGGGCGCATCAGCCATCTTCGTGCTGCACGACCTCGCCCTGGCAACCCAGGTGGCCGACCGCGTGGCCGTGATGTACGCCGGCCAGATCGTCGAAGAAGGCCCGGCCGCTGAGGTGCTCAACCACCCGCAACATCCCTACACGCGGGGCCTGCGCGCCAGCGCGATCGAATTCGATGCCGAGCGCCTGGTGCCCATCAACGGCGTGGTGCCATCGCTGTCGGCCATGCCCACGGGCTGCCGCTTCGCGCCACGCTGTGCGCAGGCCAGCGCTCAATGCAGCGCCGAGAAGCCCACCCTGGCGCCGCGCGGAGCGGCCATGGTGGCCTGCTGGAACGCCTGACCCCGACAGAACGATGCACCGATCATGAGACTCGCCACCTTGCCCAAGCCGCCCGCTTCTGCCTTGCCCATCTTCTCGCTGCTCGACGTCGAGAAGTCCTTTGCCATCGACGGCGGCCGGCGCCAGCTCAGGGCGCTGGACGGCGTGCGTCTCACGCTCAAGCCCGGCGAATCGCTGGCCCTGGTGGGCGAGAGCGGCTCTGGCAAATCGACCCTGGTGCGCGTGATGCTCGGGCTGGAGGGTGCCACCAACGGCCGTGTGCTGTACGGCGCGGACGAGCTTGATGCCTTCGAGCCTTCGCAGCGCAAAACCTTCGCACGCGAAGTGGCCTACATCTACCAGGACGCGCGCGGTTCACTCAACCCGCGCATGACCGTGGCCGACCTGCTGGCCGAGCCGGTGCGCCTGCACGCGCTGCGCGACGCCGCTGAAATCCCCGGGCGGGTGGACGAGCTGCTGGCCATGGTCGGTCTGCCGCTGGATGTGCGCAGCAAGGTGCCCAGCGAGCTCTCGGGCGGTCAGGTGCGGCGGGTCGCCGTGGCGCGCGTGCTGGCCTGCGAGCCGCGCGTGATCGTAGCCGACGAATCGGTTGCCGGTCTGGACGTGTCGGTGCAGGCGCAGTTGCTCAACCTGCTGCGCGACCTGCAGCGCGAGCAAGGCCTGGCCATGGTGTTCGTGACGCACGATCTGGGTGTGGCGGCGTACCTGTGCGAACGCGTGGCCGTGATGTACCTGGGGCGCATCGTCGAAATGGGCCCCACGCGCGAAGTGCTCGAAGCGCCGCAGCATCCCTACACGCGCGCCTTGATGAATGCGTTTCCACGCTTCGACGCACCGCTGTCGGTGGCGTTGCAGGGCGAAATTCCCAGCCCGGCCAACCTGCCCGCGGGCTGCCGATTCCGATCACGCTGCCAGAGCGCGCAAGCGGATTGCGCCCGCGTCGACCCGACTCAGATCCAGGTGAGCGAGGGTCGTCACCTCGCCTGCCTGCACCCGCTCGTCTGACACCTCAACCGACGCGGTCGTCCACGGCCGCTCTGCCTCGCCTCATGGATTTCTTTGCTCAACACTCTGTCGCCTGGCTGTTCGGTCTGGCCCTCTCCTTGCTCGCCACCGGCCTGGTCGCGGGCGTGCTCGCCGGCCTGCTCGGCGTGGGCGGCGGCATTGTCATCGTGCCGGTGCTCTACCACCTGTTCACGCTGCTGGGCGTGGACGAGTCGGTGCGCATGCACGCGGCGGTGGGCACCTCGCTGGCCACCATCATCCCCACCTCCATCCTGTCCAGCCGCGCACACAGCAAACGCGGCAGCCTGGACAGGTCGCTGATCAAACGCCTCATGCCCTCGGTGGTCGTGGGTGTGATCGTGGGCTCGGTGGCCAGCCGCTTCCTGAGCGGCGCCTCGCTCACCGCCGTGTTCGCCTCCATCGCCTTGCTGGTGGCGCTCAACATGGCCTTCAAGCGCGACGGGGTTGCCGTGGCCGACGGCCTGCCCGGCACGGCCGGCACCGCGGTGCTGGGCAGCGGCATCGGTGGCGTGTCCACCCTCATGGGCATCGGCGGCGGCACGCTCAGCGTGCCCATCCTCAATGCATTGCGCGTACCGATGCACACGTCGGTGGGTACCGGCGCCACGCTGGGCATGGTGATCAGCTTTCCCGGTGCGCTGGCCTTCATCCTCAACGGGCTGGACGTGCCCTTGCGCCCACCCTTCAGCCTGGGCTATGTGAACCTGCTGGGGTTCGCGCTCATCGTGCCGGCCACGCTGGCCACCACAGGCTGGGGTGCGAAACTCGCGCATTCGATCGATGCCCGGCGTTTGCGCCAGGTGTTCGCACTGTTCCTCGCACTCACCGCTGCGCGCATGTTTTACGGCCTGCTGACCTGACCCCACAACAACCCGGAGACCTTCGATGATTCACACCCTCACCGCCCTGGGCGGCATGTTTGTCGCGCCCCACCACCTGGCTGCTCAGGCCGGGCGCGACGTGTTGCGCGACGGCGGCAACGCCGTGGAAGCCATGGTGGCCGCAGCCGCAGCCATTGCGGTGGTCTACCCGCACATGAACGCCATCGGCGGTGACGGTTTCTGGCTCATCCACGAACCCGGCCAGAAGCCCGTGGCCATCTCGGCCTGCGGCCCCGCCGCGGCCTTGGCCGACCTCGACTGGTACGCCGGCCACAGCACCATCCCCTCGCGTGGCCCCAAGGCCGCGCTCACGGTGGCCGGCACCATCGGCGGCTGGGCCAAAGCGCGGGAAGTGGCCGCACCGTGGGGCCCGGCACTGCCGTTGTCGCGCCTGCTGGCCGACGGCATCCGCCACGCGCACAACGGCATTGCCGTCACCGAAAGCCAGGCGGCCCTCACGCGCGAGAAGTTCGACGGCCTGAAAGACGCGCCGGGTTTTGCGCAGACCCACCTGGTCAACGGCCAGCCACCCGCCGTGGGCCACATCCTCAAGCAACCGACGCTGGGCCGCACGCTGGAGCAACTCGCGGAGCGCGGCCTCGACGATTTCTACCGCGGTGAAATCGCCCAGCGCATCGGCGCCGAACTCGAACGCGTGGGCAGCCCGCTGCGCACCAGCGACCTGGCCGCCTACCAGGCGCAGATCGTGGAGCCGCTCTCGGTGCGGCTGAACGACAGCACGGTCTACAACCTGCCGCCGCCCACACAAGGCCTCTCCGCCTTGATGATCCTCGGCCTGTTCGAACGCCTCGGCGTCACCGAAGGCGAAGGCTTCGCGCACGTGCACGGCCTGGTGGAAGCCACCAAGCGCGCCTTCCGCGTGCGCGAGCGAGTGGTGACCGACCCGCAGCGCGCGCCGGCCGACCCCAAGGGTTTCCTCAAACCCGCCGCGCTCGCCGAGCTGGCCGCCGAGATCGACCGCGACAAGGCCCTGCCCTGGCCCGACGTGGCCAAGCCCGGCGACACCATCTGGATGGGCTGCATCGACGCGCAGGGCCGCGCGGT
>JBKBWW010000142.1:0-7900 GCA_046314475.1 Hydrogenophaga sp.
GTGCGTGCCGAAACCGGTGCCCGGGGCAATGCGGTCTTCGTTGATCACGCGCAGGTTGCCCCAGCCCATCCAGGCCGGGTCAAAGTAGTCGGCGAACGAGAACGAGTGAAAGCTCTTGAGCCAGCCGTGGTCGGCATAGCCGCGTGCGTCGGAGCGTCGAATCTGGAGCATGGTGAGTTCCTTTCCATCGGGGTGGGGCCTCGCTGCAACCGGGTGGGTTTTGCGGGGCATGGGCTGAATTGTGGGCGGGCGCATGGCCTTTGAGACTGCACGGATTTGATGGCATCATTCAAACCGTTTGAACATTCGAGCCGCAAACCACCATGGCCAGCTCCACCCCGCGCGCCGCCCTGTCCCCTGAAAACCTGGGCCTGCTGGAGGCGGTGGCACGCCTGGGCAGCATGGCCGCTGCCGCGCGCGAGGTCGGCATGGTGCCCAGTGCCCTCACCTACCGCATCCGCCAGGTGGAAGACGCGCTCGATGTGCTGCTGTTCGACCGCAGCGCGCGCCGCGCCGTGCTCACACCCGCCGGTGCCGAGTTGCTGCGCTCCGGCCAGTACCTGCTGAACGAGCTCGATGCGGTGGCGCAGCGCGTCAAACGCGTGGCCACCGGCTGGGAGCCGCAGCTCGCCATCGCGGCCGACGCGATCATCGCGCGCGCCACGCTGTTTGAGCTCTGCGAGGCCTTCTACGCCGAGGGCGCGCCCACGCGGCTGAAGCTGCGTGCCGAAACGCTGTCGGGCACGGTGGAGGCGCTGCAGATGGGCCAGGCCGATCTGGCCCTCGGTGTGCCCAGCGATCTTTCGCTGCCCGAAATCCAGTCGGCACCACTGGGTCCGATCACCTTCGTCTATGCGGTCGCACCCCACCACGCCTTGGCGGCCGTGAATCACAGCCTGTGCGACGAAGAACTGCGCGAATACCGCGCTGTGGCCGTGGCCGACAGTGCGCAGCGGGGCCGCGGCGTCACCCACAACCTGCTGCCCGGGCAGGACGTGCTCACCGTGCCCACCATGCAGCACAAGCTCGAAGCGCAGCTGCGCGGCTTGGGCGGCGGCTTCCTCCCGCTGCCGCTGGCCCAGCCTTTCATCGCGGCCGGTCGCCTGGTGGTGAAACAGGTGCAGCGACCCGACCGCAGCCTGCGCGTGGCCTACGCCTGGCGGCTGCCACGCACCGCAAGCGACATGGGCCGCGCGCTGCGCTGGTGGCTTGATCACTTGCAAAGCCCGCAAACCCGCGCCGCACTGCTGAGCAATCACCACCAGACATGAGTCAACGCCGCCCCGCATTCAGCAGGCAGGCTGCTACAGTCAACAGCACTCCACCCAGCCCGATCAAGCGTCACCCAGAAAGCGCACGAGACATGACCACATCCCCCAAGACCCGCGCCGCCAAAGCTTCCGCCCCCAAAGCCAGGACCACAAAGTCGGCAGGGTTGCACATCGCCGTGGTGGGCGCCGGCATGGCGGGTGTGGTGTGTGCGCGCACGCTGGTGCAGGCCGGTCACCGCGTCACGCTGTTCGAGAAAAGCCGTGGCCTGGGGGGCCGCATGTCGACCCGGCGCACCGAGTTCGGCGGTTTCGACCACGGCTCGCAGTACTTCACGGTGCGCGACAAGCGCTTTGAGACCGCGCTGCGCAGCAACGCCACCTCGGTCGTGCGCCCCTGGAGCGCCAGCACCGTGCGTGTGCTCGACGAGTTCGGCCACGTGCTGGCCAGCGCACCACCGCCCACCGAGCCGCATTTCGTGGCCTCGCCTGGCATGAACGCGCTGGTGGGTCTGTGGGGACAGCCGCTGGCCGCCAACACCCTGCTCGACACCCGCGTGACCCAGATCGAGCGCGATGCCCTGCACCCCGAACAATGGCAGTTGCGCACCGAAGACAGCGCCGGCGGTCTGCAGGTGCTCGGCGGTTTTGACCGCGTGGTGCTGGCCATGCCGCACCCGCAAGTGCACGACCTGCTGCGCGCCTCGGGCCTCGCCCCCGAACTGCGCCAGGCGCTGGCTCCCGTGCATGTGGGGCCTTGCTGGACGCTGATGGTCGCCTATCCGCAGGCGATGCAGCCCGGTCTCGCCCACCTCGGCCCGCAGTGGAACGCCGCGCGCAGCACGCACCACCGCATCAGCTGGCTGGCGCGCGAGTCGAGCAAGCCCGGGCGCGACCCGATCGAACGCTGGACCATCCAGGCCAGCCCGGCGTGGTCCACCAAACACCTCGAGGACGACGCCGAGCGCGTCAAGGCCAAGCTGCTCAAGGGCTTTGCCGAGATCACCGGCATCCGCGCCACGCCCACCTACGCCGCGGCGCACCGCTGGCGCTTCGCGCAAACGCAGACCCCCCTGGGCAAGAGCCACCTGTTCGACAAGGCGCTGGGCATCGGAGCGTGTGGCGACTGGTGCCTGGGCCACCGGGTCGAAGACGCGTTTGTCTCCGGGCTCGAACTGGCGCTGGCCATCGCCTGAGAGCCATCACGCCGCTCACCCCGCACCATTCGGGCTGAGCCTGTCGAAGCCCCAGAACAGATGGCCGCCTACCGAGGCCGTTTCGCCCCCTCCCCCACCGGCCCGCTTCACGCGGGCTCGCTCGTAGCAGCACTCGCCAGCTGGTTGGACGCGCGTGCCCACGGCGGCAGCTGGCTGGTGCGCATCGAAGACGTGGACACGCCGCGCTGCGTGCCCGGCGCCGATCAAGTCATCCTGCAGCAACTCGCCGCCTGCGGTCTGGTGAGCGACGGGCCTGTGGTCTGGCAGTCGCAGCGCAGTGACCGGTACCAGCAGGCGCTGGACCAACTCATTGAACAGGGCCGCGTCTACCCTTGCGGCTGCTCGCGCAAAGACATCGAAGTCGCCCTGCACGCCCAAGGAACCCACCGCGAGCGCCACCACATCGCCGTTTACCCCGGCACCTGCCGACCGGAGATCGGTGGCCTTCACGGCAAACCGGCCCGCGCCTGGCGTTTCCAGATTCCGGCACCCGGTGACGTGTCCTGGAACGACCGCCGCCTGGGCCCACAAACCCAGAACGTTGCCACCGAGGTCGGCGACTTCGTCTTGAAACGCGCCGACGGCCTCTGGGCCTACCAGCTCGCCGTGGTGGTGGACGACGCCGCGCAAGGCATCACCCACGTGGTGCGCGGTGAAGACCTGACCGACAACACCGCGCGCCAGATCCTGCTGCAGCGCGCACTCGGTCTGCCCTCTCCCGTCTGGATGCACACGCCGCTGGTGCTGGGTGCCAACGGAGAAAAACTCAGCAAACAGAACGGCGCCGAGCCGCTGGACCTCTCCGACCCCATGCGGGCGCTGAACGCCGCAGCAGGCACGCTGGGGCTGACTGCCCGCACGGGCGACATGGCGCAGGCACTTGGCGCGTGGACCCGGGCGTGGCCGGCCTAGAATTCACGCCTTTGCCGACCGAGCCCGCCCCATGACCGACCCCCGCCACGCGCAGCCGCGCCCCCCTGCCAGCGACGCGCCCTACCTGCGCGAGGTGAAGAGTTATGTGCTGCGGGCCGGCCGCATGGGCCCCGGGCAAGCGCGGGCCTACGAACAACACGGCCCACGCTTCCTGCTGAACTATGTGCCCGGCGCTTTTGATGCCACCGCCGCCTTTGGCCGCAGCGCCCCGCTGATCCTGGAAATCGGCTTCGGCATGGGCGGCGCCACCGCGCACATTGCCGGCGTGCGGCCCGGCGACAACTTCCTGTGCTGCGAAGTCCACGAGCCCGGTGTCGGGGCGCTGCTCAAGCTGGTGGGCGAACAGGGCCTGGAAAACATCCGCATCCTGCGCCACGACGCGGTGGAGGTGCTCGACCACATGCTCGGCGAGTCCAGCCTGGACGGCGTGCACATCTTTTTCCCCGACCCCTGGCACAAGAGCCGGCACCACAAACGCCGCCTGATCCAGCCGGACTTCGCGCGCCGCCTCGCGCGACACCTCAAACCTGGCGGTTATCTGCACCTGGCCACCGACTGGGAGCCCTACGCCCACCAGATGCTGGAGGTGCTGAGCGCCGAGCCGCTGCTGCAAAACACCGCCGAGCCCGGCGGCAATGGTTTCGTGCCGCAGCCCGCCTACCGGCCCCTCACCAAATTCGAGAACCGGGGTCTAAAGCTCGGCCACGGTGTCTGGGACTTGGTGTTCCGCCGGATCTGAGGACCGAGCGTCCCGCCGTGGCCCGCCCGCCGAAGAGCCCGCACATCCCGCCACGCGACGGCGTGTCCGCCAGTTGCGCCGCCCTGCCCCACGCCAAAGCAGTACCCTGGACGTTGTTGCTCGACTTCCTGGCCGAACGCCTGAACGTGGTGGACCGCGCCACCTGGAGCCAGCGGCTGGCCAGCGGTGAGGTGCTGGACGACACCGGCCAGCCCCTGCCGCCCGACGCGCCTTACCGGCCCGGTGCGCGCATCCACTACTACCGCCACCTCGACGACGAGCCCGACATCCCGTTTGAAGAAGCGGTGCTGTTCCAGGACGAGCACCTGCTGGTGGCCGACAAGCCGCACTTTTTGCCGGTCACGCCGGGCGGGCGCTACGTGCAGCAAAGCCTGCTGGTGCGCCTGAAGCGCCGCACCGGCATCGACACGCTCAGCCCCATTCACCGCATCGACCGCGAGACCGCCGGGCTCGTGCTGTTCAGCCTGCGTCCGCAAGACCGCAACGCCTACCAGGCGCTGTTTCGCGAGCGTGTGGTGGACAAGGTGTACGAGGCGATCGCTGTCCACCGCGCCGGATTCGACTTTCCGCTTACACGCCGCAGCCGCATCGAAGAAGACAGCGCCAGCTTCTTTCGCATGCTTGAGTCCGCCGGGGAGGCCAACAGCGAGACCCGCATCGAGCTGTGCGAAGTGCGCGGCGCCTGGGCGCGTTACCGGCTCTCGCCCCTGACCGGCAAACGCCACCAGCTGCGCGTGCACATGAACGCACTGGGCGCGCCCATCGTGGGCGACCAGTTCTACCCCACGGTTCTGCGCGGACCCGACGACGCGGAAGACTTTGCCGAGCCGTTGCTTTTGCTGGCGCGCAGCATCGCCTTTGACGACCCGGTCACCGGCTTGCCCCGACATTTCGAGAGCCAGCGCGGGATCGATTGGCCCGCCACCTGATGCGCAGAAAAGACTTGGGGAATACACGGACAAGGCGACAAGGCTCGCGTAGCGCATAATCCACAGGTTCGCGTGTCCAGACGCGCGTGCAAGTCAGGTGATCGGTCAGTTTCGCGCGCTACGGCGGTACTTTTAGAGTTAGTTGTGCTTTCGGGACCCCATCGCTTTTGTTTTCAGTTATTTTGAGGAGTCCTCATGGGCAACAAACTTTACGTCGGCAACCTGCCGTACACCGTTCGCGACGAAGACCTGCAACAGTCTTTCAGCGAATTCGGCTCTGTCAACAGCGCCAAGGTCATGATGGAACGCGACACGGGTCGCTCCAAGGGTTTCGGCTTTGTCGAAATGGGCAATGACGCCGAAGCGCAAGCAGCCATCTCCGGCATGAACGGCCAGTCCCTGGGCGGCCGCAGCATCACCGTGAACGAAGCCCGTCCGATGGAGGCACGTCCTCCCCGCACCGGCGGCTACGGCGGCGGTGGTGGTGGCGGCGGCTACGGTGGTGGCGATCGCTCCGGCGGTGGCGGCTACGGTGGTGGCGGCGGCGGTCGCGGCGGTTACTGATCCCTGTCAGCCCCGCGCTGACAAGATCTGAAAAGGCCCCGGAGCTTCGGCTCCGGGGCCTTTTCGTTTGGGTGCCGTCAATCTTTCAAGAGGCCCGCCAGCAAACGGCTCACATGCACCGCCTCGCGTTGCGCACCGTCGGCAATCTGGTGGCGGCAGCTGGTGCCGTCGGCCACCAGAACAGCATCGGGCGCGGCACGCACCGCCGGCAGCAGGCTGAGTTCGGCCATCTGCATCGACACGGCGTGGTGCGAAGCCTCATAGCCGAAGCTGCCGGCCATGCCGCAGCAGCTGCTCTCGATCAGTTGCGGCTTCGCCCCTGGGATCCAGCGCAGCACCTCCAGGATCGGTGAGACCGCGTCGAACGCTTTCTGGTGGCAATGGCCGTGCAGCAGCACCGGCTTGTCCACCGCTTTGAGGCTGGCTTTCAAACCGTCGAGCCGCCCGGCTCTCGCTTCGCGCGCCAGGAACTCTTCAAACAGCAGCGCGTGCTCGGCAATCTGCTGCGGCGCCGAGCCCAGGCCCATCACCAGCATTTCGTCGCGCAACGTGAGCAGGCACGAAGGCTCCAGCCCCACGATGGCGATGCCCTTGTGTGCAAAGGGCAGCAGGCTCTGCACCACCTCGCGGGCTTTTTCCTTCGCCTGCTCCACCATGCCGCTGGCGAGATACGTGCGACCGCAGCACAGGTGCTTGCCGTCGTCCTGCGCCTTGGTCGCCACGTGCACGGTGTAGCCCGCAGCCTGCATAACCTTTACCGCGGCGTGCGCGTTTTCCGATTCGAAGTAGCCGTTGAAGGTGTCCACGAACAGCACCACGCCACGCTCGGCGGCCAGCACCTCGTCGCGCGTGGCCGTCTTCACCGATGCGTTGAAGAAATGCTGCGCATGCCACTGCGGCAGGCTGCGTTGGGCCGAGAGACCCAGCCATTTTTCAGACAAGCTGGCGAGCAACGGCACGCGGTTGCGCAGGTTGAGCAGCGGCGCCAGGCGCGCGGCCCAGGCGGCGTAATCGGGCAGCTGCGCGACCAGCCGGTCCTTGAGCGTGTGCCCGTGTTTGGCCTTGTAGTGCTGCAAAAACTCGACCTTCATCTTGGCCATGTCCACGCCGGTGGGGCAGTCGCGTTTGCAGCCCTTGCAGCCCACGCAGAGGTCCAGGGCTTCGCGCACCACCTCGCTGGTGAGTGCGTCGCTGCCCGCCAGACCCGGGATCTGCCCGCTGAGCGCCAGGCGCAGGGTGTTGGCGCGGCCGCGCGTGAGGTGCTGTTCGTCGCGGGTCACGCGGTAGCTCGGGCACATGGTGCCGGCGTCGAACTTGCGGCAGTGGCCGTTGTTGTTGCACATCTCCACGGCCTTGGCCAAACCCCGCGCCGGGTCTTCGCCGGTGCCGGGCGCGGTGGTCACTTCGGTCACCGGGTCGGCTTTCACGTCCCATGCGCTCCAGTCGAGCACGGGCGTGATGGGCACCACCTTGTAGCTCGGTGGAAACCGCATGAGCCGTGTGTCGTCCATCTTGGGCGGGTTGACCATGCGGTTGGGTGAGAGCAGCCCGGTGGGGTCGAGGTGTTGCTTGATGCGGGCGAACGCGTCGTTGATGCGCGGGCCGAACTGCCATTCGATCCACTCGCCGCGGCACAGGCCGTCGCCGTGTTCGCCGCTGTAGGCACCTTTGTACTTGCGCACCAGTTCGCTGGCTTCCTCGGCGATCTGGCGCATCTTGCTGGCACCGCCCCGGCGCATGTCGAGGATGGGGCGCACGTGCAGCGTGCCCACCGAGGCGTGGGCGTACCAAGTGCCCCGGCTGCCGTGTTTGTGGAACACCTCGGTCAGCGCATCGGTGTACTCGGCCAAGTGCACCAGCGGCACGGCGCAGTCTTCGATGAAGCTCACCGGTTTGCCGTCGCCACGCAGGCTCATCATGATGTTCAGGCCCGCCTTGCGCACCTCCCACAGGTTCTTCTGCGGTGCGTCGTCAATCATTTCGACCACGCTGCCGGGCAGGCCCAGGTCGCCCATGAGTTCGACGAGTTCGCGGATCTTGTGCGCGATGTCGGCCTTGCTCGGGCCGCTGAACTCCACCAGCAGCACGGCTGCGGGTTTGCCGCCGTTGATGTGCGGCGAGAGCGCCGTGCGGATGGTGGGCGCGAACGCCGGGTTCTGCAGCGAGAGCTCGATCATGGTGCGGTCGACCAGCTCCACCGCCGTGAGCTGGCCCACGGCCATGCCCTCG
>JBKBWW010000143.1:0-5298 GCA_046314475.1 Hydrogenophaga sp.
GCACCGCCTGTTCAGTTTGCAGCAGGTCTTCGGCGAGCCGTTCCAGCACCTGCTGCTGCAGCAAGAATTTATCCATGATCAAAGGTCGGCATCTCGAACAAGCGGCGGGGGGGGTGATTGTGAAGGGCTCCACCCCTTCGACCTAGAAACTTGCCGAATGACGAGCTCTGCGGTGTACTGTGGCAGCGTGCGGTCGACGTCATCGCACCCCAACCCGGTCAATGGAAAAGCCACAGCTGTTGTGGCAAGTAGGGACCTCATGCAAGTGAAACCAAAGCCTTGTGCGATCCAGATGCTGTCCATTGGGTACGTGGAGGGCGGCCGACGAGACGCCACGAAAAAAGACGGCTGGGGGAGCAACCGCTGCAAACTCGTGCTGGACCCGACGCGCTTTGGTCCGGAGGCTTTGAGTGGGCTGACAGCACACTCTCATCTTCAGGTGCTGTTTTATTTTCACGTGGATGCAGATGAACCGGAGGAGCTTGGTGCGCGCCATCCACGCGGACGCACCGATTGGCCTCGTGTGGGCATCTTCGCGCAACGCGGGCGCATGCGACCCAACCGCATCGGAACGTCCTGTTGCCGCATTCTTGCCGTGAGTGGTACGGACATCGATGTGGTGGGTCTTGATGCGATTGACGGGTCACCGTTGCTCGACCTGAAACCCGTTTGGGCGGAGTACTTGCCCAGCGGGGAGCTGCGGCAGCCGGATTGGTCGCGCGAGCTGATGGCGCTCTATTGGTAGCACGGTGTGTTGACTGCTGATCGGGGGAAAAATCCCGACTTGCTCCTGGCCGTGCGATCGACCGCAAGGCCGAGGACGCCATCACCGGCTCAGAGATTGGTGCGCAAGCGCCAGATCTCGGGGAACAGCACCACGTCCAGCATCTTGCGCAAATAGCTCACACCGCCCGTGCCGCCGGTGCCGCGCTTGAAGCCGATGACGCGTTCCACGGTGGTGACGTGGCGAAAGCGCCAGAGGCGGAAGGTGTCTTCGAGGTCGGTGAGTTCTTCGCCCAGTTGGTACAGGTCCCAGTGGTCCTTGGGGTTGCGGTAGACCTGCAGCCAGGCTTGTTCGACCGCGTCGCTGGCCTCGTAGGGCTGGGTCCAGTCGCGCTCGGTGTGGCTCTGCGGTACCGCGATGCCGCGGCGCGCGAGCAGGCGCAAGGCCTCGTCGTACAGCGACGGTGCTTCGTAGGCCGACTGCACCACGGCCAACCGCTCGGGGTTGTGCGCGTGGGGCTTGAGCATGGCGGCGTTTTTGTTGCCCATGGCGAATTCGATGCAGCGGTACTGGTGGCTCTGGAAGCCGCTGGACTGTGCCAGGTAGGGGCGCAGCGCGCTGTACTCGGGCGGCGTCATGGTGGCGAGCACGTCCCAGGCGTGGACGAGTTGTTCCATGATTTTCGAAACGCGCGCGAGCATCTTGAAGGCGGGTTGCAGCTCGTCTGCGGCGATGTGGCGAATGGCCGCGTGCAGCTCGTGCAGCATGAGCTTCATCCAGAGTTCGCTGGTCTGGTGCTGGATGATGAACAGCATCTCGTCGTGTGCGGGCGAGAGCGGTTTCTGCGCGCTGAGGATGCTGTCGAGCTGCAGGTAGTCGCCGTAGCTCATGTCGCGGCTGAAGTCGAGCTGGGCGCCTTCCTCGCGCACGATGTCTTCGGGCTTCTGCGGTTCGGAATGGGTGTGCGGGCACATGCTCAGGTCACCGCGTGTTTCTGGTTGAACTCGGCGCGCCGCCACTCGCCACTCTCCAGCACCTGCTTGAGGTGTTCGACCGAGTGCCACACGTCTTCAAAGCCGATGTAGAGCGGCGTGAAGCCGAAACGCAGGATGTCCTTGTGCTTGCTGGAATCGCCCGCGCGGTAGTCGCCCACCACGCCGCGTGCGATGAGGGCCTGCACGATCGCGTAGGCGCCTTCGTCCTTGGTCAAACAAACTTGCGAACCGCGCTGTGCGTGGTCCAGCGGAGTCGCCAGGCCAATGCCGTGGCCCTGGCAGCGCTCGTCCACCAGCGAGATGAAGAGGTCGGTGAGCGCGAGCGACTTCTTGCGCAGCGCGGCCATGCCGCCCAGGGCTTCGGCGGCCAGCACCGTGTCGACACCGCAGTCGAGCGCGGCCAGGCTGATCATGGGTTGCGTGCCGCACTGGTAACGCGTGATGCCGGGCGCGGGCTGGTAGTCGGGCGTGAAGGCGAAGGGTGTGGCGTGGCCCCACCAGCCGGCCAGTGGCTGCCAGAAGCGGTCGGTGTGGCGCGGGTTCACCCACACGAAGGCGGGCGCGCCCGGGCCACCGTTGAGGTACTTGTAGCCGCAGCCCACGGCGTAGTCGGCGCCCGCGCCGGTGAGGTCCACCGGTACGGCGCCTGCGCTGTGCGCCAGGTCCCACAGCATGAGCGCGCCGGCCGAGTGGGCAGCGGCGGTCACGGCCGGCATGTCGTGCATGGCTCCGGTGCGGTAATTCACATGGGTGAGCATGAGCACGGCCACTTCGGGCGTGAGCGCTGCGGCAATCTCGTCGGGCTCCACGAGCACCAGCTCGAAGCCCCGTTCCTTGCACAGTGCTTCGGCGATGTAGAGGTCGGTCGGGAAGTTGCTGCGCTCGCTCACGATGCGTTTGCGCTGCGGGTGGTCAGCGGTGCTGAGGTTGAGCGCGGCGGAAAGCACCTTGAAGAGGTTGATGGAGGTGCTGTCGGTGGCCACCACCGTGCCGGGTTCTGCGCCGATCAGGCGCGCGATCTTGTCGCCCACTTTGCCGGGCATGGCGAACCAGCCGTTCTTGTTCCAGCTCTGGATCAGGTCGGTGCCCCATTCGCGGGTGACCACGTCGGCCACGCGGGCGGGTGCGCTGCGCGGCATCACGCCGAGCGAATTGCCGTCGAGGTAGATGGTGCCTTCGGGCAACAGGAAGAGATCGCGCAGGGCGCGCAGCGGGTCTTGCGCGTCGAGCGCGCGGCAGTCTTGCAGGGTCGTTGTCATGGCAGTTCTCGGAGGATGGCGCGCACGGGGCTGGCGTCGGCGGTGGTGAGTTTCAGGGGCAGGGCGATCAGTTCGTAGTCGCCTTCGGGCACGTCGTCGAGCAGCAGGTTTTCCAACACGCGCAGGCCGCGCCGGCGAATGGTCTGGTGGCTGTCCAGCGTCTTGCTGTTGGCCGGGTCGATGCTCGCGCTGTCGATGCCGATCAGCAACACGCCGAGGTCGGCCAGTTGCTCCACGGTCTCGGGGGCGAAGGCGGGCAGGTCGTTGTCGAAGGCGTCTTGCGGCTGGTGTTCATACACACGCACGAGCACCCGTTCTGGAAGCTCTGTCAGTGCGTGCGCGATGTGTTCGGGCTTGACCAACGGACCACAGCCGATGGCGTGGATCACGCGGCAGGGGCCGAGGAAAGGTTCCAGCGAAACCTCACCGATGGCCGCACCATCGGCGTCGTAGTGCAGCGGCGCATCGGCGTGTGCGCCCACGTGGGGCGAGAGTGTGATGGCGCTCACGTTGACCGGGCAGCCCGGGCCGATGGTGGCGGCCCAGGTTTGTGTGTAGGCCGTGTCGCCCGGAAACACCGGGGCATTGGCGTGTATGGGTGGGGAGATGTCCCAGCGTTTTTTCATGGTGCGGTGAAGGTAGCACCCTGAAAAAAACCATGGTGTCGGTTAATCCCAACAAGCCTCAAAAATGCTTGAGACCTGAAGTAACTGAGGGTTCAGTCCGCGCCGTCGACCGGCGGCAAACCGTGGCGCTGGCGGGCGCGGGTGCAGGCGTCGCTGCCTTCTTCGAACTCGCGGCAGGGGGAGGGGCGCCACTCGTAGATACCGCAGGCAATCTGCTGGCCGAGCTGGCCGGTGAGTGCCGCGCAGCGGGGTGGTGAGTGATCTGTGCCGCGCATGCGCATGGTGCTGTCGGTCACGTCCACCGCCAGTCCCGATGGGACCGAGCCGCCCAGGTCCTGCATCTCGTGCACCGAGAAGTCGACACGGAAGCAGGCGCAGCAGGCGCCACACGAGGTGCACGCACTCACGGTGTGGTGGCCTTGACGACCGCAGGCGCCCGGTACACCAGCACCTTGAGCGAACGGTCTTCCGACACATCGGCAAACACCGCCGGGTTGGCCAGACGCTGCTCGAACACCAGTTCGGGTGCGGCCGCTTGCATCTGGTCCATCAGGAACGCCGGGCTGAGCTGGGGTGCGTTCAGGCACAGCAGCACGCGGCCCTCAGGCCGCAGCAGATCGGGCAGGCGGCGGATGAGTTTGATGTAGTCCTGCGTGGCCACGAAGCTGCCCTTCTGGTGGCTCGGGGGATCGACGATCACCAGGCCGTACGGGCCGCCGCGCGTGATCTTGCCCCAGGTCTTGAAGATGTCGTGCACGAGGAAACTCGCGCCTTCCTTCAAAGTGTTCAGGGGGTGGTTCTGCTGTCCCGTGGCCATGGCACCGGCGCTCATGTCCACGTTGACCACCTGCTTCGCACCTCCTTGCAAGGCCACCACGGAGAACGCGCAGGTGTAGGCAAACAGGTTGAGCACCTTGTGGCCCGCCGCGTGCTCGCGCACCCACTGGCGGCCCTCGGCCATGTCGAGGAAGAGGCCGTGGTTCTGGCCCTTGAGCAGGTGCACCAGGTAACGCGCGCCACGCTCGGTGACCACATGCGGCTCGGGCACGCTGCCGGCCATGAGAACCGTGTCGGCCTGTCCGTCGCCACGGCACTGGAACACCCAGTTGAGCGGCTCGTTGGGGGCGATTTGGCTCCAACGGGCTTGCAGCGCTTCACCGATGTCGGCGAGGGTGTCATCAGCCACCGGCTGGAAGCTGGTGAGCAGCCAGACGGGTGGAAATGCATCCAGCGTCCATTGCTCACAGCCCGGGTGCAGGCCGCCGCGGCCGTGGAACACCCGGCGCGCGTCGGTGCCGGGTTCGATGCGCGCGATCGCGTCGAGCAGGGCCTGCATGCGGTGAGTGAAGCGGCGCCCTGCCGCTTCAGGCCAAACGGCCGAGCAGCAGGAACTCCATCAAGGCCTTCTGCGCGTGCATGCGGTTCTCGGCCTCGTCCCACACCACCGATTGCGGGCCGTCGATCACCTCGGCGCTCACTTCTTCGCCGCGGTGTGCGGGCAGGCAGTGCATGAAGAGCGCGTCGGGCTTGGCCTGGCGCATCATGTCCTCGTCCACACACCAGCGTTTGAAGGCCTCGCGGCGCACTTCGTTTTCGGACTCGAAGCCCATGCTGGTCCAGACGTCGGTGGTGACCAGATCGGCACCCGCGCAGGCTTCGCGCGGGTCCTTGAACACCTTGTAGCAGTCGCGGTT
>JBKBWW010000143.1:5308-7835 GCA_046314475.1 Hydrogenophaga sp.
GCGAGCACCGGGTCCACTTCGTAGCCGCCGGGCGTGCTCACGTGCACCGTGAAGCCCAGCAACTCGGCCGCCTGCAGCCAGGTGTTGGCCATGTTGTTGCCGTCGCCCACCCAGGCCACCACCTTGCCTTTGATGGCGTCCAGCGGCTGGCCGCTGGCAGCGGGCCGGTACTCGACCAGCGTGAACAGGTCGGCCAGGATCTGGCAGGGGTGGAATTCGTTGGTCAAGCCGTTGATCACCGGCACGCGCGAGTGGGCGGCAAACGCTTCGATCTTGCTCTGCTCAAAGGTCCGGATCATCACCAGATCGACCATGCGGCTGATCACCTTGGCGCTGTCTTCAATGGGCTCTGCGCGACCGAGCTGGCTGTCGCCGGTGGTGAGGTGCACCACCGAGCCACCCATCTGGTACATGCCGGCCTCGAAGCTCACGCGGGTGCGCGTGCTGGCCTTCTCGAAGATCATGGCCAGCGTGCGGTCCGGGTCTGCAAAGGGTTGGTACTTCTCGAACGCCTTGAACTTCTTCTTGATGTGGGCTGCGCGTTCCAGCACGTGGGCGCATTCGGCCGCGCTCAAGTCCTTGAACTGCAGGTAGTGGCGGATCGTCATGTCGGGCTCTGCTCTTTGAAGAATGCGTGGATCAGCGGCAGCAGGATGGCGAGCACCTCGTCGGCCTCGGCGATGGTCATGATGAGCGGCGGCACCAGGCGGATCACGCTGTCGGCGGTGACGCTGATCAGCAGGCCGGCGTCGGCGGCGCGCTGGGTCAGGGCGCCGCAGGGGTGGTTGAGCTCGACACCAATCATGAGACCCTGGCCGCGGACCTCTTTCAGGCCGGGGTGGCCGCCCAGGCTCTTCACCAGCGCGTCGTGCATGTGCGCACCCACGCGCTCGGCGTTGGCCAGCAGGCCGTCTTCTTCAATGATGCGGATGGTTTCCACACCGGCGCGCATGGCCAGCGGGTTGCCGCCGAAGGTGGTGCCGTGGTTGCCCGGCTGGAAGATGTTGGCGGCTTTCGGGCCGGCCACCACCGCGCCAATGGGCACGCCCGAGCCCAGGCCCTTGGCCAGCGGCATCACATCGGGCAGGATGCCCGCCCACTGGTGGGCGAACCACTTGCCGGTGCGGCCCATGCCGCACTGCACCTCGTCGATCATGAGCAGCCAGTCCTGCGCGTCGCACAGGGCGCGCACGTCCTTCAGGTACTGCGCACGCATCGGGTTCACGCCGCCTTCGCCCTGGATGGTCTCGAAGAACACCGCCACCACGTTGGGGTTGCCCACGGTGGCTTTCTTCAGCGCTTCGATGTCGTTGGCCGGCACACGGATGAAACCCTCCACCAGCGGACCGAAGCCGGCCTGCACCTTGGGGTTGCCGGTGGCCGAGAGCGTGGCAATGCTGCGGCCGTGGAACGCCTTCTCGTAGACCACGATCTCCGGGCGCTCGATGCCTTTGTCGTGGCCGTACTTACGCGCCAGCTTCAGCGCGGCTTCGTTGGCTTCCAAGCCGGTGCTGCAGAAGAACACATTGGTCAGGCCCGAGCGCTCCACCAGCATCTGCGCCAGGCGTTCCTGGTCGGGCACGTGGTAGTAGTTGCAGCAGTGGATCATCTTGGCCACCTGGTCCTGCAGGGCAGGCACCAGTTTGGGGTGGCCGTGGCCCAGGGTGTTCACGGCAATGCCGGCGAGCGCGTCGATGTATTCCTTGCCGTTCACGTCCCAAACACGCACGCCCTTGCCGTGCGACATCGCGATCGGCAGGCGGCCGTAGGTGTTCATCACATGGGGCGAGGCGACGGGATTGAGGGCGGCGTTCATGCGGTGACTCCGGGAAAGTGGGGCGCTGGAGGGCCAAAAAGAAAGCGGCTCAACGCAGGTTGAGCCGTCGAAGCGCGATTTTAGGCGCAGGAGCCGGGCATCATCATTGCTTGTTGGGCATCGCTGAAATGCGCGGCGACCGGGTCTTGCGAGCCCGGGTTATCCCTCGTTTCAAGTCTTATATAAGATAGAATACCTGACGCTTCCACGGCCGAGCGATCCTCGTTGCCGTGGCGGTTTTTTCCTCTGCACGGCCCTCCATCCGAAGGCTTCTCCCGATGGTTTCACCGACTGCCAAACAAGTCTTCATCCAGGGCATCACCCAGAACGGCCGCACCTTCCGGCCGAGCGACTGGGCCGAGCGTCTGGCTGGCGTCATGAGCCCGTTTCGTCCCGGTGGCGCCCAGCCCGGCAGCCACCTGAGCTATTCCCCCTGGTGCGTTCCCAACACCATCAATGGCATCAAGTGCGTGGTGGTCCACGTGGACTTGCGCGAAGCCGAACCCATGGCCTGGGACTTCTGCATGAACTTTGCGCGGGACAACGACTTGCAGGTGGCCGAGGCTTGTCTGCTGCCGGACCCGCCTCGTTCTTCCTGAGGGTTTTCTGCGGTTTGTTTTCTCCGGCGGGTCCGGTCATCGGCGGCCATGGGGCACGACTCCGCGAATGTCCTCCGAGTCGGCTTCGCCGCCTCTCCCCCTTTGTTTCGCT
>JBKBWW010000144.1:0-7779 GCA_046314475.1 Hydrogenophaga sp.
GATCGTCGCCCGAGGCGATCCACCGTCCGAGTGGACGGCGGTGGCCAAGGGCGCGGTGCGCGTGAGCTCCACATCGCTCTCGGGCAAGCAGATCACGCTGACCTATGTGGAGCCGGGCGTGTGGTTCGGCGATGTGGCGATGTTCGACGGCGACCAGCGAACGCACGACGCGTATGCACACGGACCCACCACGTTGCTCTGCGTGGCGCGCACCGATTTCCAGAAAATCCTGAGCATGCACGTGGAGCTGTACGAAGCCCTGATGCGCCTGCAGGCGCGGCGCATCCGCACCCTCTTTGGCCTGGTGGAAGACCTCAACACCCTGCCCTTGCGCGCGCGCCTGGCCAAACAGCTGCTGCACCTGGTGCGCAGCTACGGCGTGCCTTGTCTGTCCGACGGCAACGAGATGCGCATCGGCCTGCAGCTGGCGCAGGAAGAACTGGCCCAGTTGCTGGGCGCTTCGCGCCAGCGGGTCAACCAGGAACTCAAGTCGATGGAGCGGGACGATGCGATCCGCATCGAACAGGGAGGGCTGGTGGTGCGCAACCGCGACATGCTGATGCGCATCGCAGAAGCCGAATCCTGAGACTGTGCGTGATGGCCTCGTCTCTCAACTCTCACCCAAGCCTTCACGCATGAGCGACACCCAGAATTTCACCGGCACCCGGGCCGTTTCAGGCCAACACAGGTTCGATGAAACCGCGCTGACCTCCTGGCTGCAAAGCCGATTGCCCGGCTTCGAGGGCCCACTCACGGTGGAGATGTTCAAGGGCGGTCAGTCCAATCCCACCTACAAGCTCATCACGCCCCAGCGCGCCTACGTGATGCGCGCCAAGCCTGGCCCCGTGGCCAAGCTGCTGCCCTCGGCCCACGCCATCGAGCGCGAGTTCCGTGTGATGAGTGCGCTGCACGGCACCGGCGTGCCGGTGGCGCAGATGCACGTGTTGTGCGAAGACGAGTCGATCATTGGCCGCGCCTTCTACATCATGGAGTGCGTCAACGGACGTGTGCTGTGGGACCAGTCGCTGCCCGGCATGACGAACGAACAACGCGGCGCGATCTACAACGAAATGAACCGCGTGATCGCGGCGTTGCACACCGTCAAGCCACTTGAGATCGGCCTGGACGGTTATGGCAAACCTGGCAACTATTTCGAACGCCAGATCGGCCGCTGGAGCAAGCAGTACGTGGCATCCATCACCCAGCCCATCCCGGAGATGGACCAGCTCATGGCCTGGTTGCCCAACAACATCCCGGCGATGGCGCGCGACGAGTCCATGCTCTCGGTGGTGCACGGCGACTTCCGGCTCGACAACCTGATGTTCCACAGCGAAGAGCCGCGCGTGCTCGCGGTGCTCGACTGGGAGCTCTCCACGCTGGGCCATCCGCTGGCCGACTTCAGCTACCACTGCATGTCCTGGCACATCCCGCCCGGCCTGTTCCGCGGCATCGGTGGGCTCGACGTGCAAGCCCTGGGCATTCCCACGGAAAACGAGTACATCGCGCTCTACTGCCAGCGCACCGGCATCGCCGAGCCCGCGCAACTCAAGGCCGACTGGAACTTTTACCTCGCCTACAACATGTTCCGCCTCGCGGCCATCCTGCAAGGCATTGCCAAGCGGGTCGAGGCCGGCACGGCATCGAGCGACCAGGCGGTGAAGTCCGCCGCCGGTGCGCGCCCCATGGCCGAGATGGCCTGGCGGTTCGCCAGCGGCGCCTGACCCGTATCAAACACCCGATCACCCACAGGAGACACGATGAATTTCGACTACACCGACAAGGTCACGGCCATGCGCGAGCGCCTGCTGGCGTTCATGGACGAGCACATTTATCCGAACGAAGCGCGCTTCTTTGCGGAGATCGCGGCCAACCGGGCCAAGGGCAACGCGTGGATTCCCACCGAGATCATTGAAGAGCTCAAGCCCAAGGCCCAGGCCGCCGGCCTGTGGAACCTGTTCCTGCCGCGCAGTCCGCGCGCGCCACAAGGCCTGTCCAACCTCGAATACGCGCCAATGTGCGAAATCATGGGCCGCGTGCCGTTTGCGGCCGAGGTGTTCAACTGTTCGGCGCCCGACACCGGCAACATGGAAACCTTCGAGCGCTACGCCAGCGAAGAACTGAAGGACCAGTGGCTGGAGCCACTGCTGCGCGGCGAGATCCGCTCGGCCTTCCTGATGACCGAGCCCGATGTGGCCTCGTCGGACGCGACCAACATCGAATGCCGCATCGAGCGCGATGGTGACGAGTACGTGATCAACGGCCGCAAGTGGTGGTCGTCGGGCGCGGGCGACCCGCGCTGCGCGGTCTACATCGTCATGGGCAAGAGCAACCCCGATGCGCCACGCCACTCGCAGCAATCCATGATCATCGTGCCGGCCAACAGCCAGGGCGTGACCATCGTGCGGCCGCTCTCGGTGTTCGGCTACGACGACGCGCCGCACGGCCACATGGAAGTGCTGCTCAAAAACGTGCGCGTGCCGGTGGGCAACCTGCTGCTGGGCGAAGGCCGTGGTTTCGAGATCGCGCAAGGCCGCCTGGGCCCCGGGCGCATCCACCACTGCATGCGCTCCATCGGCGCGGCCGAGCGCGCCATGGAACTCATGTGCAAGCGGCTCAACACTCGCGTTGCTTTCGGCAAGCCGGTGTCCGCCCAGTCGGTGTGGCACGAGCGCCTGGCCGATGCGCGCTGCCGCATTGAAATGGCGCGCCTGCTCACGCTCAAAGCCGCCTACATGATGGACACCGTGGGCAACAAGGTGGCCAAGGCCGAGATCGCCATGATCAAGGTGGTGGCGCCCAACATGGCCTGCGACATCATCGACATGGCCATCCAGGCCCATGGCGGTGGCGGCGTGAGCGACGATTTTCCGCTGGCCTACAGCTACGCCAACCAGCGCACGCTGCGTCTGGCCGACGGCCCGGACGAGGTGCACCGCATGTCGATCGCCAAGCTGGAACTGGCCAGACACATGCTTGTGAAAACCGAGGTGGAAATGCCGATCACGCGCGGCTCCTGAGGCCGCCGGGCTTCGGGTTCAGCCGGTGGCCATCTCCATGGCGCGCTGGCTGAGGCGGTTGAACAGCGCCAGCGCATGCACCGCCGTGGCCGTGTCGCGGGTGTGGTCGATCTGCAGGCGCATGTAGGTCTTGCCCCGTTGCAGCATGAACATCATGGGCGTGGCCTCGCTCACCGCATCGGGCCAGGCCATCAGCTGTTGTTCGGACTCGCTGTCGATCCAGCGGCGGGCGAGTTCGGGCGCGTCGGTCAACACGGCGTACCGGCTCCAGAAGCGGTGATCTGGCCCCACCCAGCCCGCATCGCGGTACATGGACAACCACCGAACCTCTTCGGGCACGACCCCCGCCATGGTCCGCAGCTCATCCGTGTACTGCGAGTACAGCGCACGCGACTGGGCTTCCAGCACCTCTTTCAACGCGCGGTTCATCACCACCACATTGCCTTCGGAGCGCAGGCCCAGATCAGCCCGCGCCATCAACTCCATGCCCTGGATGAAGGGGCGGGAAGGCGCCAGGCACTGGATGCGAACCGGTCGCGCTTGCCACTTCCCGGCAAGTAGGTAGGCACCGCCCACCATCGGCGCGAAGCTCAGCGCGTGGTCCTGTGCCCACTGGGCCAGGGGCGCCGACCGGGAGCGCAACCACGTGTTCGGGGACAAGGCGTTTTTCAGGCGTTCGTACATGGTGTTGTGTTTTACCTTAGAGTGCGGCAGCTTCTGCCGGCCCCGCTCGATACAAAGGTGAAATTGATGATCCAAGTCCACTCCTGGCCCACTCCCAACGGCCACAAAGTCCACGTCATGCTCGAAGAGTGTGGCTTCCGGCTCGGCCGCGACTGGCAGGTCCACGCCGTCAACATCGGCCAGGGCGACCAGTTCCAGCCCGAGTTCCTGAAGATCAGCCCGAACAACAAGATCCCGGCCCTGGTCGACCCGAACGGTCCCGACGGCAAACCCATCAGCCTGTTTGAATCGGGCGCCATATTGCTGTACATGGCGGCCAAGACCGGCAAGTTCCTGCCGAAGTCGGACCGGGCGAAGTTCAAGGTGCTGGAATGGCTGATGTTCCAGATGGGTGGCGTGGGCCCCATGCTGGGCCAGGCACACCACTTCCGCATCTACGCGCCCGAGAAAATCGAGTACGCCGTCAACCGCTACACGAATGAGGCCAAGCGACTCTACGGTGTGATGAACAAACAACTGGAACACCAGAAGTTCATCGCCGGCAACCAGTACACCATTGCCGACATTGCCATCTTTCCCTGGCTGCGCAGCTGGCAAAACCAGGGGATCGACTGGGCGGACTACCCGCATCTCAAGGCCTGGTTCGACGCAATCGCTGCGCGGCCCGCGGTGCAACGCGGTGTGGCCGTGCTCGCCGATGCCCGCAAACCCCTCACCGACGACAAGTCGCGCGACATCCTGTTTGGCAAAACCCAGTACGAAAAACGCTGAAAAATCGGATCCGCTCCAGAACCCACCATTTCAGCAGGTACAATTCGCAGCTTAGTCGGAGCGTAGCGCAGCCTGGTAGCGCATCTGCTTTGGGAGCAGAGGGTCGCGAGTTCGAATCCCGCCGCTCCGACCATTCATCAAGAAAAAAGAAAAAGGCCCACTCTGTGGGCCTTTCTTCTATGTGTTGCCGCTTACCCGTCTGCCCGTAGCTCAACCGGATAGAGCAGCTGCCTTCTAAGCAGCAGGTCGGGGGTTCGAGTCCCTCCGGGCAGGCCAATCCCCCACCCCCAATCAGTCACGTCGCCAAGCGCCCGACACGCTTCTTTGGCCAGCTTTGCCATGCGCACGCTGCGTGCCGTCGGGGTTTCCCCGGGTGGTCACCCACAGAACATGAAGTATATTGCCTGTACTTCTTATGAACACCCCTTCAAAACTCCTCATCCTGGTCGGCACCATGACCAACACCGCAGAGTATGTGGCGCAGGCCATAGAAATGGATTGTGCGGATCTGATCCCGGCCATCGAGGTCCGAATGATGGATGGACTGGACATCTCGGTGTTTGACGAAGATGCACTTTACGTCATCTGCTCATCCACCTACGGCTCGGGCGACGTGCCCGACAACGCCCGCCATCTCTACGAATCGCTGTCCAGCCAACCCAAATTCCTCGGATCGGTTCGCTATGGCGTGATTGCGCTCGGCGACAGCGCCTACCCCCAGTCCTTCTGCAACGGAGGCCTTCGCTTCGACGAACGGCTGGCGGACCTGGGCGCGGTGCGCATCGGCGAGGTGTTCCGCCACGACGCTTCAGCCGGCACCGAGCCCGAGGTCGTGTGCACGGCTTGGGCTCGGGAGTGGCTGGCCCTCGTGCTCACGGCACACGCCTGACTGGACCCTCAGATTCACATATAAATAGTTCAGGCCTCAAGTACGGGTTATTCTGTATCGCCAATCGATACCCTCCCGTCTAAAGTCCCGTTGCAATTCAAAGCTTTCCGCCAACCCACCTGGAGATCCTTCATGACCACTCGCCGACTTGTCCTGACCCGCAGCGCCGCCGTGATCGGCGCCGCGTCCACCGGCCTGTTGCTGCCCGAATTCGCGCGCGCACAGTCGGACAAGGTCCGAGTGGGCTTCATGCTGCCCTACACCGGCACCTTCGCCCAGCTCGGCGTGGCGATCGAAAACGGCTTCCGCATGGCGCTCAACGAACAGGGTGGCAAGCTCGGTGGCCGTGAGGTCGAGTTCTTCAAGGTCGATGACGAATCGAACCCGGCCAAGGGCATCGAAAACGCCACCCGCCTGGTGCAGCGCGACAAGGTCGACGTGCTCGTGGGCACGGTGCACTCCGGCGTGCAGATGGGCATCCACAAGGTGGCGCGCGACAGCGGCGTGCTCAACCTGATCCCCAACGCGGGCGTGCACGTGGCCACCCGCGCACAGTGCGCCCCCAACGTCTTCCGCACATCGTTCTCCAACTCCCAGCCCACGCTGGCGCTGGGCAAGGCCATGATGGAGCGCGGCCACAAGAAGGCGGTGTGGATCACCTGGAACTACGCGGCCGGCGACGAAGCCTTTGAAGGTTTCGAGAAGAGCTACACCGAAGCGGGCGGCACCATCATCAAGAAACTGGGCCTGCCTTTCCCCAACGTGGAGTTCCAGGCGCTGCTGACCGAGATCGCCTCGCTCAACCCCGATGCCGTGGCCTGCTTCTTCGCAGGTGGCGGCGCGGCCAAGTTCCTGCGCGACTTCGCAGCCGCCGGTCTCAACAAGAACATCCAGCTCTACGGCTCGGGCTTCCTGACCGAGGGTGTGCTCGACGCCGCCGGTGACTCGGCCAACGGCGTGCTGACCACCATGCACTACAGCGACTCGCTGGACACCCCGCGCAACAAGAAATTCCGCCTCGACTACGCCAAGACATTCAAGCTGCAGCCCGACGTGTACGCCGTGCAGGGCTACGACACGGGTTTGCTGCTCGTCAAGGGTGCGAACGCCGTCAAAGGCGACCTGAACAACAAGCCCGCGCTGTACGCCGCCATGAACGGTGCCGAGATCGACAGCCCACGCGGCAAGTGGAAGATGAGCGCGGCGCACAACCCGATTCAGGACATGTACCTGCGCAAGGTCGAAAACAAGGAAAACAAGGTGATCGGCATCGCGCAAAAGGCCGTGGCCGATCCAGCCACCGGCTGCCGCATGGCCTGAAGCCGGGCGGACGCTCGCCCGATCCGGGCTGGTCTTACCGCAGGCCGGCGCCCCAAAGGCGCTGGCCTGTTTTTTGCACGCTGTTCAGATCCGACCACCCACCTGCCTGCCCATGGATTTCGCCAACTTCCTGATCCAGTTGCTCAACAGCCTGCAATACGGCCTGTTGCTGTTCATGCTGGCCGCCGGCCTCACGCTGATCTTCGGGATCATGGGTGTGGTCAACCTCGCGCACGGCAGCTTCTACATGCTGGGTGCCTACGTCGCATGGTTCCTCGTGGGTCAACTCGACAGCCTGGTGCTGGCGATCGTGCTGGGCACGGTGATGGCCGTGGCCCTGGGTTGGTTTCTGGAGTGGTCGCTGTTTCGTCACTTCTACCACCGCGACCACCTCGATCAGGTGCTGCTCACCTTCGGCCTGATCTACATCTTTGAAGAGGTGCGCTCCATCCTCTGGGGCGACGACGTGCACGCGGTGCAGGTGCCCGAGGTGCTGAACTGGTCGATCCCGCTGACCGAGAACCTCTCCTACCCGGTGTACCGGCTGGTGATGTCGGGCGTGTGCATCGCGCTCGCATTGGGTCTGTACCTGCTGATCTCCAAGACCCGCCTGGGCATGAAGATCCGCGCCGGCGCCTTCAACCGCGAAATGACCGAATCGCTGGGCATCAACATCCGCCTGATCCATGGCGTGGTGTTCGCGCTGGGCGTGGCGCTGGCCGCCATCGCCGGCATGATCGCCTCGCCGATTGCCAGCGTCTATCCGGGCATGGGCAGCTCGGTGCTGATCATGTGTTTTGTGGTGGTGGTCATCGGCGGCATCGGTTCGGTGCGCGGCGCCTTGGTGGCCGCACTGCTGGTGGGCCTGGTCGACACCTTCGGCAAGGTGCTGGTGCCGCAGATCGCGGGCATGGCGGTCTACATGTTGATGGCACTCGTGCTGCTCTACAAGCCCGAAGGGCTCTTCAAACAATGAGTATCGCCGGACCGCTCCAAGATGCGAACGCCCCCTTGGGGGGCAGCGCCGTAAACGAAGTGACAAGCGTGGGGGTCATGCCATGAGCTCACCCAAAGCCCAACTCGAAAAGCTGCCGCGCA
>JBKBWW010000145.1:0-7642 GCA_046314475.1 Hydrogenophaga sp.
ATGCTTTCCTCGATCTCGCGGGTGCCCAGGCGGTGGCCCGCCACGTTGATCACGTCGTCGGTGCGGCCGAGGATGAAGAAGTAGCCGTCCTCGTCCTTGATGCCCCAGTCGAACGTGCTGTAAACCATCTTGCCCGGCACACTCGACCAGTAGGTCTTGACGAAGCGCTCATCGTCACGCCACACGGTCTGCATGCAGCCGGGCGGCAGCGGGCCTTCAATGGCGACCACCCCTTTTTGCCCGGGTTCTGTGAGCTCGGCGCCGGTCTGGTCGTCGAGCAGCTTGACGTTGTAGCCGTACACCGCACGCCCGGGTGAGCCGAACTTGCTGTTGGCCGGCTCCACGCCGTTGCACAGCGACAGGATGGGCCAGCCGGTTTCGGTCTGCCAGTAGTTGTCGATGATGGGTTTGCCCAGCGCGTCAGCGATCCACTGTGCGGTGGGCTCGTCCAGCGGTTCACCGGCGAGAAACAAGGCCTTGAGGCTGGAGAGATCGTGGTTCTTGATGAACGAAGCGTCGTACTTCTTGAGGACCCGAACCGCCGTGGGCGCGCTGAACATCACGCTTACCTTGAACTTCTCAACCAGGTGCCACCAGATGCCGGCGTCCGGGCGGATCGGCAGGCCCTCGTACATGATGGTGGCCATGCCGGCGATCAGCGGGCCGTACACGATGTAGCTGTGGCCCACCACCCAGCCGATGTCGCTGGTGGAGAAGTAGGTTTCGCCCGGCTCGCCCATGAACACATGCTTCATGCTCGCGGCCAACGCAACCGCATAGCCCCCGGTGTCGCGCTGCACGCCCTTGGGTTTGCCGGTGGTGCCGCTGGTGTAGAGCGTGTAGCTCGGGTGGGTGGCATCCACCCACTCGCAGGGCACCACGGTGTCCAGATGCTGTTCGCGTGCACTGGCGTAATCCACGTCGCGCCCGGCGGTGAGCCTCATCGGCGCCAGACCCCGATTCACCATCAGCACCTGGGCCGGCTTGTGGGCCGAGAGGCGAATGGCCTCGTCCAGCAGTGGCTTGTATTCCACCACCTTGCCGCCGCGAGAGCCGGCGTCGGCACTCACGATCACCACCGGCGAGGCGTCCTCGATGCGACTGGCCAGCGAATGACTGGCAAAGCCGCCGAACACCACCGAGTGGATGGCACCGATGCGCGCGCAGGCGAGCATCGCAAAGGCCGCCTCCGGGATCATCGGCATGTAAATCAGGACGCGCTCGCCCTTCTTAACCCCCAGGCTCAGCAAGACCGCCGCCATGCGCTGCACCTCCGCGTGAAGCTCGCGGAAGCTGTAGGTGCGTTCAACGTCGGTCTCGGTGGAGACAAAGATCAGTGCGTTCTGGTCAGCCCGGTCCTTCAGGTGCCGGTCCACCGCGTTGTGGCACAGGTTGGTGAGCCCACCCTCAAACCAGCGCGCAAACGGCGGGTTGTCGTGGTTGCAGACGCGGTCAAACGGCTTTTTCCAGTCCACCAGGGCAGCCTGTTCGGTCCAGAAGGCGTCGCGGTCTTCGATGGAACGGCGGTAGAACTCGGCGTAACCTGGGGCTTGGCTCATGAACGTCTCCTGCTGGCGTGGTGGTGGTCGGCAATCAAACTGAATTCATAATTATGGCGAATCTGCTTTCGACAGGCTGACATGCGCCGGGCAGCCCCCCTGCGCATGCCCGGCGGGCCCTATTTGATGAGCGCCTGCACGTCGCGAAACAACGGGTGGTCGGCGGTGCGCAGCCATTCGAAGGCCACCATCTCGGTCGTCACCAGCTCGGCGCCCGCGCTGGCCAGGCGGTCAAAGGCCGCATCGCGGTTGCGTTCGGTGCGCGAGCTGCAGGCATCGGTCACCACCCACACATCGAACTCCTGCTCGATCAGCTCCAGCGCTGTCTGCAGCAAGCACACGTGCGCTTCGCAGCCGGCCAACACCACCGTCTGGCGTTCAGCGGCAGGCGCTGCAGCGGGCTTCTGCAGGTGCTTGGGCAGGCTGCGCGCGTTGCCACCGCCTTGCGCCGGGCGGGCGGGCGGGCGCAACCAGTCGCCCAAGCCGTCGGACACCGCGCCGAAATGCATCTTGGCCAGGGTCTTTCGGCACAGCTCGCGCAGCTCCTGCGGGTTGGGTCCGAGTTTTTCAGGGTTCTGCTCGGTGCCCCAGGCAGGGACCTCCAGCAGTTGGGCCATGCGCGCCAGGCGCACGGCGTTCGCCAGCACCTGGGGTCCTTCAAAGATGGCGGGCATCAGGCGGGCCTGGTAGTCCACCAGCACCAGTTGGGAGTCGTCAGCGTCCAGCAGCATGCTCATCGTTCCTTGTTTCGTTGTTCGTTCAAATCGTTCGCCATGCCCGATTTTCGCAGCGCGGCGGCACCCAACCGGGCAAACCCGTCAAAGGCCGAACAAATCCTGCTGGTCCAGCGCACGCGCTGCGGCCGGTGCGCCCGGGCTGAGTCGCGCCACCAACTGCTCCACATAGGCCTCGAACAATGAGTCGGCCGACTGCCCGAACAGCCGGATGCGCCCGGTGTGCTGCAACAACAGCAGGCCCACGCCGTGCGCGAACAGCGCGGTGTTCTCCCGCAATGCAGCATCGGACGGCAGGCCCATGGCCTGCAGCGCCGCTTCGCACGGGCGCAGCGCGTCCTGCAGGCGGCCGTTGAGTTGCTGGTTGAGTTCGCTGGTCAGGCCTCGCGGCGCCAAGCCCTGCACCAGATAGAAACCCAGGTCCAGGTCGCGCGGGTTGCGGGCGTAAAAGCCGAACCAGGCCTGCGCCTTGGCCGCCAGCGTCAACTGCGGCTGCAGCTTGAAAGTCCGAGCGGCGCCCACCTCGGCGTTGAGCCGCTCCAACGACTCGGCCAACAAGGCCGCATAGATTGCCTCCTTGCTGTCGAAGTAACTGTAGATCGCCCCCGGCGTGTAGCCAGCGCGGCGCGCGATTTCGCGAATGCTCGCGCCCTCCACGCCTTTCTCGGCGAACACGCTGCGCGCGGCGTCCAGCACCAGGGCACGGCGCGTGTCCGACATGGCGAGCTGCCGCTGCTGTCGTTGCTGCTGCTGGCGCTCCATCGCCTCTTGGTCGGCGGCCGACAAGACGGGTGTGAGTTCGTGCAACTGGACTTCCATGGCGGCAGTTTAGCCGCCGCCATCAACGCGGCTCAAAGTTTTGAACAATTGCATATAAATTTGAACGGTGTTCAAATCTTTGCTGCAAATACAAACGATAACAACCCGTTCAATTCATCTGCCCTCGCTCAATGCCATGAACACCTCAGAAAACGCCCCCATGCTCATGAGTGCCCAGGACTACCGGGATTCCTTGCGCCGCTACAGGCCCCGCGTGTTCGTGGACGGGCGGCAGGTCGACAGCGTGGCCGATGAACGCGCGTTTCAGCCGGGCATCAATGCCGTGGGCCTGACCTACGACTTCGCCCTGCAAGACAGGTACGCCCCGCTGATGACGGCGGTTCAGCACACCAGCGGGCGAACGGTCAATCGGCTCAGCCACCTGAACACCTGCAGCGGCGACCTGCTCAACAAACTCGAAGCGGTGCGCCTGATCTGCCAGGAAACGGGTTGCGCCCAGCGCTACCTCACCCACGACGCGGTCAACGCGATCGCCCAGGTCAGCGCGCGCATCGACGACGCGCGTGGCACCACCGAACACACCGACCGTTTTCACCAATACCTGCACCGCATCCAGGACCAGGACCTGACCTTGGGCGTGGCCATGACCGACGCCAAGGGCGACCGCAGCCGCCGCCCGCACGAGCAGGCCAACGTGGACAGCTACGTGCACGTGGTCGACCGCAATGCCGTGCACAACGGCGTGCGCGGCATTTTCATCAGCGGCACCAAGGCCATCGTCACCGGCGCACCCTACATGCACGAACTGCTGGTGATGCCCTGTCGCAACATGGGCCGGGAAGACGCCGACTTCGCGGTCTGCTGTGCCGTGCCCGTCGACGCGCCAGGCCTGACGATCGTCGCCCGCCCCGCCGGGCGGCCCGGTGAAAAACTCGAGCACGGCGACGCGCTGTTCAGCCGCAAGTACGGCCAGAGCACCGGCGTCTGCATCTTCGAACGCGTTTTCGTGCCCTGGGACAGCGTGTTCTTCGCGGGCGAGTGGGAGCATTCGGGCCACCTCACCTACAGCTACGCCACGCACCACCGCCAGACCTGCATCGCAGCCCGCGCAGGCTTTGGCGACCTGCTCATCGGCGCCGGCGCGCTCATGTGCGAAGCCAACGGTTTCGACCCCGGCCGGGAAAGCCACCTGCGCGAACAGATGGTGGAGCTGATCACCATCACCGAAGGTTTCTACGCCTGTGGCGTGGCCGCCAGCGTCTACGGCAAGGCCGATGAACACAGCAAGACCTTCATGCCCGACCCGGTGTTCGCCAACATCGGCAAGCTGCTGCTGGCCACCAAGATCTATGACATGCACCGCATCGCGCACTACGTGAGCGGCGGGCTCATCGTCACCCTGCCCGGCCCGGACGAAGACCACAACCCCGAGACCGGCGCGAAGCTCAGCGAGGTGCTGCGCGCCAACCCCGATGTGCCGTATGAACAGCGCATCGAAACCGCGCGCTTCATCGAAGACCTGACCGCCGGCTACCAGGGCGGCTGGTACAGCGTCATCAGCCTGCATGGCGGCGGGTCGCCAGCGGCCATGAAGCAGGAGATCTGGCGCAACTATCCCGTGGGCAACAAAGTGGAGCTGGTCGAACGGCTGCTGGAACGCGGCATCGCTGCCGACGGAAGCCCCAGCGCGGCGACGCACGACCCAGCGCGTGCCATCACGAAGAACCGCCAACCGGGCAAGTGCTGCGACACCGGTTGCACCACGCCAGGCCAGCCGGTCATGGTCGATCTGCCCACGGTGCAGGACACGCTGCCTTCACGCCGATCCTGCTGAAGGTCGATTTGACGGATGAGCGGCACAAAATCCAACAAAATCAAAGGTTTGCAGGGTATTTCTCGCTTGACTTCACGGGGTATCGCCGATACCCTGCGGGCCATGCGTCGAATCCTCCCTGTCCTCATGCTCAGCCTCGCGGCCGCGGCCCATGCCGCGCCACCTGATGCCGCCTTTGAAGACATGGACGCACTGCTGGTCGAAAAGGGCTTGATGTCCCGCCTCGGCAGCCAGATCCAGCACGCGCGCGACAGCGTGAGCGAGCAAGCCTCCAGCTTGGTCATCAACGCCATGGCCTTCCTGGGTGTGCCCTACAAATATGGTGGCAACACGGTGGAGACCGGTTTCGATTGCAGCGGTTTTGTGCGCGCGGTCTACGAGCAGTCGGTGGGCAAGATCTTGCCGCGGCGCTCCGACGAGCAGGCCGCGGCCACACAAGTGATCGATCGCAGCGAACTCAAGCCTGGCGATCTGGTGTTCTTCAACACCATGCGTCGCGCCTTCAGCCATGTAGGCATTTATGTGGGTGACGGCAAGTTCATCCACTCACCCCGCTCGGGCTCCCAGGTGCGCGTGGAAGACATGCGCATGTCCTACTGGAGCACCCGCTTCAATGGAGCGCGTCGGGTGCCCATGGCCGCGACCAGCAGCTCCGCACCGGTTTCGCCCTGAATCCGGCACTCCATTGAAAAAGCCCGCAGGTTGATGCAACCTGCGGGCTTTTTGCTGTGCGACCCGGCTTACTTGCGGGCCGGCGGCACGTCGGTGCAGCTGCCGTGCGCAATCTCGGCGGCCATGCCGATGCTCTCGCCCAGCGTGGGGTGCGGATGAATCGTCTTGCCGATGTCCACCGCATCCGCGCCCATTTCGATGGCCAGCGCGATCTCGCCGATCATGTCGCCCGCGTGGGTGCCGACCATGCCACCGCCCAGGATCTTGCCGTGCCCATGGGCCTCGGGTGAATCGTCGAACAACAGCTTGGTCACGCCCTCGTCGCGGCCGTTGGCAATCGCTCGGCCGGAGGCCGTCCAGGGGAACAGGCCCTTCTTGACCTTGATGCCTTGCGCCTTGGCTTGGTCTTCGGTGAGGCCCACCCAGGCCACCTCGGGGTCGGTGTAAGCCACGCTGGGGATCACGCGGGCGTTGAACGCGGCCGAGGCCAGATCCTTGTTGCCCTGCAGTTCACCCGCAGCAACTTCCGCCGCCACGTGCGCCTCGTGCACCGCCTTGTGCGCCAGCATGGGCTGGCCCACGATGTCGCCGATGGCGAAGATGTGCGGCATGTTGGTGCGCATCTGGATGTCGACGTTGATGAAGCCGCGGTCAGTGACGGCCACACCGGCCTTCTCGGCCGCGATCTTCTTGCCGTTGGGCGTGCGGCCCACGGCCTGCAGCACCAGGTCGTAGGTTTGCGGTGGCGGTGCCGTGCCGCCCTCTTCGGCCGCGGCAAACGTCACCTCGATGCCCTCCGCAGTGGCCTTGGCCCCCACCGTCTTGGTCTTGAGCATGATGTTGTCGAAGCGCTTGGCGTTCATCTTCTGCCAGATCTTCACCAGGTCACGATCGGCGCCTTGCATGAGCCCGTCCATCATTTCCACCACGTCCAGCCGCGCGCCCAGCGTGCTGTAGACCGTGCCCATCTCCAAGCCGATGATGCCGCCGCCCAGGATCAACATGCGCTTGGGCACTTCTTTCAGCGCCAGCGCCCCGGTGCTGTCGACCACGCGTGGGTCTTCCGGCATGAACGGCAGGCGCACCGCTTGCGAGCCGGCCGCGATGATGGCCTTCTTGAAGGCGATCACCTGTTTCTTGCCGGTCTTTTCTTGCGCCGCGCCTGAAGTCTCCTCAACTTCCAGGTGGTTGGCACCGACGAAAGCACCGTAGCCGCGCACAGTGGTGACTTTGCGCATCTTGGCCATGGCAGCCAAGCCACCGGTGAGCTTGCCGATGACCTTTTCCTTGTGGCCACGCAGCTTGTCGATGTTGAGCACCGGCTGGCCGTAGTCCACGCCCAGGTCGGCCATGTGGCTGACCTCGTCCATCACGGCCGCCACGTGCAGCAGCGCCTTGGACGGTATGCAGCCCACGTTCAGGCACACGCCCCCCAGAGTCGCATAGCGCTCGACGAGCACGACCTTGAGGCCGAGATCGGCCGCGCGGAAGGCGGCGCTGTAACCGCCGGGCCCGCCGCCCAGCACGAGTACGTCGCAGTCGAGGTCGGCGCTGCCACCGAAGGCAGACGCGGTTGGCGCAGATACGGCAGCAGGTGCAGTCGGTGCAGCGGCAGCCGGCGCCGACGAGGCCGCAGGTGAAGCCGCGGGAGCCGGCGCCGCGGCGGCCCCACCGGCCGCCTCCAGCGTCAACACCACACTGCCCTGCTTGACCTTGTCGCCCAGCTTGACCTTGAGCTCTTTCACCACGCCGGCAGCGCTGGATGGAATCTCCATCGAAGCCTTGTCGGACTCCACAGTGATCAGGCTCTGTTCGGCCTTCACCGTGTCGCCAGGTTTGACCAGCAACTCGATCACCGCCACTTCGTCGAAGTCGCCAATGTCAGGTACTTGAATATCGATCAGTGCCATCGTCATTCCTTAAAGAAGAACACGACGGAAATCGCCGAGGATCTGGCCGAGGTACGCGTTGAAGCGCGCCGCCGCAGCGCCGTCGATCACGCGGTGATCCCATGTCAGCGACAAAGGCAGCATCAGGCGCGGCACGAATGCCTTGCCGTCCCA
>JBKBWW010000146.1:0-7527 GCA_046314475.1 Hydrogenophaga sp.
GGCGCCGCTGGAGTACCGCGGCGACAGCACGGGCGAAGCGCACTTTGGCGAGTTCGTGCCCGACATGCCGCAGCTCGCTCGCCTGCAGACGCCGGTGGACAACCAGTACCTGCACAACTTCCTGGAGCGTGGCGGCCAGCGTTACGAACAGGCGCTCGCGCCCGAGTACTACGAGCAGGTGAGTGAAGAGCTGGCGGCCATCGAGGCCTTTGCCGCCATCCCCACGCTCAACGAGTCGATGGTGGTGAAGCGCAGCCAGCAGTACAAGGCGCTGCCCGTGGTGGACCGGCCCGCGCGCGCGGTCGACATCGGCACCCAGCTCAGCCAGAAAACCTGGGGCGACTTTGCCGCCGCCCACGAGCGCGCGCGCGTGCTCATGCAGCTCAAGCAGAAGGCCGAACGCGTGGCGCAGGCCATGGGCCTGGACGTGGTGCGCAAGCTGGTCAACCAGGTCGCGCAAGACCCGCTGCTGCTGGCGCCGGTGCGCGAAGCCGTGGTGGCGCTGGAGCCGTCGCTGTTGCGCCTGGCCATGGCCAACCCGCGCTTCTTCAGCGAAGACGCCCACCCGGCCCGCCGCCTGGTGGAGTGCGTGGCACAACGCAGCTTCCGGTACAACGACGAATTCGCCAGCGAGTTCGCCGAGTTTTTCCAGCCGGTGCAGCAGGCCTTCAACGCGCTCAACGAGCTGGAGACAGAAGACCCGCAGGCCTTTGCCATTGCGCTCGACGAGCTGCTCCAGGAGTGGGAGACCCAGGACCGCGACGACGAGGCCGCCAAAGGCAGCAACCTGCAGGCGATTCGCCATGCCGAAGCGCGCCAGACGCTCGCCGACCAGGTGGCCTGGGACCTGAGCCAGCGCCCCGACGTGGACCACGCGCCCGGCTTCATCCTCGATTTTCTCTACGGTCCGTGGGCGCTGGCCATTGCCTCGGCCCAGCTCAACGCCGAGCGCGGTGAGACCGATCCGGGCGGTTACCGCAAGGTGGTGTCCAACCTCCTTTGGAGCACCAAAAAAGAAGTCACGCTGCGGCTGCCGGCGCAGTTGCTGGAGATGGTGCCCGGCATGCTCAAGACGCTGCACGCCGGCCTGGCCTCGCTGGGCAAAACGCCTGAAGAGACCAAACCTTTCTTTGATGCCCTCATGCGCCTGCACCAGCCGGTGTTGGGCCTGCGGCGTGCGCGCGCACGGGCCGATGCGAGCACCTCGAACCCGGTGCCGCTGGACACCTCGTCCATGTCGATGGAGCTGGACGAAACCTTGCCGGCCACACCCGAGCAACGCAAACCGCGCAAGGCGGCCCAGCCCTGGCTCGGGCGCGTGGAGCTCGAAGCCGCTGGCTTCGAGGACACGATGCCCACCGATTTCTCCGAGCTCACCGAAGGCCGGGCCGCCGGTGGTGGGGATCAGGCGGTGGTGTCGAGTTTCAACGAAGCAGAGAGCGAAGAGGACATTCCGTTCGACGCCATCTCGCTGCTTGCGGGTCTGCGCGAGGGCGACTGGGTTGATCTGTATTCGCATCGCGAATGGCTGCGTGCTCAGCTGATCTGGGCCAGCACACGCGGCACGCTGTTCATGTTCGTGAGCCGGGGTGGCCGCCCGCATTCCATGACCAAGCGCAGCTGCGAACGCCTGATTGCCAACCGCCTGCTGCGCCCGGTGGATGGCCAGAGCGTGGTGCGCAAGGCCATCGAGGCCATCGCGGCCGATCAGGCCCGCGTCGAAGAAGCCATGGCGGCCTGAGGCCTGGCCTTGCCCCGGGCCAGCAACCGGGTGGGCGGCAGGCCCATGGCCGACTTGAACATGGCGGAAAACGCGCTCTCGCTCGCATAACCACTGGCCTGCGCCACCCGCCCCACCGACACACCGCGCGCCAGCATGGGCATGGCGTGCGCCAGCACCACCTGCTGGCGCCAGCGCTGAAAGCTCGTGCCCAGCTCGTCGCGAAACAGGCGCGCCAGGGTGCGTTCACTGGCCCCCGCGTGCGCCGCCCAGGCTGCCAGCGTGGCGTGCTGGGCCGGCGCCTGCATCACCGCTTCACACAGGTTGCGCAGGCGGCGGTCGCCACCGTTGGCACTTGGCATGGGCACGCCCAGCGGCTGGGTGTCTGCATGCTCCATCTCATACAACAGCAGCGTCAGCAGCGCCCGCCCGGCGTTCAGCGTGGGAGGCTGGGGCCGGTCCAGCGCGTGCACCAGCTCGCGCAGCAAGGGCGAGACCACCATGACACGCGAGTGGGTCCAGTGCGCCGGCACGGCGCTGGCGTCGATGTAGAGCGTGAGCAGATGGGCCGCCTCGACGATGGTCACGGCGTGCCGGGCGCCCGGCGGAATCCACACGGCGCGCGAGGGCGGCACGATGGTGGTGGTCTCGGGCGCCTGCAGCACCGTCACCTGCATCAGGCCGCTCGCGCAGTACGCGAGCTGCCCCCAGGCGTGGTGGTGCGGTTCAAACTGGTTGTCGCTGTCGATCTGGCGCGCCCGACAGCGCACAGGGTGCTGTGGCGTGGGGCGGTAGGGATCGGTGTCGCCCAGAGGCAGGGCGCGGGGGGCAGGGCGGCGGCGTGTGGGTGGCATGGTCGGTCTTGGCTGGGTTGCGACGATTCTTGTCTTTCCATCGCCGTAGCGCAAGCCACCCACGCCGTACGATCAAATCCATGAACACCGCCACCCTGGGTGCTGCCGCGCCCGTCAATCCCGTTCCGCTCAAACAGGACGCCGCCGTCATCGGCCTGGTGGGCCTGGCCCACGCCACCTCGCACTTTTCTCACCTGCTCCTGGCGCCACTGTTCCCGGTGTTCATCCGCGACTTCGGCCTGAGCTATTCCGACGTCGGGCTGCTCATGAGCCTGTTCTTCGTCATTTCGGGCAGCGGCCAGGCGCTGTCGGGTTTTCTGGTGGACCGCATCGGCGCGCGGCCGGTGCTGTTCGCCGCCATCGGCTGCTTTCTGCTGGCGGCGTTGGCTGCTTCGCAAGCGACCAGTTACGCCGGTCTGGTGCTGGTGGCCATGCTCGCCGGTCTGGGCAATGCACCCTTTCACCCGGCCGACTTCACCATCCTGAACCAGCGCGTGTCCGCGCCCCGGTTGGGCCACGCCTTCAGTGCCCACGGGTTGACCGGCAACCTCGGCTGGGCCCTGGCGCCGGCCTTTCTGATCGGCATCACCGCGCTGTCCGACTGGCGCACCGCTTACCTGGGCGCGGCCCTGCTGTACGCCGTGGTGCTGGGGGTGCTGTTCTGGCAGCGCGACAAGCTGCTGACCGAGGTGGTGGTGCGCCACGCCGACGCGCCCCGGGGCGGTGACCTGGCGTTTCTCAAGCTGCCGGTGGTGTGGTGGTGCTTCGCGTTCTTTCTGCTGTCCACCATGACGCTGGCGGTGGTGCAGACCTTCGCGCCGTCCATCCTCAACGTGGTGCATGGCGTGAGCGTGGAGATGGCCACGCTGACCATCAGTGCCTACATGCTGTGCTCGGCGCTGGGCATGCTGGTGGGCGGTTTTGTGGCGGCCTATGGCCAGAGCCACCGTTGGTCCAGCGACCGCGTGGTGGCCATCGCCATGACCGGTGGTGCGCTGCTGTTGCTGCTGTGTGCCACCGGCTGGCTCGGTGCGGTGGGCACCATGGTGGCGCTGGCGGCGACCGGCTTCGCGGTGGGCGTGGGCGGGCCCAGCCGCGACATGATGATCAAGAAAGCCACACCCAAAGGCGCCACCGGCCGTGTGTACGGCACGGTGTACTCGGGGCTCGATGTGGGCTTTGCTTTGTCGCCGTTGATCTTCGGCCTGACCATGGACCGTGGTTGGTACGGGCTCACGCTGGCGGGCGCCGCGCTGGTGTTGATGGTGTCGGTGTATGCAGCGGTGGGCGTGGGCCAGCGCACGGCAGCGGCTCGGTAACGGTTCGGTGGTGGGCGCGGCACAATGCCGCCATGACTTCACAACTCGCTGGCCATTTGCTCGTTGACTGCCTGATCCACCAGGGCGTGACCCACGCCTTCGGTGTGCCGGGCGAGAGCTATCTCGCGGTGCTCGACGGCTTCCACGCGCGCGCCGACCGCATCCGTTTCATCACCAACCGCCAGGAGGGCGGCGCAGCCTTCATGGCCGAGGCACAGGGCAAGCTCACCGGGCGCCCCGGCATCTGTTTCGTCACACGCGGGCCGGGCGCCACCAATGCATCGATCGGTCTGCACACCGCGTTTCAGGACAGCACACCCATGGTGCTGTTCATCGGCGATGTGGCCAGCGACGCGCGCGACCGCGAGGCTTTTCAAGAGGTCGACTATTTGTCGTTCTTCGGTCCGTCCACCAAGGGCATGGCCAAGCGCGTGGAGCGCATCGACGACGCGCGCCGCATTCCCGAGTACGTGGCACGCGCCTTCGCCACCGCCATGAACGGGCGGCCCGGCCCGGTGGTGCTGGTGCTGCCCGAAGACATGCTCACGCAAACCGTGGACGCACAACCCTTGCCGCGCGTGGAGGCTGTGCAGGCCTGGAGCGACCCGGGCGCGCTGCGCGAGCTGCGCACGTTGCTGCTGGCCAGCGAACGGCCGCTGGTGATCGCCGGTGGTGGCGGCTGGACGCCGCAGGCCGCCGCAGCGCTGCAGCGCTTCGCGGAGAACTGGCAACTGCCGGTGACCAATGCCTTCCGTTTTCAGGACACCTTTGACAACCACCACGCGCTGTATGCGGGCGACGTGGGCCTGGGCATCAACCCCGCGCTGGCCAAGCGTGTGCGCGAGAGCGACCTGTTGATCGCCATCGGGCCGCGCCTGGGTGAGTCCACCACCGGCGGCTACACGCTGATCGAAGCACCGGTGCCGAAGCAGAAGCTGGTGCACATCCACGCCAGCCCCGAAGAGCTGGGCCGCGTGTACCAGCCCACGCTGGCGATCAACGCCACCATGAACGCGGCGGCGCGCAGCCTGGAGGTGCTCACGGCGCCGCCTGCGCTGCCCTGGATTGGCTGGACAGAGGCCTGCCACGCCGACTACCTGGCCAACATCGACCCCGCCAACGGCGGCATCACCTTGCCCGGCACGATCGACATGCCGGCGATCATCCACACCCTTCAGAAGCACCTGCCGGCAGACGCCGTGCTCACCAACGGCGCGGGCAATTTTGCGAGCTGGTTGCACCGCTTCTTCCGCTACAGCGGCCTGGTCAAGGGGCACAAGACGCAGCTCGCACCCACCAACGGCGCCATGGGCTACGGTGTGCCGGCCGGCATCGGCGCGGCCATCCTCACCGGGCGCACGGCCTTCACCATTGCCGGCGACGGCGACTTCCTCATGAACGGTCAGGAGCTCGCGACAGCGGTGCAACATGGTGCGAAGAGCATCGTGCTGCTGCTCAACAACGGCAGCTTCGGCACCATCCGCATGCACCAGGAGCGCGAGTACCCGGCCCACGTGAGTGGTTCAGGCCTGTCCAACCCCGACTTCTGCGCGCTGGCGCAGGCCTACGGGTACGGGGCTGAGCGCATCACCCACACCGCCGAGTTCGAACCCGCGCTGCAGCGCGCGCTGGCCGCACCCGGCGGCAGCCTGATCGAAGTGCTGATCGACGTGGACGTGATCACGACCCGTGGCACGCTGGCCGCCATCCGGGCGCGCGCATTGGCCTGACCTCGCGGCTTGCGCACGCCAGGCGCCTTGGTGAATACATCACAAAGGCGCAGGCATTCCCATACACATCCTCAGCAGCGGGTCTGCCTAGACTGGTTCATCCAATCACGAGGAGAACGGTCATGGCTCTGTCAACCGGAACGGCGCGATTTGCCGGCGCAGTCGAGGGGTTCGGCGACAACGCACAGCAAACGCTGAGCCGAACGCACCTGCTACGCGCGCTCGACGAAGTCGACTACGGCATGCTCGTCATCGATGCGCAGGGCACGATCCTGCACGCCAACCACCTGGCGCGGCACGAACTCGCCAGCGGCCGCATGCTCATGTCTTACGGAAACAGCCTGCTGGGCAGCAGCGCGGAGTTCACCTCGCAGATGCAGAACGCCATGGAGGCGGCGTTTCGCGGGCAACGCCGGCTGGTGCTGCTGAACAAGGGCGATCGCGAACTCTCGCTGGCCTTCACGCCGTTGAGCCACCCGCTGGAAACCGACACGCCCACCGTGCTGGTGATGCTCTCTCGCCAGAGCACCTGCGACAACCTCGCGGTGCGGATGTTCGCCCGCACCATTGGCCTGAGCCCGAGCGAAGAAGCGGTGCTCATGGGCTTGTGCCGTGGCCTGGAGATCCCCGAGATCGCGGCAGAGCACGGCGTGGCGCCGTCCACCATCCGCAGCCAGATCAAGACCCTGCGTGAAAAGGCCGGCTCGCCCAGCATCCGCCGCCTGCTCCAGCGCATCAACAGCCTGCCCCCGGTGGTGCCCGCCTTGCGCATCGTCATGCCCATGCCCCACAATTCTTCGGATTCAATCCACCCGTGAGCATGGATGCCAGTCCTATCTTCCGCCTCTGCATTTGTCCATCCCAACCAACACATTGAAGCGCTGGCCGCGCAAGGCGTGCAGCGCCGCTACCGCCGCGGCACGCTGCTGATCCAGGAAGGTGAGACCGGTGACACGCTCTACATCGTGCTGCAGGGCCGGCTGCGCGCGTTCCTGTCGGACAACAACGGCCGCGAGTTGACGCTGGGCCTGTACGGTCCGCTGGAGTACGTGGGTGAGATGTCGCTGGACGGCGGCCCGCGCTCGGCCAACGTGGAAGCCGCCGAGCCCAGCACCTGCGCGGTGGTGACACGCGCCACGCTGCTGGCCTACATCGCCGAACACCCCGAATTTGCGCTGGAGCTCATGGCCCGCCTGATCCGCCGTGCGCGGCTGGCCACCGAGAGTGCGCGCAGCGTGGCGCTCATCGACGTGTATGGCCGCCTCGTGCGCCTGCTCAACAGCATGGCCCAACTGCCCAACGATCAGGGCGAGCGTGCGCTCAAGGAGCGCCTGACCCACCAGCAGATGGCGCAGCACCTGGCCTGCTCGCGCGAGATGGTGAGCCGCCTGCTGAAAGACCTGGAGACCGGCGGCTACATCGACGTGCGCGAGCGCTGGATCTGGCTGCTCAAGACGCTGCCTGCGCGCTGGTGAACATCAGGGCAGGTTGATCAGCCGCCGAGCCTCCTGGGGCGCCGCCGAGCTCGTGCCCGCCAGCCGCACGACGCTGCCACTCAAACTTCCCGCGCCCAACACACCCCACAACGCCGTGTTGTCGTCGCTCGCTGCCAGGGTGTCGGGCACCTTCTTCACGCCCGCGCGTTGCGGACGGCTGGCGTCCGGGTCGGGCTTGCGCGGCGAGTAGCGCGCAAAGTGCCCGCCAAGTGAAGCCTGGCGACGGGTGCCGCCCACGCTCACCGTGTTCTGCCCGGTTGAAAGGCTGTTGAAGGTGCCGCTGCGGCGGATGGGCGTGGGGTTGTCCGGGTGGTCGACGAAGCTGCCGATGTTGCCGCTGGTGTCGTACCACGCGTCTTCAAAGTACGACTGCCGGGCCCCGGTGTTCTGGCCCAGCGCCACGTCGTC
>JBKBWW010000147.1:0-7416 GCA_046314475.1 Hydrogenophaga sp.
GCCTGCAAAGGCTTGGTGGCGCTCAAAACGAGGCTGCTTTCCTGGCGCTGACCATTCACGGCGATCCAGCCTGGGCCGTAGGCGGTGATGGAGTGGCTGTCTGACGGGTCGGCGTGAAGTTTCATGGGGCAGCAGCCGAACTGATGGGCCCGGGAACTGTGGTCAAATTACAGGTTTTCCCTGACGGAGGAGCCGAATATACCCCCGTCGCCACCGCTCGCGACCGTGGTCGCCGCATGACCCCTGACCCCCTCGGAGGGACTTTGAAAACCATCCAGAAATCCGCCAAGCTCGCCAACGTCTGTTACGACATCCGTGGGCCGATCATGGACGCGGCGCGCCAGATGGAGGAAGAGGGCCACAAGATCATCAAGCTCAATATCGGCAATCTGGCGGTGTTCGGTTTCGATGCGCCCGAGGAAATCCAGCAGGACATGATCCGCAACCTGCCGAACTCGGCGGGTTACTCGGACAGCAAAGGCATATTCGCCGCGCGCAAGGCGGTGATGCACGAGACGCAAAAACAGGGCATCAAGGGCGTGACCCTCGACGACATCTACCTGGGCAACGGCGCCAGCGAGCTGATCGTGATGGCCACCAATGGGCTGCTCGACGACGGCGACGAACTCCTGCTGCCCTCGCCGGACTACCCGCTGTGGACTGCCGCCGTGAGCCTCTCCGGCGGCACACCGGTGCACTACATGTGCAACGAAGCCGATGGCTGGATGCCCGACCTCGACGACATCCGCCGCAAGATCACGCCGGCCACCAAGGGCATCGTGGTCATCAACCCGAACAACCCGACCGGTGCGCTGTACTCAGACGAATTGCTCAAGGCCATCGTTGAGATTGCGCGCGAGCATGGCCTGGTGATCTTCGCCGACGAGGTCTATGACAAGGTGCTGTACGACGGCGTCAAACACACGGCGATTGCCAGTCTGTCGGACGACGTGCTCACGCTGACCTTCAACTCGCTCTCCAAGAGCTACCGCTCGTGCGGTTACCGCGCGGGCTGGCTCATCGTCTCGGGAGACAAGAAGCCAGCCAAGGACTACATCGAGGGCCTCAACATGCTCTCGAACATGCGCCTGTGCGCCAACGTGCCGGGCCAGTGGGCGATTCAAACGGCGCTCGGCGGCTACCAGAGCATCAACGATTTGGTGGGCGAGGGCGGCCGGCTGCGCCGCCAACGCGATCTCGCCCACGAGCTGATCACCGCCATTCCGGGTGTGAGCTGCGTCAAGCCGTCGGCTGCGCTCTACATGTTCCCCAAGCTCGATCCGAAGATGTACCCGATCGAGGACGACCAGCAGATGTTCCTGGAACTGCTGCAGGAAACGCGCGTGATGCTGGTGCAGGGCTCCGGCTTCAACTACCCCGACAACCAGCATTTCCGCATCGTGTTCCTGCCACACGAAGACGACCTGCGCGAGGCCATCAACCGCGTCGCCCGGTTCTTCGAAGGCTGGCGAAAACGCCACGGCACCTGATTTTTTGCACCCAACCATGACCGACATGAAACCGATCCAAGTAGGCCTTCTGGGCATAGGCACCGTGGGCAGCGGCACGTTCAACGTGCTGCAGCGCAACCAGGAAGAGATCCGCCGGCGCGCCGGTCGCGGCATTGAAATCACCATGGTGGCCGACCTCGACACCGCGCGCGCGCAGTCCATCGTCGGTCCGAACGTGAAAGTGGTGAACGACGCACGAGCCGTCATCGCCAACCCCGACATCGACATCGTGATCGAGCTCATCGGTGGCTACGGCATCGCCAAGGCACTGGTGATGGAAGCCATCGCTGCAGGCAAACATGTGGTCACCGCCAACAAGGCCCTGTTGGCCGTGCACGGCACCGAGATCTTCGCCGCGGCTTCGGCCAAGGGCGTGATGGTGGCGTTTGAAGCGGCCGTGGCTGGTGGCATTCCCATCATCAAGGCACTGCGCGAGGGCTTGACGGCCAACAGCATCCAGTGGATCGCCGGCATCATCAACGGCACGACCAACTTCATCCTCTCCGAGATGCGCGACAAGGGCCTGGACTTTGCCGTCGTGCTCAAGGAGGCGCAGCGCCTGGGCTACGCCGAGACCGACCCGACCTTCGACATCGAAGGCGTGGACGCAGCGCACAAGGTCACGCTGATGAGCGCGATCGCCTTCGGCATCCCGGTGCAATTCGACAAGGCCTATGTGGAAGGCATCACCCAGCTGGGCGCCACCGACATCAAGTACGCCGAACAGCTCGGCTACCGCATCAAGCTGCTGGGCATCACCAAGCGCACGGCCCAGGGCATCGAGCTGCGCGTGCACCCGAGCCTGGTGCCGTCCAAGCGCCTGATCGCCAATGTGGAAGGCGCGATGAACGCGGTGGTGGTGCAGGGCGATGCCGTGGGCACCACGCTGTACTACGGCAAGGGCGCGGGCAGCGAGCCCACCGCCAGCGCCGTGATCGCCGACCTGGTGGACATCACCCGCCTGCACACCGCCGACCCGCACCACCGTGTGCCGCACCTGGCCTTTCAGCCCGACGCCATGAGCGACCTGCGCGTGCTGCCCATGAGCGAGGTGGTCACGAGCTACTACCTGCGCCTGCGCGTGGCCGACGAGGCCGGCGTGCTGGCCCAGGTCACCGGCTTGCTGGCCACTGCCGGCATCAGCATCGACGCGGTACTGCAACGTGAGGCCGACGAGGTGAGCGGCGAGGGAGGCACGTCCACCGACCTGATCATCCTCACGCACAACACCCGCGAAGGCACCATGAACGACGCCCTGGCGCAGCTGCAGAAGCTGCCCACCGTGCTCGCACCCATCGTGCGCATCCGCAAGGAAGAGCTGAACTGATGTTGTACCTGTCCACGCGTGGCGACCCGGCGCGCAAGCACTTCTGCGAGATCCTGCTGGAAGGCCTGGCGCCCGATGGTGGTCTGTACCTGCCCGAGCGCTACCCGCAGGTCGATGCGGCCACCATGGCTCGCTGGCGCCAGGTGTTCAACCAGGGCGCGGCCGGCGGATACGCGTCTCTCGCCTTTGAAGTGCTCTCGCTTTACATCGACGACATTCCGCCCGCCCACCTGCGCGCGCTGTGTCAGCGGACCTACACCGAAGCGGTCTACGGCACACCGCAGATCGTGCCGCTGAAGAAGCTCGAATCCGGTTTTTACCTGGAAGCCTTGTCCAACGGCCCCACGCTGGCCTTCAAGGACATGGCGATGCAGTTGCTGGGCAACCTGTTCGAGTACGAACTGGCGCGGCGTGGCGAAGAGCTCAACATCCTCGGTGCCACCTCGGGCGACACGGGCAGCGCGGCCGAGTACGCCATGCGCGGCAAAAAGGGCGTGCGAGTGTTCATGCTCAGCCCACACGGCCGCATGAGCCCGTTTCAGCAAGCGCAGATGTTCAGCCTGATGGACCAGAACATCCACAACATCGCCATTGAAGGTGTGTTCGACGACTGCCAGGACATCGTCAAGAACGTCAGCAACGACCTGGCGTTCAAGCGCGAGCACAGAATAGGCACCGTCAACTCGATCAACTGGGCGCGTCTGCTCGCCCAGGTCGTCTATTACTTCGCGGGCTATTTCCAGGCGACCACCAACGAGACCGAGCGTGTCTCGTTCACCGTGCCCAGCGGCAATTTCGGCAACGTCTGCGCAGGTCACGTGGCGCGCCAGATGGGCTTGCCGATCGAACAACTGGTGGTGGCCACCAACGAAAACGACGTGCTCGACGAGTTCTTCCGCACCGGCGTGTACCGCGTGCGCGCCAGTGCCGACACGCACGAAACCTCCAGCCCGTCGATGGACATTTCCAAGGCGAGCAATTTCGAGCGCTTTGTGTTCGACCTGCTGGGTCGCGACGGCGCCCGCGTCAAAGCCTTGTTCGGCGACGCGCTGGCGCGTGAAGGTCGCTTTGACCTGGGCGGCGATCCGGCGTTTGCCGATGCCGCCACCCGCTACGGTTTTCGCAGCGGCAAGAGCACGCACGAGAACCGCCTGGACGCGATCCGCGACGTGTTCCAGCGCCACGGCGCGATGATCGACACCCACACCGCCGACGGCGTGAAGGTGGCACGCGAACATCTGCAAACCGGCGTGCCCATGATCGTTCTGGAAACGGCGTTGCCGATCAAGTTCGCCGAAACCATCGTCGAAGCGCTCGGACAGCAGCCGCACCGCCCGCCGCAGTTTGAAGGCATTGAAGACCTGCCCAAGCGCGTGCGCGTGATGCCGGCGAGCACGGCCGCCGTGCAGGCCTTTGTGGCCGAGCATTGCGCCCGCGCATGAGGGTCGTTGGCTTCGCCGGCTTCTCGGGATCGGGCAAAACCACGCTGGTCGAACAGCTGATTCCCGCGCTCAGGCTGCGCGGCCAGCGCGTGTCGGTGGTCAAGCACGCGCACCACAGCTTCGACATCGATCACCCGGGCAAAGACACCTGGCGCCACCGCGAGGCGGGCGCCTTCGAGGTGCTGGCTGCGTCGCCCAAACGCCTGGTGCTCATGCGCGAACTCGAAGCCATCACCGAGCACTCGGTGCACGACCTCATTGCCCAGCTGAGCGCCGATGTGGACTGGGTGCTGGTGGAGGGCTTCAAGCAGAGCAACCTGCCCAAGGTCGAGGTCTGGCGGCAGGCCCATGGCAAACCACTGCGTTTCCCCGACGATCCGCACATCGTGGCCATCGCCACCGATGACGCCGGTGCGCTGCCGGTGGCCGCCCATTGCCCCGTGCTGGATTTGAATGGCGCCGATGACGTGGCCGCGTGGTTGGTCGACAATGCAGAGTGCTTCGAATACCGCACCCCGCACAGCCTGCCATGACCACGCCTCCACCACTTCAGCAACGCGCGCCCCTGATGTCGCTGGGCGACGCCATGGTCAAGGTGCTGGCGCATGCCGTGCCGTTGCAAACCATCGAAACCGTGGCCACTTTCGATGCCGACGGCCGCGTGCTGGCACAAGACCTGGTGTCCGCGCTCCAGGTGCCGCCCAACGACAACTCGTCCATGGACGGCTACGCCTTGCGCGCGGCCGATGTGAGCGAAGCCGGCCAGGTGCTGGCCGTCACGCAGCGCATTGCCGCTGGCCACGCGGGCGAACCGCTGGAGCCCGGCACCTGCGCGCGCATTTTCACCGGCGCGCCCATGCCCGCCGGGGCCGACGCGGTGGTGATGCAGGAAGACACCATCGAGGTGGGTGGCAGCATCCACGGTGTGCACATCCAGGCCGTTCCCCAGCCCGGCCAATGGGTGCGGCGTGCCGGCGAAGACGTGATGCGTGGTGCCGTGGTGCTGGCCCGTGGCGAACGCCTGTCGCCCGCGAGCCTGGGCCTGGCCGCGAGCCTGGGGCTGGCACACCTGAGCGTGGTGGCGCGCCCTCGGGTGGCGCTTTTCTCCACCGGCGACGAACTCGTGATGCCGGGTGAGGTGCCGCCCGAGGCCATGAAGCCCGGCGCCATCTACAACTCCAACCGCTTTTTCCTGCGCGCGCTGCTGCACCGCCTGGGCTGCGAGGTGAGCGACCTGGGCATCGTGCCGGACCGGCGCGACGCCACGCTGGCCGCGCTCAAGACCGCCGCCGATCATCACGACCTCATCCTCACCAGCGGCGGCGTGTCGGTGGGCGAAGAAGACCACATCAAACCCGCGGTGCAACAGCTCGGCAGCCTGGACCTCTGGCAGATCGCCATGAAGCCGGGCAAGCCGTTTGCCTACGGCACCGTGAAGCGCGATGCCGGCGCCGATGCGCCCCAGCCTTGCCACTTCATCGGTCTGCCGGGCAACCCGGTGTCCAGCTTCGTGACCTTCCTGCTGCTGGTGCGACCTTTCCTGTTGCGCCTGCAAGGGGTTGAATCGACGGCGCTGAAGACCACCACGCTGCCCGCCCACTTCACATTGGGCAAGGCCGACAAGCGCCGTGAGTTTTTGCGCGTGCGCCGCAACACCGCCGGGGGGCTTGATTTGTTTCCCAACCAGAGTTCGGGCGTGCTCACCTCGACGGTGTGGGCCGACGGACTGGTCGACAACCCGGCCGGCACCACGATTGCCCATGGCGATCCGGTTTCTTTCATCTCTTTGTCGGACCTGCTCGCATGAAAGTCCAGTTGCGTTATTTCGCGTCCATCCGCGAGGCCCTGGGCACCGGCAGCGAAGCCCTCGACACGCAGGCCAGCACCTTGGCTGCGCTACGGGCCGAGTTGGTGGCGCGTGGTGGCGCTTACGCCGACGCGCTGGCGCCCGGCAAGTCGGTGCGTGTGGCCTTGAACCAGACCATGAGCGACGAGACCGCGTCGCTCACCGAAGGCGCAGAGATCGGATTCTTTCCGCCAGTCACCGGGGGGTGAAATGAGCACCCGCGTCAGCATCCAGACCGAAGACTTCGACCTCAGCACCGAGGTTGCCCGTCTGCGCGCAACGGAGAAGGGTGTCGGCGCGGTCTGCAGCTTCATCGGCACGGTCAGGGACAGAAACGACGGTCTGAGCGTGAGCACCATGGAGCTGGAGCACTATCCCGGCATGACCGAAAAGTCCATCGAGGCCATGATCGACGAGGCGCACCGCCGCTTCAACATCTTCGGCGCCCGCGTGATCCACCGCGTGGGCCTGCTGCAGCCGCTGGACCAGATCGTGCTGGTGGTCGTGAGCTCGGCGCACCGCGGCCAGAGCTTCCAGGCCTGCGAATTCCTCATGGACTACCTCAAGACCCAGGCTCCGTTCTGGAAGAAAGAGCAGACGCCGGAGGGCGCGCGCTGGGTCGACGCCCGCGTTAGCGACGACGCGGCGCTGGCGCGCTGGGGCATCGCGGCCAGCAACAGCTGAGCGGCGCGGCGAGTCCATGCTGACCGCTGCCGATGTCGAAGCCATCGAACGCGCCACGCTGCAGGCGGTAGCACCCGAGGTGGTGGAAACGCTCCCAGACTGGCTGCTGCCCATGGACCACGGCACCATGGGCCGTGCCCGCAGCGCTGTGCCGCTGCACCACGGCGCACACGACCCCGAACGCTTGCCCACCCTGTTCGCGCGCTACGCCGCGCGGGGTTTCGAGCCACGCTTGCGTCTGCCCGATCTGCCGGCGTTTCAGCCCTGGTTTGACGCCCTGACGCAGCGCGGCTGGCGACGCGAACAGCCGACCCTGACGATGACCGGCGACGTCCAGAGGCTGCTCGCCTTGCTGGGCGGTGCACCCGCCGATCTGGACAGCCAGCCCGATGCCGCGTGGATGGCCATGTTCCTGGGAGAGGGGCTGGACCCCGTGGACGGCGCCAGCCGTTCGCGCTCGCTGAGCCGTGCCAATGGAACGCTCTTCGCTTCGGTGCGGGACCAAGGGCAGACGGTGGCCTGCGGCGCGGCGTCTTTCAGCCACGGCTGGCTGGGTGTGCACGGCATGCGCACGGCGGCGGCCCGGCGTGGCCAGGGCCTGGCTGG
>JBKBWW010000148.1:0-7393 GCA_046314475.1 Hydrogenophaga sp.
GAGCACTACAAAGACCTGGAGCCGGGCAAGTGGGTCAAGGTGATCGGCTGGGAAGGCAAGGACGCCGCCCACAAGGAAATCGTGGACGGCATGGCCGCCTACGAAGCGAAGAAGGGCTGATCAGCTGGCAGTGGGGTCGGGCAACACGTCGTTCAACACCGGCAGGTTGTCCCCGGGCCCCAAGGTCTTGAAAGGGCCCAGCAGACTCGCCCCTTCGTAGAGTTGCATCCGCCGCGCCGCGAGTGAGCCGGTGGACACGCCGCTTCGGGCCACGTAGGCCATGCCCTGGCACTCGAGGCTGGTCTCCACCGCGCTGCCGCCGGCAGCGCCCAGGTGGCCAAACAAGTAGAGATCGCCCAGCACGCGGATGCGCCCGCGCACCACAGCGCCGGTCCAGATGATGAGTGGGCCATTCACGCGGATGTGACCCGAGACTTCGCCCTGCACCAGCAACCCGCCGTTGAATTCCAGTTCACCGTGCAGTTTGCCGCCCACCGCCACGCGGTTGACGACGTTCATGGCCACCGGGTCGATGGTCAACGTGTCCTGGGGTGTTTTCAGATCCATGGCCAGCGCTCCATCCAGGTGGCCGGCACCCAGCCGGAAGTGGGGAGCCACACGATGGCCCAGAACACCGCGCTGCCCAAGGCCATCAACACGCCCATGAGGGCGATGACGAGGGCGTGTCGCTCCAGCCAGCGGCGCAGGCGTTTGGGTCGGCGCCGGGGTGTGCCGGCAGGTGTGTCGAGGTGGTCGAGCACCGCCCAGCTTCGCCAGCCATCGGTCAGGCCAACGTTGCCCTTGGCGAGTGACACCTCCAAGCCCTGCGTCGAGGCATGGGGCGCGCCTTGGCGGCGCCCCAGCAGCACCGAGAAGGGCGCGCCCACGATGCTCTGGGTGAAGAAGGCGTCGGTTTCGTCCATGGCGACCGAGTTTATCGAAGCAACGCCAGGTGTCTGCGCTTCACAGTTCGGTCAGGGGCGGGGCCACATCCCGCACGGCGAGACCTGTCTTGAGCGGGTTGCGCTGGGCGAGGTGGTCCATGTACTGGCCGATGCCCTGGCTCTCGCGCTCCAGAAATCGCTGCACCGCATCGGCAAACGACGGGTGGGCCAACCAGTGCGCGCTGGTGGTCTTGACCGGGAGCAGGGCGCGCGCCATCTTGTGTTCGCCCTGGGCCCCACCCTCGAAACGCTGGAAGCCATGCTCAATGCACCAGGCCAGCGGCGCGTAGTAGCAGGCCTCGAAGTGCAGGCAGTCCACCCGCTCCAGCGCGCCCCAGTAGCGGCCATAGGCCACGCGGTGGGTGTCGTCGATGCCGATCAGGCTGCAGGCGATGGCCTGGCCTTCGCGCTCAGCCACAAACAGCAGCCAGTGCTGCGGCATGGTCTGCGCCATGCGGCGGAAGAAGTCGCGGTTGAGGTAGGGCGCGTTGCCGTGTTCGAGGTAGGTGCGTTCGTAGCAGCGGTAAAAGAAGTCCCAGTCCACTTCCGAAATGTCGGCGCCGCGCGACCAGCGAAACGTGACACCCGCTTCGGCCACCTTGCGCCGTTCCTGGCGGATCTTCTTGCGTTTCTCTTGCTGCAGGCTGGTGAGGAAATGGTCGAAGCTGGTGAAGGTTGACGGCAGGCCTTCAAGTGAAGGCGTCTCGTTTGTCCAGTGAAACTGCACGGTGTGGCGAAGCATCATGCCGGCGTCTTCGCACGCCTTCACGTCTTGTGGTTGTGCAAAGAGCAGGTGGATGGATGACAAGTCCTCGTCGCGCACCTGCTGGATCATTGCCTTCACCAGAGCGGTGCGAGCCGCTGCACCGCGCGCGAGCAGCCGCGCTCCCGGCACCGGCGTGAAAGGCACGGCCACCAGCGCCTTGGGGTAGTAGTCCAACCCGTGCTGCGAGTAAGCGTTGGCCCAGGCCCAGTCGAACACGTACTCGCCGTACGAGTTGTTCTTGAGGTACATCGGGCAAGCGGCTTGAAGTTCGTCGCTGCGCCAGAGCGTCACGAACTGCGCTTGCCAGCCCGCGCGGGGTCGCGCGCTGCCGCTCTCGTGCATGGCCACCAGGTATTCGTGGCGCATGAAGGGGCTCGGATCGGGGTCGAGGGCCAGCAGCGCGTTCCACGCGGACTCTGCGATCTCTGCCGGGGACGAAAACACCCGGGTGACATAATCGATTTCACCCACCTGCAGCTCCGACACACAGCGAGCTCAAGGCCCATTTCGCAACGTTTTCAGACCCCATGACTCTTTCCATTTGCGTGGCCCAGCTCAACTTTGTGGTGGGCGACATGGCGGGCAACGCCCGGAAGATGATCGATACCGCCGAAGCGGCCCACGCCCGCGGCGTGAACCTGCTGCTGACCCCCGAGTTGGCCCTGTGCGGTTACGCCGCCGAAGACCTGTACTTGCGGCCTGCGTTTGTCGATGCCTGTGATGATGCCCTCAAAGTCGTGGCGGCCGGCACGGCCCACCTCAAAGGCCTGCACATCGTTGTGGGACATCCCGCACGGCCAGGGGTGGCCGGTGGCCAGCGGCGCGAACGCAGTGTGTCGGTGGCCCACCTGCACAACGCAGCCAGCGTGCTGCACGCCGGCGCAGTGACCCACACCTACGCCAAACGCGAGCTGCCCAACTACCAGGTGTTCGACGAGCGCCGCTACTTCGTGCCGGGCCAGGACACCTGCGTGTTCGACGTGACCGGCAACGACGGCCAGCGCGTGCGTGTGGGCCTGCTGATCTGCGAAGACGCCTGGTTCGACGCTCCCGCCGCCGATGCGAAAGCCGCCGGTGCCGAGGTGCTGGCGGTCATCAACGCCTCGCCGTTTCACGCCGGCAAGGGCGGCGACCGCGAAGCCGCCATGCGCGTGCGCTGCCAGGCCACGGGTCTGCCCTTGGTTTATGCGCACCTGGTGGGCGGGCAGGACGAGATCGTGTTCGAAGGCCGCAGCTTCGTGCTGGCGGCCGACGGCGCTCTGGCCGGGCGTGCGGTGAGTTTTGAAGAAACTTTGTTTGACGCGGCCTTCACGCGGCAGGGCACGGGCTGGCAGATCACCGCCGAGACCGACCGCGCCCACAGCCCCGAGGCCGACCTGTGGCACGCGTTGGTGCTGGGCGTGCGCGACTACCTGGGCAAGAACGGTTTTCCCGGCGCCATCCTCGGTCTGTCGGGCGGTATCGATTCGGCGCTGGTGCTGGCGATCGCGGTGGACGCGCTGGGCAAGGACCGCGTGCGCACGGTCATGATGCCCTCGCCCTACACGGCCGACATTTCCTGGATCGACGCGCGCGACATGGCCGAGCGCCTGGGCGTGCGCTACGACGAGATCGGCATCGCGCCGCAGTTCGAAGCGTTCAAGGCCAGCCTGGCCAACGAGTTCGCCGGCCTGCCCGAGGACACGACCGAAGAAAACCTGCAGGCGCGCATCCGAGGCACGCTGCTCATGGCGCTGTCCAACAAGTTCGGCAGCATCGTGCTCACCACCGGCAACAAGAGCGAGATGGCCACCGGGTACTGCACGCTCTACGGCGACATGGCGGGCGGCTTCGCGGTGATCAAGGACGTGGCCAAGACCATGGTCTTCAAACTGGCCCGCTGGCGCAACGCGCACGACCCGTATGGCACGGGCGCCAACCCGATTCCCGAACGCATCATCGTGCGCCCGCCGAGCGCCGAGCTGCGCCCCGACCAGAAAGACCAGGACAGCTTGCCCGAGTACCCGGTGCTGGACGCGATCATCGAGCGCTACATGGAAAACGACCAGAGCCCCGACAGCATCGTGGCCGCCGGGTTTGATCGCGCGGATGTGGATAAGGTGGTGCGCCTGATCCGCATCAACGAGTACAAGCGCCGCCAGGCACCAGTGGGCATTCGTGTGACCCACCGCAGTTTCGGCAAGGACTGGCGCTACCCGATCACGAGCAAATACAGGGCCTGATTTTGGTCAGGTTTTCTGCAGTTCCAGCACGGCGCGCATCTCGCCGACCTCGATGCCGGCAGCGTTCTTCAGCGGTGGCGGGATGAGGCTGGACAGAGCGGCGCGGCTTTCGCCGTCAACCCAACCCAACTGCTCCATGGCCGAGACGAAGGCCACCATCAAGGGCGGCAACAGACCGTCGCTCACCTTGGCCGCGATGCCGATGCCGCGGCTGAAGCTGGCGAGCACCTGCACGCCGTCGGCACCCACCTTGCTCACCCAGTCGCCACGCCCGGCGCGCATCAGCGCCAGGTCGTTGCGACCCTGGCCGCTGACCAGTTCGGGGTGCCGGCTCATGGCGCGGGCGATGCGCAGTGGTGCGGTGCCGTAGACCGGATCGGGCTCTGAAAGTGTCAGGCGGGCGAAGGCGTGTGCGAGCGCGCGCAGGGGTAGGGCGTAGTTGGGCGCGCTGCAACCGTCGGTTCCGCGCACGAGCTGGTCCACCGGCACGCCCGAGAAGTGGCTCACGCTGCGGGCAATTTCCAACTGCACCGCGTGACCACTGTCGAGATAACCGCCTTGCGGTGCTCCCAGGGCATGGGCCAGCAAAAGCATGCCGGTGTGTTTGCCCGAGCAGTTGTGGTGCAGGCGGTTGAAGCGGGCGCCCGGCTCGGGCGTGACGCCGTTGACGCCGAAGAAAAAGGGCACGTGGCTGCCGCAGGCCAGGCTGGATTCACTGGCGCCGATCCTGGCGAGCAGCGCCGCGGCGCGCTCCACGTGCATGGGCTCGCCGCTGTGGCTCGCGCAGAGCAGCGCCACGTCCGCGTCGCTCAGGTCGTAGCGCTCCGCCGAATGCGCAATCAAGGGCATGGCCTGAAAGGGTTTGAGCGACGAGCGTGTGAAGAGCGGCGATTCCATGTCGCCCACGCTGGCGAGCAATTGGCCTTGCGCGTTCACGACGGCCAGCGAGCCGTGGTGGATGTTTTCGGGATGACCACCGCGGTAAGCGACGGTGATGGGAACGTGGCGGGGCAGGGCGTGGGTGTTCATGTGCGGGTGCTTGGGTTGAGCGCGCAGTGTACGAACAGGAGCGGGGGCCTTGGGCATAATGAATCGACAACGCCCTTCCCACAAGCCACGCCCTGGAGACATTGCATGAAACAGATCACCGCCGTCATCAAACCGTTCAAGCTCGAAGAGGTGCGCGAGGCCCTGGCCGAGCAGGGCGTGACCGGTCTGACCGTGACCGAGGTCAAGGGCTTCGGGCGCCAAAAGGGCCACACCGAGCTCTACCGCGGCGCGGAATACGTGGTCGACTTCCTGCCCAAGGTGAAGGTCGAGGTGGTGGTGAAGACGGTGGACGTGGAGCGCTGTGTGGACGCCATCATTCGCGCGGCCCGCACCGGCAAGATCGGCGACGGCAAGATCTTCGTGACCTCGGTTGAACGTGTGGTGCGCATCCGCACCGGGGAAGAAGACGAAACCGCGGTCTGAGCGGCCCGCGTTTCTAAATCGCGTCGATGCGGGCTGCGGGCGCCATGCCGGCGGCCTGTACGAGTTCAGGCAACAGCTTGAGAGTGTCACGCTCGACGCGAATCAGCGCCATCTGCGAAGCGCTCATGAACTGCTGCTCCACACCCGTGCGCATGAAGGCCATCAAGCCGTCGTAGTAGCCCGCCACATTGAGCAGGCCCACCGGTTTGTCGTGGTAACCCAGCTGGCGCCAGGCCCAGACTTCAAAAAATTCTTCAAACGTGCCGATGCCGCCGGGCAAGGCCAGGAACGCGTCGGCCTTGTCGGCCATCATCCGTTTGCGTTCGTGCATGTTGTCTACCACGTGCAATTCGGTGCAGCCGTGGTGGGCCCACTCCCGCTCGACCAGCGCTTTCGGGATGATGCCGACGACTTGACCGCCTGCAGCCATGGTGGCGTCGGCCACGATGCCCATGAGGCCGTTGCGTCCACCGCCGTACACCAGCTGGCCACCGTGTTCGCCAATCCATCGGCCCACGGCGCGCGCCGTGTCGGCAAACGCGGGATCGACGCCTGGGCGGGAACCGCAGTACACACACAGTGAAAAGGCAGGCATTGTCATGAGATGTCTTGGGTGATCAGGCCCAGCGGGCCCAGGCTGCCGCGAGCCAGATGCCCACGCAAAGCAGCAGGCTGAGCAGCACGGCGGCGCTGCCCATGTCCTTGGCGCGTTTGGAGAGGTCGTGCCATTCCGGGCCAATGCGGTCGATGGCCGTCTCGATGCCGGTGTTGAGCAGCTCGACCATCATCACCAGCATCACCGAGCCAGCGAGCAAGGCGGTTTCCACCCAGGTCTGCCCTACCCAGAACGCCAGCGGAACCATGACGATGGCGGCAAGCGCTTCCTGGCGGAACGCGGTCTCGCCCCAGCCCGAACGCAAACCGGCCACCGAGTAGCCGAAGGCGTGCCACATGCGGGAGGCGCCTGTGCGCAGCTTTTGTGCGTTGACGGGTTCGCGGTCGTGATCCAGGCCCATGTTCTCAACTCCACCAGTGCCGGGGTTTGCTGGTGTCCTCCACCGGCTTGAAATGCACCAGGCGCGTGCCCGCCAGGGCATCGTGCAAAAACTGGCGCTGGGCGTGAAAGCGCGACAGCAGCGCCCAGATCACGATCCAGCCCACCAGCAGCACCGAGAGTTGTTGCCCCGACAACTGCATGAGCCCTGCCACCGCCAGCGGGGGCAACAGCCACAGCCACGACAGCACGTAGCGCCACAGCGCGCGGCCTTGCGTCAGCGCGTTGCCGTGCCGGTCGACCACGCGGATGTGCCAGGTCTTCATGGCCAGGGTCTGCCCCTTGGCCCAGAACCAGCCGAAGTAGATGCCGAAGGCCACGAACACCAGGGCCTGCTGCAAATAGCGGTTGTCCAGCGCGTTGCCCGACTGGGTGAACGAGGACAACACATAGCTGGTGGTGAACAGCACACCGACGAGAAAGACCACGCCGAACATCAAGGTGCCTTCGTAGAGCCAGCACGCCATGCGCCGCCGCAGCGAGGGCGCCATCAGGTTGATGGAATTGGCCGCGTCGGGCGAGGCGTTGGAAGGGGAGGAGAGAGAGGCGGACATGCTTGAACAAGAGCGCGGCCAACGGTGGACCAGTGGCCAGATTGTCTCATCGCAGCCAAGATGCCGGCTTTTTTGAGGCCGTTGCACCGGTGGCCGCTTGGCCGGGCCCTTGTTGCAGTGCGATAATCCGCGCTGCACTTCAAAACACGGCAAACGGATCAGGGTCCGGCGGGGTATGTGCCCGCTCATGGCCACTGGTCTCAAGTCTCGACACCGCCCCACAAGGGTTGGTCAAGAGGCACCCAAGGTATTTCGTCAGAGAAATTCTCGAAAGGTTCATCATGGAAATCAACAAGGCCGAACTGGCCTCGGCCGCTGCCGCCACCGGCACAGCCACCCAAGAACTCCGCGGCGCAGAAATCCTCATCAAGGCCCTTCAG
>JBKBWW010000149.1:0-7235 GCA_046314475.1 Hydrogenophaga sp.
CGGGCCAAAAAAAACCGCCCCCGAAGGGGCGGCTTTGCCGAGCGAAGCCGCTCAGTCCAAGGTGATGTTCTTGGCCTTGACGATGCGACCGAAGATCTCGGCATCGCGGCGCACCATCGACGCCATCTCGGCGCGCGACACGCCCAGGGGTTCGACGTTCAGGGCGCGGATGCGCTTCTGCATGTCGGGGTCGTTGGCGGCTTCCACCATCACGCTGTTGAAACGGGTCAACACGGCGGCCGGCGTGGCCGATGCGGCCCAGATGCCGTGCCACGAGGTCACGCTCAGGCCGGGCACCACTTCCGACAAGGTGGGCACATCGGGAATCGACGGGTGGCGCGTGGTGTCCGAGTAGGCCAGGGCCCTGGCGCGACCGCTGGCGATCAGGGGCGATGCGGTGGCGATGGGCTCCATGAGCGTGTCCACCTGGCCACCGAGCAGATCGGCCACCGGGCTGGCGCGGTAGGGCACGTGCAGCATGTCGATCTTGGCCTCTTCCTTGAACCACTCCACGATCAGGTGCGACGGGCTGCCCGCGCCATACGAGGCGTGCGAATAACCACCGGGCTTGACCTTGGCTGCGGCGACCAGATCGCGGATGGTCTTGGAAGGGAAGTTCGGGTTGGTGATCAGCACCAGGCCCTGGCGCATGGTGGTGGCCACGGGCACCAGATCTTTCTCGGGGTCGAACGGGAGTTTGGAATAAATGAACGGGTTGATCGTGAACGCCGTCGACAGGTTGTAGAGGAAGGTGTAGCCGTCGGCCGGGGCCTTGGCCACGATGTCGGTGGACAGGTTGCCCGCCGCACCCGGCTTGTTGTCAACCAGGACCGGCACGCCGAGTTTTTTGGACGCGTAGTCGCCGTACATCCGGGCAAAGATGTCGGGTGGGGTGCCGGCCGCGAAGCCCACCACGATACGGATGGGTTTGGTAGGCCAGTCGGTGGCTTGGGCATTCGCAAAGCCGCACACCAGACCCAGCACAAGGCCGCTGAGCAATTTGATCTTCGAGCGCATGGAAGTTGTCTCCTGTTTTGGGCAAAGCCCATTTATGGTTGAAAGAAAGCAAGCGGGAACCGAACAATGGCGGGCGATCCTCCTTCAGGACGCGGCGCCGAAAAACCAGAAACAGGGTGGCGCGCGCCTCATGCGTGCGCCCCGAAACCGTCGGGCAAAACGCCGTCGTACTGCAGCTCGCGCGTGGCCTGGTAAGACAGCGCAAAGCCGCTGGGCTGCTCGGCCTCTTCGGCCAGGTGGGCGATGAGGCCGGCGGTGCGCGCCAGGATGGGCACGCCGCGCAACGACGCCACCGGAAAACCCACACCCATGAGCACGGCCGGAATAGCGGCCGACACGTTCATGCGCAGGTCGCGGCCAACGATGCCGGGGATCACCCGCTCCAGCGCCTGCGCGATGTGCACGTAGCGCAGGTCGGCACCGGCCTGGGTGGCCACCTCGATGAGGCGGTCCACGCGCGGGTCGCGGGCCTTGTGCAGCGGGTGGCCGTAGCCCGGGATGGCGCGGCGCGCGGCCTTGAGCTCGGTGATGGCCTCGGTGGCCGCGTCGTCCAGGGACACGCCGGCATCCATGCGCGCGGCCACGCTGGCAAACAGGCGGCCAGCGGTTTCAGACGCGCCCAGGATCACCGAGCCGCAGCCCAGGATGCCCGCGGCCACCGCGCCTTGCAGCGCATCGGGCGCCGCGGCAAAGGTCATGCGGCTGGCCTGCACGCTGGGCACGAAGCCGTGTTCGGCAATCGCCACCAGGGTCGCGTTGAGCACCGCGCTACAGGCGGCATCGGGCTTGCGCCCGGTGAGCAGCAGGAAAAAGTAGTCCGCAAAGGACAGGTGGCCGATCAGGTCCTGGCACAGGTCCTGGCCGCGCACGACGATGGTGTTCTCGTCGGACGTGCAGATGGCGGTGCGGGGAACGGTTTCTTTGCCGATTTTCATGGGGTGTTCTCGTCAGGCGGCTTGGGGTTCGAGATGGAAGTCGTAGTGGGCAGACCAGTAGGTGCTGTCCATCACGCGACCATCGGGGGCCTGGCCGGCGGGGTGCGATTCGTACTCCACGATCAGGCTGGGGCGAACGCCGAACACCGCGTCGGAATCGAGGTAGGGGCTGTTGGCCACGAACAGGTGGGTGGTCACGGGCACGTGCCCGGTGGCGGACACCACCATGTGGATGTGGCCGGGGCGGTTGGGGTGGCGCCCCATGCCGTCGAGCATGCGACCGACCGGACCGTCCACCGGCACCGGGTAGTAGGAAGGCCGGATCGACCAGAACCAGTAGCGGCCTTCGTCGTCGGTGCGCACGCGCGCACGGGCGGCCATGCCGGCACCGGCGATCTGCATGTCGTAGTTGCCTTCGCCATCGCCCGACCAGATGTCGAGCAAGGCGCCCTTGAGCGGCTGACCGGCGGTGTCGAAAATGCGCCCGCTGTAGAAGGTGGGCTCGCCCACCACGCCCTCGGCGATGTTGGCGCCCAGCGGCTGCTCGGGTGCACCTTCCCAGTAGTAAGGGCCCTGCACCGTGGCGTGGGTGGCCTCGGTGGCTTCGGTGGCGTTCAGGCGGGCGCGGTCTTTCGCCATGGCACGCGCCTGGTCCAGCATGACCACCATCATCGACGCGCCCAGCGTGTCGGACAGCAGGATGAACTCCTGGCGCTTGTCGTCACACGCCTGCCCCACCGCTGTGAGGAACTGGATGCCGTTCATCCACTCGTCGGGCTTCAGATCCACCTCGCGGATGAAGGCGTGCAGGTGGTTGATCAGCGAGGTCATGACCTGCGCGAAGCGCGGATCGGTGGCACCGCTCAGGCGCTCCAGCACCGCCTGGGTCAGTTCGTTTTCGTTCGATGGATTCATGTTGTCTCTCTCTTCGTTTTTCTCGGGGGCCTGTCAGGCGGGTGTGGGGCTCGCGGTGCGCAGGCGCTCACGGATGGGTTCGACGATGTCGTCGTTGTCGGCACCCAGCGTGGGCGGCGCGGTCACTTCGAGCGCACGCTCGCCGTCAAAGCTCACCGGTGAGCGGATGGTGTGCCATTCCCCGCCCTCGGGGTGCGGTGCGCTCACCTTGAGCTGCAGGTGCTTGGCTTGCGGATCTTCCATGGCTTCCTGCGTGTCGTACATCGGGGCGTGCGGCACGTCCTCGGCCTCCAGGCGCTGGCACCAGGTGGCGCGGTCGTGCTGGCGGAACAGGCCGCCGAGCAACACGATCAGTTCGTCCTGGTGGGCGATGCGCGCATCGCGCGTCGCAAATCGCGCGTCTTCAAACAGCGTCGGGCGCTCGATGGCGTTGGCCAGCCCTTGCCAGAATTTTTCGGGCGACGACATGTGCAGGGCGATCCACAAGCCATCGGCGCACTCCAACACATAGGACTGCGAAACGCTCGGGCGGCTGAACGGACCCATGATCTCGTTCTCGGAGAAATAGTGGGTGAAGGCATCGAGGTTGAAGTGGCACATGGCCTCCAGCATCGACACCTCGACCTTGCGGCCCACGCCGGTGCGGCTGCGCTCCACCAGCGCGCCCAGGATGCCGTAGGCGGCGTAGATGCCGGTCATGGCGTCGGCCACCGCCGGGCCCACCACGCGCGGGTTGCCGGGGTTCACCAGCAGCTTGAGGAAACCACTGGCGGCCTGCGCCACCGAGTCGTAGGCCGGGCGGCCCGCGGCGGGCCCGGTCTGGCCAAAGCCGCTGATGGCGCAGTAGATGAGCCGGGGGTTGAGTTCGCGCAACCTGGCCTCGCCCGCACCCAGACGGTCCGCCGCACCCGGGCGGAAGTTCTGGATGTACACATCCACGTCCTTCACCAGCTCGTCGAACACAGCCGCGTCCTGCGGCAGTTTGGGGTTGAGCGTGATGCTGCGCTTGTTGCGGTTGTAGGTCTGGAAATGAGGGCTGTAGAGCCCGCCCTTGAACGAACGGAAGGGGTCTCCCGTGCCCGGCTGCTCCAGCTTGATCACCTCGGCACCGAGGTCGGCGAGGAACATGCCCGCGGCCGGTCCGGTGATGAACGTGCCTTGCTCCAGCACGCGGATGCCGCTGAGGACTTTGTGCATGTCGATGTCTCCTGTTTGTTCTGTGGCCCGTATGGCCTGGGGGCGACTGTAGGGGCGAAGGTCCACTCTTGAAAGTGATTGTTTTTCATGAACTCGATCGATGCCATCGATTCATGAAGTCCGGCCCTGCGCGGCCCCATCCGGGTGCGATGCGGGGCTAAAGCAGCGCGCGCAGCAGTGCGACCACGCCCTGCGCGAACCCACGTGGGTGCTGCACGCGCTGGCGGCTGGCGTGGTCGAACGCGGGGTCGGTGGTGCGCAGCGTGGCGCCGGTCCACAGCAGGCTGCCCACACCCACGCCTTGGCGTGCGGCTTCGACCAGTGCGCGCTGCAGGTCGGCCCCGAGGTAGGCCGGGTCGTGCACGTCCACGTCGTGCAGTTCGCCATCGGTCACCAGCAGGATCACGCGCCGCCAGCCGGGGTGCTGCTGCGCATCGGTGCGGCACAGGTGCAGGCCGTGGCGCAGCACCGCGCCCAGGCGGGTGGAACCCTCGCTGGGCAGCGGCGGCAGGGCACGGCCCTTCACCGGTTCACCCCAGGCCTTGAGGCTGGGCATGAAAACGCGGTGGCGGCCGTGGCTGGAGAAGGCCGACACGGCGGTGCGGTGGCCCAGGCTTTGCAGCGCGTGCGCGGTGGTGAGGGTGCTGGCCTGCATGTCGTGCAGCACCGACCGGGCACCCGCCCAGCCCGGGCCCGCGGTGGAGCGCGAGGCATCGACCAGCAGCAGCACCGCCAGCGGTGTGGGCAGGCGCTGCTGGCGCTGGTGAATGCGACCGTCGGGCGTGCGGCCCAGGCGTTGGTCCACACCCGCTTCCACCAGCGCGGCGGCGTGCAGGTGGTCGCCGCTGTGGTCGCGCCCGCCTGCGCGCTGCAGCCGGCCCCGCAGCGCGGCAAGCTGGTGCGCCAATCGCCGTGCATCACCGTGCCAGGCGGATGCCGTGGCGGTTGCGGGCCGTGGGTCCGGCGGGGATGAGAAGACGCTGCACCAGTCGGCCCGGTAGCGGCCAATGCGGTGGTCCCACTCGGCGTGCACCGCGTCGGGCTCCAGCGGAGCGGGCAGTTCGTCAACGGTTTGCGCCGCACCACCCTCTTCGCGCGGCGGCTCGGCGTCCAGCGTGAGGGACACATCGGAGGTCGGCAGGCTGTCGTCGGGCAGCCAGAGGTGGCTGTTGTCGTCGCGGTAGGCGGCGTGCACGCGGTAGGTGCGCGCGTTGAACGGCAGGCGCATCTGGCCGATGTCGTGGCCCAGCGTGGACGCGGCCTCGCGCACCGCTTGGGCCGTCCGAAGGGCCAGTGTGTGGCCGTCGGCTTCAAAGAACAGCTGGCGCACGCGCGCCACCCAGGGATGCGGCTCCGGTTGATCGGGGTCGAGCAGGCTGGCCGAGAGGCGCGCGAGCAGGTCTTCGAACCCGTTGCCGCGCGAGGCGGCATCACCGCCATGAAACGGCCTCCACACCGCCCGCAGGCCGGGCAGCTCCTGCAGCGCGAGCCATTCCACGCGCGCGTCTTCCAGCACGCCCAGCAACACCTGCTGGATGGGCTTGAGTCCCGCACGCGGCTGGGGTGGACCGCCGAACTGGCGGTGGGCCGCGGCGTGGCAGGCCACGGCGAGTGCCTGGTCGCTCGCGCTGCCTGCCTCGGGTGGCGGCAGGTGTAGCACCCAACGGTCACCGCCCCGGCCGGGCATGGGCCGCGTGAGCACCGCCCGCTGCGCAAGGAGCTCACCGCCAGAGAGCGGACTCACATCGATCGAATCGCCCCACAGCGCGCGCGCCACCAGCGGCACGGTGAGCTGCGGGTCGGCGTCGGCCTGCACGTCGCCTGTTTCAGAAGCTGGCGCGCACCAGGCCGTGCAAGGCCGCGAGCACATCGGCCTCGTCGCTCAGCGGATCGGCCACCGCCTGCAAGGCAGCTGCCTGCGGCGCCAGGCCCGCGCGCACCAAGAGCGCGGCGTGCACCAGCATGCGGGTGGACGCGCCTTCGAACACGCCCTCGTCGGCCATGCGCCGGGTGCGCACGGCGAGCTGCACCAGGCGCAGCGCCAGCGCCTCGTCCACCCCACCCTCACGCACCACAATGGCCGCCTCCACCGCGGGCTCGGGGTGCTCAAAAGCCAGCGCCACAAAGCGCTGGCGGGTGGACGGCTTCAGGCTCTTGTGCAGGCCCTGGTAACCGGGGTTGTAGCTGACCACCAGTTGAAAGTCGGGATACGCGTGCAGCAGTTCACCGCAGCGCTCCAGCGGCAGCACGCGGCGCGTGTCGGCCAGCGGGTGCAGCAGCACCGTGGTGTCCGATCGCGCTTCGAGCAGTTCGTCGAGGTAACACAGCGCCCCGTGGCGCGCGGCCAGGGCCAGCGGACCGTCGAGCCAGCGGGTGCCCTTCTCGTCGAGCAACCAACGGCCCGAGAGGTCGCTGGCGGTCAGGTCTTCGTGGCAGGCCACCGTCACCAGAGGCAGCTTGAGGCGCCAGGCCATGTGCTCCACAAACCGCGTCTTGCCGCAACCGGTGGGGCCTTTCAGCAGCACCGGCAGGCGCGCGCTGCGCGCGGCCTCGAAGGCCGCGATCTCGTTGCCCACAGGCCGGTAGTACGGCTCGTCGGACAGCCGCCAGTCCGCCAGCGGATCGGCTTGTTCAACCCTCACCACTGCGCTTCAGCGGTGACCCACTGTGTCCGGGTTGGGGATGCCCTCGATCGGGCATTCTTCGGTGCCCACCATGGGCCGCGTGATCGCCTCCACCGCCTTCTGCGTGCCTTCGGGGTCGTTGACCCAGCGCGCGTAGAAGTCGTAGGGGCAGGCGGCCACACCCTTGTCGCCCTCGCGCGAATTGATCATGCCGGTGTAGCCGCGGTGCAGCAGCTTGAACAAATGGTTCTCGCTCTGTGCGTTCTTGCGGAAGTCGCGGATCAGGCTGGTGGAGAGCGCGGCGTATTGGATGCCGTAGTCCTCTTCACCGCATTCGCCCATCGTGCGGCCGTCAAAACCGACGATGGCGCTGTGCCCGAAGTAGCTGTACACACCGTCGAAGCCCGAGGCGTTGGCCACCGCCACATAGGTGTTGTTGGCCCAGGCCATGGCCTTGGCCATGAGCACCTGCTGGTCCTTCGCGGGGTACATGTAGCCCTGGCAGCGCACGATGAGCTCGGCGCCCTTCATGGCGCAGTCGCGCCAA
>JBKBWW010000150.1:0-7151 GCA_046314475.1 Hydrogenophaga sp.
CAAGAGCCTGATCCTGGAGGCAGACCCGCCTTCGCACACCAAGGCCCGTGCGATCCTGGCGCGCATCCTCTCGCCCAAGACGGTGATGCAGATCCGCGCCACCTTCACGGCAGAGGCTGAGTCGCTGGTGGACCGATTGCTGGCGCGCCAGGCGGCGGGCGAGACCATCGACGCGGTGAAAGACCTGTCCGAGGTGTATCCGCTCAAGGTGTTCCCGGACGCGGTGGGCGTGGGTGAGGCAAACCGCGAGAACCTGCTGCTGTACGGCAACATGATCTTCAACGCCTTTGGCCCGCGCAACGAACGCCTGCAGAAGTCGGCCGAGTTGGTGCAGCCCGTGACGGCCTGGATCATGGCCCACTGCCAGCGAGACAACCTGCGCCCCGGCGGGTTTGGCGATCTGATCTACCAGGCGGCCGACGCCGGTGAAATCACCGTTGAGGAAGCGCCCTTGCTGGTGCGCTCCTTCCTCTCTGCCGGCGTGGACACCACCGTCAACGGCATCGGCAACGCCATCCTGTGCATGGCCAACCACCCCGACCAGTACGCTCAGCTGTGCGCCGACCACGCGTTGGCCCGCCCCGCGTTCGAAGAAGCCTTGCGCTTCGAGTCGTCGGTGCAGACCTTCTTCAGGACCACTTCGAAAGACACCGAGCTGTTCGGCGTGCAGATTCCCAAATACAGCAAGATCGTCACGTTTCTCGCCGCCGCCAACCGCGACGAACGCCAGTGGCCGGACCCCGACCGCTTCGACATCCAGCGCCGCCCGGCGGGCCACATGGCGTTTGGCTCCGGTATCCACGGCTGCGTGGGGCAGGTGGTGGCGCGGCTCGAAGGCGAGGTGGTGCTCACCGCGCTGGCCAAACGCGTCTCGCGCATCGAACTCATCGGCGCGCCGCAGCGCCGCCTCAACAACACGCTGCGTGCGCTGGCCTCGATGCCGGTGCGCCTGATTCCCGCCTGAGAGGACATGCCATGGTTGATGTGATCTTGATCGATGCCGGCGGGCTGAGCCGAACGTTGCAGGTGCCCGAGGGCCAGAGCCTCATGCAGGCCGCCGTGTCGGCCGGTGTGCGCGGCATTGTGGGCGAGTGCGGCGGGTCTGCCATGTGTGCGACCTGCCATGTGTATGTGGACGAGGCGTTTGCCGACCAACTGCCCGCTCCGCTGGAGACCGAGCTGGAAATGCTGGAATGCACCGCCAGCGAGCGCCTGCCCAGCAGCCGCCTGGGATGCCAGATCAAGCTGTCGGCCGCGCTCGATGGCTTGGTGGTGCGCCTGCCCGAGCGGCAACAATAAGGCCCTCGCCATCCTCCGAACCCATTCCATGAGCAAGATGCCTCCCGCCTCGGTGCCCACGCGCAAGGCCTCGTCCAAGGTCGCTGACGACACGGCGGTGGTCGACCTCGAGCGCTATGTGCCGGCGTTCTTCACCTGGATCGCCAACAAGCTCTCGGGCGGTGCTTCCACCGCCTACCTCAGCGCATTCAACGTCGGCATCGAAACCTGGCGCCTGCTCGTGCTGCTGGCGATCGAGAAGTCGCTGACCGCACAGGCGATTTCTCGCACCATCGGCATGGACAAGGCGTCGGTGAGCCGCGCCTTCAAGAGCATGCAGACACGCGGGCTCATCACCATCGGGCTGGACGACGCAGACGGCCGCCTGCGCGTGGCCACCATCACGCCCAAGGGCCGAGCCCTGCACGACGAGATCCTGGAACTGGCGATGGAGCGCGAGCGTGCGTTTCTCAGCGTGCTCAACGACAAAGAGCGCGAGACGCTCATCGGCCTGCTGCGCCGCCTGCACGACAACCTGCCTGCGGTGGAAAAGGCGACGCACGACTACCTGACGCGTCATTACCCGAAGTCGAAACTGCGCCGCGCGCGCGGTGCCGACGCATGAGCGCCGACCCGATCGTCATCGTCGGTGGCGGGCACGCCGCCGCCGCCCTGTGCGCTGCGCTGGCCGAGGCGGGGCAAGGCGGGCGCGTGCATCTGGTGAGTGCAGAGCACGAACTGCCGTACCAGCGCCCGCCGCTGTCCAAGAGCTTTCTAAAAAACGCCGACGAGACCATCGCTCCGCACAAAGCGGCAGCTTGGTACGCCGAGCAGGGCGTGCAGACGCACCTGGGAGACCCCGTGGTGTCCATCGACCGCGAAGCCCGGCGCGTGCTGCTGCGCTCCGGCAACCAACTGGCCTACCAGCACCTGGTGCTGGCCACCGGCACCCGCGCACGCACGCTCGACGCCTTGCCGCCGGGTCTGCTCAACGTGCATGTGCTGCGCGATGCTGAGCATGCGCGCAGCTTGCGCAGCCGGCTGAGCGAGATGGTTGCGGCAGGCCGGCGCCTCACCGTGCTGGGCGGCGGTTTCATCGGCCTGGAGCTCGCAGCATCGGCGCGCCAGCTCGGACTGGACGTGACCGTGCTGGAGGTGGCGCCACGCTTGCTGGGGCGCTCTGTTTCGGCATCGCTGGGCGAACACGTGTTGGAGCACCACCGCAGCATGGGCACCGAGGTGCAGATTGGTGTGCGCATCGAAGGCTTCGAGTTGCAGGAAGGTCGGTTGTTGTCGATGCAGGTGAACGGCAACCGCGTGGCTGTGGACGAGTTGGTCCTTGGCATCGGCGCTGTGCCCGAAGCGCGGCTGGCCGCCGACTGCGGTCTGGTGGTGGACAACGGGATCGTGGTGGACGCCTGCATGCGTACGTCAGATCCGGCGATTCTGGCAATCGGCGACTGCGCCGCATTTCCCATCGCCGGTGGCGCGCGGATTCGGCTGGAGTCGGTGCAGAACGCCAACGACCAAGCGCGCACCGCAGCGGCCACGCTGCTGGGTCGCGAGGAGCCCTACAGGTCATTGCCCTGGTTCTGGTCGGAGCAAGGCCCGATGCGCCTGCAGATGGCGGGACTGCTACCAACTTCGCCGCAGACCATACGGCGCGCCGGGGCGAACGCCAGCAGCTTCACGCTGTTTCACGTTGTCGACGGCAAACTGCTGTGTGCAGAGTCGGTCAACGCACCGCTGGACCACATGATGTCGCGCAAGTTGATCGAGGCAGGTTTGCTGGTGAATCCGGCTTCTCTGGCCGATCCTTCGATCCCTTTGAAGTCGCTGCTGGTCTGAATTTCCTGGAACTCCTGCTGCGCAGCGTCACCAGGAATCCTTTGGCAGTTCGCTGCAGTGGCGCGTATCGGCCAGGGCGACACGTGGCATGACGCTCAGTGGAGAGACCGGTTTGAGCAGCCAAGCCGCCGTACGTTTCGCCATTTGCCCAAGGACTGGTGATTTCCTTCGCGTCCGCTCAAGTCCGTCAATGTGAATGACCGAGACCAGTCTTGAGTGGCCCCAGTCGCAAACGAGCGAACCTCAACGCCTTGCCGATCCGAGGCCTTCAACCCGGAGCGCTGTTCGGCACCGATTCAAAGTTCCGAGCCCGCACCTCAAATCCGCAACACCCGCGCCCGCAACCCAGCCTCCAGCACCACCCCCACCACCACACCCACCCCTGCGTTCCACACCGACACGGCGGCGGTGGTGAGCAGCACGGCGCGGGCTTCCTTGTCGCGTGAACTGCCGGCGGTGCCGATGGTGAGTGAGAAGCCGGCCACGAAGAGCATGGCGCCCAGCGTGCCGGCGGGGAGCAGGCTTAGCAGGGCGGTGAGCTGACCGCTGGCGAACAGGCCGGCGAGCAGCAACACGCTGCCCAGGAAGATGGGTGCGCGGCCGGTGCGTGCGCCACACGCCACCTGCGCGGCCATGCCGCCCGCACCAAAGCACATGGGTGGCGCGCCCAGGCCGCCGGCCAGCAGGTTCATGAGGCCGGTGCCGCGCGCGGCGCGGTTCTCGTCCAGCGCCACGGCGGGGAAGAGGCGGCGGGTTTCGGCCACGGTGCCGAGGATGGCATTGCCGAAGGTCAGCGGTATTTGTGCCGAGGCCAGGCTGATGGCGGCGAGCCAGACGCCTGGCTGGTGGAACGCAGGCCACTGCGGCTCGGGCAGGTGCAGCGCCCATGGCGTGTGAGCCAGCGTCTGCAGCAGCTCGGGCTGGCGCCAGCTGCCCACGGACCAGCCCACGGCCATGAGAGCCGGCATGGTGAGCCAGCCACCTCGACCCAGCAACACCAGCGCCAGCGCCACCGAGGCCGCGCCCAGCAGCGCGTCGCCTTCCATGCGGCGCAACCCGGCCACGATGAGCGCGATGCCCAGGCCGAGCACCACGCCGTGGATCACGTCGCGCGACACGTGGCGAGCCAGCCAGTGCGCCAGGCCGCTCCAGGCGGCGATCAACCAGAACACGCCGGTGATCAGCGCGGCCATCGCGAGCACGGCCGGCATGTTGTGCCCGCCCACCATGGCACTGGCCAGGGCCGCGGCGCCCACGGCTTTCATGGGTTGCACCGGGAAGGGAATGCCCAGGCGCCAGCCGACCGCGATGAGGCTCAGGCCGAAGGCCAGCAAGATGGAGGTGGGATGCACGCCGGCCAGCACGATGAAGCCGACCAGAAAGGGCAGCAGGGTGCCCAGGTCACCGAGCGCGCCGCCGAGGTCGCCGCGCCAGGTGGCGGGTGACAAGGCTGGCGATGCTGAGGGGGTGTCTTGCGAATCGGGGGTGGGGGTCACCCGGCGATTCTGCGGCATGGCCGCAGCGGCTGGTTCAGCGCCCGCCCAGGCTTTCCTTTTCCATCAGCAGGTAGGTGTTGTAGGCGTTCATGCGGTTGGCAAAACGGAACATGGGCATGGGCTCGAAGCGACTCCAGTCGGTGTTGCTGTAGGCCTCTTCGAACGGCACCAGCTCTTTGGCCGCCTTGCCCATGGTGCTGCGCAAATAAGTGAGGTAGTCGCGCATCACCACCATGTCGTTGCGCGGCTCGGTGGACGCGGCGCCGTGGCCGGGCACGACCGTGGCCACGTCAAAGCGCAGCAGGCGGTCGAGCGAGCTGATCCACTGGTTGCTGTCGGCCTGGCCCACGAACGGCAGGCGCCCGGCGAACATGAGGTCGCCCGCGAACAGCACACGCTCGCTCGGCACGTGAACGGCCAGATCTTCCGGCGTGTGCGAAGGGCCCACCCGCTCCACCACAAAGCGCGTGCCTGCCAGCTCCAGCGTGGTGGAGTCGTTGAGCCAGCGGTCTGCCGGCACCAGGCGCGTGTTGTCGTCCACCCAGGGCGCGAGCTCGGTGCGCGAAGCCACCAGGCGCTGCGCGGCGGTGTCGGAGTTCAGGTAGGTCCGCGCGTCCTGCTGCGCAATGATCTGCGCGCCCAGTTCCTTGAACACCTGCAGGCCGTAGATGTGGTCGGCGTGGTAGTGGGTGACGATCACATGGGTGATGGGCTTGGGCGTGATCTCGCCAATCTTCTGCACGAGCCGGCGCGCGAGTGCGGGCGAGCCGAGTGCGTCGATCACCACCACACCCTGCGGTGCCACCACAAAGCCGGCGTTGCTGATGAAGTTCTGGTTGGCCGGTGAGCCGAGCGCGGCCAGGCCTTGCACGTAGTACGTGTTGGGACCGACTTTCTGCGGCTGCATGTCGGGCGCGGTTTGCGCCGTGGCACACACGCTCAGGGCGTTCAGGCCCAGGGCGAGTGTGCAGGCCAGCCAGCGGCACAAGGTGGAGGTGGACGACAACATGGGCGCTCCTCAAATGGGTTCAGTGCTTCACACCACCGGTGGCGTGGCTCGCGGCGTCAAAGCCGCCTTTGGCCTTCCAATCTTCCATGCCGCCCTGCAAGATGCGCAGGTTGTCCCAGCCCGCCACACGCAGCGCAAAACCGGCCTGTGCCGACAGCGAGCCGGTGTTGCAGTAGATCAGCACAGGCTTGTCTTTGGGGATCGACGCCCGCTTGGCCAGCACCTGGCGCCAGTCCATGTTGATCGCGCCCGGAATGTGCCCTTTGGCAAACTGCCCGGCGTCGCGAGCGTCGATCAGCACGAACTTTTTCCAGTCGTCCTTGGGGATCTGCTCGGCAAAGATCACGCCGCCGCCGTAGTCCACAAACTCCAGGTAGGCCTCCATCTCGTCGATGGCGGCGGCCTTGTTGGCCAGGGCTGCCGTGGGGCCGAGCAGGGCGAGGGTGCTCAGCACCGAGAGGGCGAGGTGGCTGGGGCGCATCTGGTCTCCGTTATTTGGAAGTAAATTAGCAAGCACTGATATTGTGAGCCGATTTTGAACCGCCGGGAATCGGTCCGCACCCGAACACCGGCCACCGAAAGGGCGAGCCACCCATGAGCAACAACCGCAGCGTTGACTTCTTCGACCGCCAGTTCGAGCAGCAGATCCACCAGGCCGAAGCGGCGCTCAACCCCTTCGAGCAGGCCGCGCTGCCACACCTGCGGGGCCGCGTGCTCGACTTCGGCTGCGGCATGGGCAACCTGGCCCTGGCCGCCGCGCGCCAGGGCTGTTCGGTGCTCGCGCTGGACGCCAGCGAGGTCGCCATTGCCCACCTGCAGCAGGTGGGCACCGCCGAGGGCCTCGCGGTGCAGGCGCAGGTGGCCGATCTCGCGCGCTACCGGGTGGCCGGGGAGTTCGAGGCCATCGTCTCCATCGGCCTGCTCATGTTTCTGGACTGTGCCAGCGCACACCGCGCCCTGGACGACTTGCAGGCCCACCTGGTGCCGGGCGGCACGCTGGTGGTGAACGTGCTGGTTGAAGGCACGACCTACATGGACATGTTCGACCCCGAGACGCATTGCCTGTTTCCACGGGATTTCCTGGAGACCCGGTTGGCCGGCTGGGAGGTGATCGCGTCCAGCCACCAGGACTTTGCGGCCCCGGGCAACACGGTGAAGTCGTTCGCGACCACCGTCGCGCGCAAGCCCTGAATGGTTGGGCTCAGCGGTACGCGCAGCGAAAGCCGATGTAGACCGCGACAAAATCGGCCGACTTCCATGTCACCACATCGGCCTTCATCTGCGAAGCCCCGTACCACCACGATCCGCCCATGGTGCGGCGCTCGTTGCCCTGGGCGTCGCTCACCCATTCCCAGGCGTTCGCCCCCATGTCGTGCAGGCCGTTGACGCCCGCTGCCGTTGCGCCCGCAGGCGCGGCGCGGGGCCAGCGGTCGGCGTCGCTGGTGTTGGCGCCTTGCGGGCTGTTGCCGGTGGGCCAGGGGTAGGGGGTGCCGCGAACCCAGGGCGCTGGCGGGCTGGCG
>JBKBWW010000151.1:0-6930 GCA_046314475.1 Hydrogenophaga sp.
CACCGCCACCGCCACCGCCACCGCCACCGCCATTGCCGCCTCCGTTGCCACCTCCGTTACCGCCACCCTTGCCACCGCCTTTGCCACCCGCGCTGCCCTGTCCACCCCCCGACAAACCGGTGCCGACCGACACGGCTGCGACGGTGGAGCCCGGCGTCTTGGCGGTCTTCTGCGACTTCTGCGCAGCGGCGTCGCGCGCCTCGTCGGCCTTCTTCGCCTGGTTGGCGGAACTCACCACATCACCCAGGCGCAGGCCGAGCGAATTGGCGATGGCACCCCAACCCATGCCGCTGTCGCGCAGACCCTGCACGTTGCTGGTGGCCAGGCCCAGCTGGGCATTGGTCGGGTTGGTGATGCCTTGTTTGGCGAGATCGGCCTTGGCGATGTTGGTCGCGAAGTCCTGGGTCGGCGCCGCCGTGGTGGTGGTCGGTGCGGTGGTCACCGTCACGCCGACGGTCGTCTGGGCAAATGCGCCCGACGCGGCAAACAACGCGACGCACAGGCCGGTCTTGAGCCACGCCCTCACTGTTTCGGGCCTTCACCCAGGCGGCGGCCGAGCGATACCGCATACGGCGCAGCGCGCGCAGCGAGCATCGGATCGGTCGAAGGCTCCACACCCTTGGGCAACACCATGGGGTTGAAGTTGATGGCCACACAGGGGCCGGTGGAGTCGGCCGCCACGGCCTTGATGGTGAGGCGACCCAGGGTGACCTTGGGGCGCTCCTGCGGCAAGGGGGTCACGGCGCTGTCGAGCTTGTCGCCAGGCTGGGCGAGTTGCAGGTTGAAGTCAAACGCGACACCCCCGGCCGCCACGCGCTGGCGCAGGTCGGCGTGCAGGAAATCGGGGCCTTTGGCCTGGGCCTCCTCGTCGGTCAGGCTCTGCGTGCCGCCCACTGGCTCGAAGATCCATTTGCCGTATTGCTTCTTGCCACCGGCACTGACGAACGCAAACGCATGCACGCCCCAGTAGTTCACCTTGCCGAAGCTCGCCGGCACCGGCTGGCTGGCGAAATACTTGCCTTGCAGCAGGGTGTCGGGGTTGGCGTCGTTGAAGGCCTTGATCTTGTCGGGGTTGGGCTTTTTGGTCTCGGGGTCGGGTGCGACCACCTCCAGGCGGGCCAGCATCTGTTCGGGCGATGACGCGCCGAAGATCGGCGCCGAGATGTTGCCCATCTGCCAGGTCTCGTTGCCGGGCAGGTCGAACTGCAGGGCCATGTTGCGCTGGCTCTTGCCGTTGTCGGGGGCCTTGGGATTGCCACCCCCGATCGAGAAGCGCGCCACCACCGGCACAGGCTGGCCACTGAAGGCCGACGACGCTGAGAGCTCGCGGCCCTGCGCGCTGCCGACGAACTCGGCGGTGGCGCAGATGCCCTTGGCGCCCGAGCGGCGGAATCCCTCGTGCTTGCCGCCGACGCGCTCGAATGCATCCACCATGCGGGTGGGATCGACCTGGGCCGAAGCGGACGTGCTCAAGGTGGCCGCCACACAGGCAACGACCGACATCAAGGAGGGCATCGAGAAGGCAGCTTTCATGGTGGGGCTCGCAGAGGTGGGGTTGGGAGGGGACGAGAACGGGTGCGCCAACACAGACGCCGTGGGAATTCTGTTGGATGTCCGGCCGGACGCCACGGGCGTGGTCCCAAGGCCCTACGCAGCGGTATGGAGCTGACGCAGTGGTTGGGCTCAGCCCAGGAAGGCCCGGACCTTGTCGACGAACTCAGGATGCTCGCCCGCCTGCACAAAGCACTCGATCTCTTCCAGCAAATGGCCCTGCAGTGGGTTGTTGGCGCTCGCCTTCAACAAGCGCTTGAAGTTCTTCAGCGACTGCGGCGGCACCGCAAGCCACCGGGCCACAACAGCGTCGACCGCGGCGGGCAATTCGCTTGAAGACACCACCTGGTTCACCAGCCCCCAGTTGCAGGCCTGGTGGGCGTTGAGCGTGGGCGTCAGGGTGAACAGTTCAAACGCCCGCAAGGGGTTGACCAGGCGCGGAAGAAACCAGGAGGTGCCGCCATCCGGACTGCCGCCCAACCGGGCATAGGCCAGGTTCAGGCTGAGGTTGTCTGCGGCGATCACATGGTCGGCGGCCCAGACCAGTCCCAAGGTGCCACCGGCCACCGGCCCCTGGATGCCCACGACGATGGCGGCGTCCAGCGCCCGCAGCCCCTCGATGGCTGCATTGAAGTGGCCGATGGCCTCGCGCAACCACGCCTCCATGGCGCCTTGGTCCAGCGCTTCGCCGAAAGACTGGATGTCACCACCCACCCCGAACGACGTCCCTTCGCCCACGATGCTCAAGACCCTGGGCGGGTCTTGCAGCAGGCACGCGGTGGCTTCGGCCAGGGCCTGGAGTTCCTGGATGCGAAGAGCGTTCTTGCGTTCGGGTCGTGCCAGCACGAGGCGGGCGTGATCCGCGCTGGGGCGCTCCAACCGGATGGTCTGGATCATCGGCAACTTTCCGTGGGTTGAACTATTGCGCGCGAGGGCGCGTTCCGCCTTCGTGCGGCATGGGGTGATCGGCCATTCGCGGCATGGGCAAAGGCACCATCGCGTCCAGTCCCAGGAGATGTGCGCGGTAGGCGTCCAACATGCCGGCGCGGCCCTCGGCCCCCGCGTAGGGCACGTGGCAGACCACGTGGGGTGGCAACACGGTCATGCCGGTGAAGGCCAACACACCGCGGTGCAGGGGCGCGAGCAGGTCCAGCACGTCGCCGTTGAGTGAACCCGGGCCGAACGCCTCGGCGGGAGCGCCGGTGGTCACACACACCAGGGCGCGCTTTCCGCGCAGCTTGCCGTGTTCGAACATGGCGCTTCGACCGTAGACCGCGCCGGAGACGAACACGCGATCGATCCAGCCCTTGAGGATCGCGGGCATGCCGAACCACCACATCGGAAACTGCAGGATCAGCAGGTCGGCGCGCTGCAGGCGGTCGAGCTCGGAGCGGATGTCGGGGGCCAGGCCGCCATGGACATGCGCATGGCGCTGTTCGAGCGAGACGTTGAACCGCTGCGCGTCGTGGCAGGTCAGAAAATCATCGCGGTCGACCACCGCCTTGAAGTTCATGGCGTAGAGGTCCGAGACCTCCACGGCATGGCCTTGCCCGCGCAGCAGGTCCGCTGCCGCGTCGCGCAACGCGGCGTTGAACGAATGGGGCTCGGGGTGAGCGTAGACGATGAGCGCGTTCATGCCGGGTCGTTGTCGTTCAGCCGCGGAGCATTTCCCCGCTGATGATGATCTTGCGCACCTCGGTCGTGCCCGCGCCGATCTCCAGCAGCTTGATGGCGCGGTACAGGCGGTTGACTTCCGACTCCCAGATGTAGCCGGTGCCACCGTGAATCTGCACCGCTTCGTTGAGCACCTTGTTCATGGTCTCCGCCGTGTACATGACCGAGGCAGCGGTGATCTTGTGGATGCTGCCGCGCCCACCGCCGCCAATTTCCATCTGGTTGGCCGCGCGCAAGGCCTGGTAGGTGAACAGGCGCATGGACTCGACCCACACATACATGTCGGCCAGCTTGGACCGGATCATCTGGAAATCACCAATGGGCTTGCCGAACTGCACCCGCGTGCGGGCGTAGTCCAGCGAGAGTTCCAGCGCCCGCTCCGCGATGCCGAGGCAAATCGGCGAGATCATGGCGCGCTCCAGGTCCAGCCCGCTCATGACCACCTTCACGCCCTCGTCGAGCCCACCCACCAGGTTGCGCGCGGGCACGCGGCAGTTGTCGAACAGCAGTTCGCCGGTCTGGCTGCCGCGAAAACCCATCTTGATCAGCTTCTGCGCCACGCTGAAACCCGGCATGTCTTTTTCGACGATGAAGGCCGAGATGCCCTTGGCGCCGCGCGCCTTGTCGGTCTTGGCGTAGACCAGCAGCACGTCGGCCACCGGGCCGTTGGTGATGTAGATCTTGCGGCCGTTGAGCAGGTAGTCGTCGCCGTCGCGCGTGGCGGTCGTGGCCATGGCGCCCAGCGCGTCCGAGCCCGCGCCGGGTTCGGTCAGCCCCAGGGCACCGGTCAGCTGGCCGCTGCACAAGCCGGGCACGTAGCGCTGGCGCTGCTCGTCGTTGGCGTTGCGAAAGATGTTGTAGAGGCACAGGTTCTCGTGCGCCACCCAGCTCAGGGCGAGCGCATGGTTCCAGCGCGAAAAGGCCTGCAGCACCAGGCCGCTGGTGAACAAGTCCATGCCCGCGCCACCCAGCGATTCGGGCACCGGGATGCCGAAGTAACCGGTCTCGCCAATGCGCGCGAACACATCGCCCGGCCACCACTCTTCGCGGTCCATGCGCTCCGACAAGGGGTAGAGCTGTTCGCGTGCAAAACGGTCGGCCTGATCGAGGATGGCCTGCTCGTCTTCTGAGAGACCGGAGAACAAGGTTTCAACGGAGGTGGCGGGGTTCACTGGCGCTCCTGCAAGGGATGAATGGGGGGTTGCACGCGAGGCAACCTGGAGGCCACCCATTTATTTGAGTGACACTTTAACTTTGCCACCAAGCCCACATTATTCCGTTAGGGAAAACACCGACGACAGAGTCTTTATCCATTGATATCAACAGCTTAACTAACCACTTTTCGCATGTTGCAACGCAATAAGCGGTCATTTCTAATTGAGTACCACTCATTTTTGTTGACGATGAAGCAATGCGCTTTCTAGAATCCGTCAACTTCGACACACCCCAGCATGTTGACCATCACCAACCTACAGGTCTTTTACGACCGCGCCGTCGAGGCCTTGCGAGACACCTCGCTGGAGGTCCGGCCCGGGCAGATCGTGGCGCTGCTGGGCAGCAACGGCGCGGGCAAGTCCACCGTGCTCAAGTCCATCTGCGGCGTGCTCTATCCGGAAGATGGCGAGGTCGTGGGCGGCACCATCACCCACGAAGGCGTTTCGCTCACCAGCTTTGCGCCCCACGAGATCGTGCGCCGGGGCATCGTGCAGGTGCCTGAAGGGCGCCGCCTGTTCGACAAACTCACCGTGGAAGAGAACCTGCTGATGGGTGGCTACTCGCGTCCCGCCGGTGAAGTGAGTGCCGGGCTGGACCAGGTGTTCGAGCTGTTCCCCGCCGTCAAGCAGCACCGTGGCCGGGTCTCGGGCTACCTATCGGGCGGGCAACAGCAGATGGTCGCCATCGGCCGGGCGTTGATGTCGCGCCCGCGCCTGTTGCTGCTGGACGAGCCTTCGCTCGGGCTGGCGCCGCAAATCATTGCGGAGATCTTCGATGCCGTGCGCCGCTTGCGCGACGAGCAGGGCGTGACCGTGCTGCTGGTGGAGCAAAACGCCCAGCTCGCGCTGTCGGTGGCCAACTACGGCTACATCATGGAACGCGGGCGTGTGGTGCTCGATGGTGAGCCCGCCAAGCTGCTGGCCAACGAAGACGTCAAGGAGTTCTATCTGGGCATGGGCGCCGGCAGCGACACGCGGCGCAGCATGCGGGACGTCAAACACTACAAGCGTCGCAAAAGGTGGTTGTCATGAGCGGCACGAGCCCAGCCATGCTGGAGATGACGGGCGTGTCCAAACGCTTTGGCGGACTCGACGCCCTCTCGGGCATCGACCTGAAGGTGTTGCCCGGCCAGATCTACAGCGTCATCGGCCCCAACGGCGCCGGCAAGACCACACTGTTCAACATGGCCTCGTGCCTGTTGCACCCCACCACCGGGCGCATCCACTTTCAGGGTGAGGACATCACCGGCCTGCCGGCCCACGCGCTGTCGGCCCGGGGCATGGCCCGCACCTTCCAGAACCTGGCCGTGTTCAAGCACGAGTCCGTGATCAACAACATCCTGACCGGCATGCACGCGCAACTGAACACCGGCATCCTGGGTGCAGCCTTGTTCTGGGGGCCGGCCCGCCGGGCTGAAATCGCGGCGCGCGAGGCCGCCGAAGAGATTGTTGAATTCCTCGAGATTGAAACCATCCGGGACGTGCCTGTGGGCACCTTGTCCTACGGCCTGCAAAAGCGGGTGGAGCTGGGCCGGGCGCTGGCCATGCGCCCTCGCCTGCTGTTGCTGGACGAAATGGTCTCGGGCATGAACCAGGAAGAAACCGAAGACATCGCGCGGTTCATTCTCGACATCCGCGAAGAACGAGGCATCACCGTGATGATGATCGAGCACGACATGGGCATCGTCATGGACATCTCCGACCATGTGACGGTGCTCAACTTCGGCCGCAAGATCGCCGAAGGCACGCCGGCCGAGGTATCCGCCAATCCCGCCGTGGTCTCCGCCTATCTGGGCCTGACCGAAGGCCCTGCTGCGAGAACGCCGGTATGAGCCGCCCCGACTCGGCCATGGCCGACCGCGAACTGCCCCCGGGTGTGCGGGAAGGACAAGCCACCCTGCCCGGCCTGCTGCGCCACCGCGCGCGCCACACGCCCGATCGCATCGCCCTGCGCGAGAAGGTGCGCGGCATCTGGCAGGGCATCACCTGGGCCGAGTATTTCGAGAAGGTGCAGGCCTTTGCCCTCTACCTGCGCGCCCAGGGCTTTGGCGCGGGCGACAAGCTGGTGATCGCCTCCGACGGTTCACCCGAGTGGTTTTACGCCGACCTGGCCGCGCAATCGCTGGGGGGCGTGACGGTGGGCATCTACCCGACCAACCCCTGGCCCGAGCTGCAATACATCGTGCGCCACTGTTGTGCTGGGTTCGCCGTCTGCGGCGACCAGGAGCAGACCGACAAGGTGCTGGACGCCATGCGCAACGGCGATGGCCTGCCCGACCTGAAACAGGTGCTGACCGTGGACACCAAGGGCATGCGGCACTACGACGAAGCCTGCCTGCGACCGTTTGAAGTCGCACTGGCCGAAGGGCGCGCGCTGGCCACCGATGCCGCGCAGCGCGAGGCATTCGAGCAGCAGCTCAACGCCGTCATGCCCGAGCAGGACGCGCTCATCGTCTACACGTCGGGCACCACCGGCATGCCCAAGGGTGCG
>JBKBWW010000152.1:0-6896 GCA_046314475.1 Hydrogenophaga sp.
GTCCCGCATGCGGTCCGAACGGCGCGGCAGCGGGTCTGGACGGCGAGCAGGCGTTCGGCCTCGGCTTCGAGGGCGGCCGCGACGTCGGGATGGGCGGTCCGGAGCGGTTGCGTCAGCAGGGACGCCCGGACCGTTTGCTTGGCGGTCAGGAACGCGAGCACATAGGCCTGGAAGCCGTCGACGCGTCGGTCCGGATCGACGAGCCAGGCGGCGATCGCCGACCCGCGCTCGGCGTCCGACTTGCCGCCGCCGCGGAGCACAGCCGCCGCCCGGCGCAGTGTGGCGCGACGGCTGGTACCAGTACACACCGCAGGACACCGCGCCCACCCACATCCACCTCAGCCGGTCCGAATTCGTGCCCGACTACGAACTCTGCACCCCGGAGGGCTGCCGCCCGCTGGGGCACTGGCTGCCCTCGGACGGCGGCGTGACCCGGCTCAGCGCCTGCCGGTACAGCGGCACACCCTGACGCGGCGCGTCTGCAAGCGCCCGTTATGCTCACCCGGTGAATTTCGCTCAACTCCTCTTTCCAGACTTCTCCCTCATCCTCTGCGGCTACCTGGTGTGCCGTTTCACCGCGCTGAACCGCAAGGTGTGGGAGCAGGTGGAGAGCCTCGTGTACTACTTCCTGTTCCCGGTGCTGCTGTTTCACAGCATCGTGAAAAGTCCGCTGGATCCGGGTGCTGCATCGAGCCTGATGGGTGCAGGCGTTGCCCTCGGTGTGCTGGCCATTGCGCTGTCGTATTCACTGCCGCACTGGCCCTGGGTGGGCAGGCGGCTCGACGTGCGCCTGCACGCCGCCAGTGCCCAGGTCGGCTTCCGTTTCAATTCGTTCATTGCGCTGGCGCTGGCCGACAAGGTCGCCGGGCCAGAGGGCCTGCTGATGATTGCCGTGCTCATCGGCGTGTGCGTGCCGCTGTTCAACGTGGGCGCGGTGTGGCCGATGGCGCGCCAGGCCAACCGGGGCTTCCTGCGCGAACTGGTGCGCAACCCGCTGATCATCGGCACGGTCACCGGACTCGCCGCCAACCTGCTGGGGTTTTCCTTGCCGGCGTGGCTGGAGCCCACCGTGAACCGCATTGGTCAGGCCTCGCTGGCCCTGGGATTGATGGCGGCGGGGGCGGGCATGCAGTTCGGCATGCTGGCCAGCGCAAAGACGCTGGGGGGCCTGGTGCTGTCGATCAAGCACATCGGCATGCCGCTGATGGCACTGGGCCTGGCGCTGCTGTTCCGCCTGGACCCGACCCAGACCACCATGCTGCTCATGTTCTCTGCCGTGCCCACCGCCTCCAGCTGCTATGTGCTGGCAGCGCGCATGGGGTACAACGGACCGTACGTGGCGGGGCTGGTGACACTCTCCACCCTGCTCGGCGTGCTGAGTCTGCCGTTTGCGCTCGGCGTTCTCCGGCCGCTGGCAGGCGCATGATGTTCACTGTGTTCAGTCATCCACTCCGGGAATGCCCATGAAAAGCCTTTACCGCCAGTCACTTTTGCTGCCCAGTCTGTTGGGCGCGGCCCTGCTCGCTGGCGGTACCGCCCAGGCCCAGGCCATCGGTGAGGTGGACACGGTGTTCAAGTTCTTCGGACCCGATCACAAGATCGTGGTGGACGCATTCGACGACCCGAAGGTCAAGGGGGTGACCTGCTACGTGTCGCGTGCCAAGACGGGCGGCATCAAGGGCGGCCTGGGTCTGGCCGAGGACAAGGCCGAGGCGAGCATCGAATGCACCCAGGTGGGCCCGGTGAGCTTTACCGGCGATCCGCTGCGGCAGCAGGAAGAGGTGTTCACCGAACGCATTTCCCTGGTGTTCAAGAAGCTGCGCGTGGTGCGCATGGTGGACCGCAGCCGCAACACGCTGGTCTACCTGACCTACTCGGACCGCGTGATCGAGGGTTCCCCGCAAAACAGCGTGACAGCGGTGGCGTTGCCGCCGGGCACCCCCATCCCGCTGCGCTGAAGGACCGCTCGGGCTCAGCCACCGCCGGACAACACCAGGTCGATGCGCCGCTGCACTGCGGCAGCCGCCGCCGCGTCGCCAACGGCCTGCGCACGTTGCTGCTGCACCTTGAGCCACGCCAGCAACGGTCGGCGCCAGCCCTGGGCGGATGCGGTGTCCACCGCCTGCGAGATCACGCCCGGTGTGGCCCTGCCGCTGCGCAGCAACACACCCGCGGCCACCAGGCGAGACACAGGGTCGGCGATGGCCGCCACAGCGCCCTCCGGCGCAGCGCTGTTCGCCAGCACCGCGCGTTGCGCCTCGGGCAGCAAAGCGGCATCCCCCGGTTCGGCTGAGCCATTCAGGTAGCGCGCGTAGGCCTGCTCGGCGGGAGCGGCATCGGCTGCCAGGGCATCAAAGCCCGTGCAGGCTTCGAACTCCAGCGCAGCCACCCGGCCGGCACAGCGCAGCAACTCCAGCCGCGCCACCCAGTCGGCCCGCCCGGTGCGCGCCACCTCGGCCCTCGCCCGGGCAAACTCCGCCAGTTCCACCCGGCTGTCCCCTGACAGCCAGGCCTCGGTGGCCCGCTCGGCACTGCCCTTGGCATTCATCTGCCAGGTGGGCGCTGGCGGGGCGCTCGAACAAGCTGCGAGCAGAAGCGCTGCAACGAGCGAAGTGGCCTTCATCCAGTGGCTTCGCGGAGCCGGCTTTGCCGGTCCGCAGGAGCCGCCCCCCTGAGGGGGTGACGCCGCAGGCGGCGCGGGGGTGGGTCTGGTCATGGCAGTCGGATTTCGGTATCGCGGGCAAACGGCCACTTGCGGTTGATGTCGTTGATGAGGCTGTCCACCTTGCGCAGGCTGGACTCGACCTCACCGCGCAGCCGGCCCAGGTCGGTGGTGGCTTCTCGGGTGTTGCTGGCAATGCCCTGGGCCTCCACCAGCAGGCTGTCCACTTTCTGCAGGCTGGTGCGGGCGTCACCGAGCAGGCCGTTGAGCTGCTGCACGGTGGCACGGGCGTCGCCCATGAGGCCGCCTTGGGCGGTTCCGCCCGGGCCTTCGCCCTGCCCGAACACCTGCCGGTCGGCATTCGCCACCAGGCTGTCCAGCCGGGCGGTGAGCGTGTCCGCCCGGGCCAGCAGGGCATTGGCCCGGTCGATGGTGGTCACCAGCTTTTGCGCGTTCTCCGCGCCGCCCATCACCGTACCCAGCACGCCCTGCGGTCCCTTGAGCTGCTCGGTGAGCGCCTGCACATTGGCCAGGCTGGACGCCAGCGCGGCCTCGGACGCCGTCAGCGCCTTGAGGTTGTCCAGCAGCTCGCGCACCGAGGCCATGAGTTTCGGGATCTCGGCGGCGGTGTCCCCACGCAGCACGGTGCGTTCGGCGCCATCTTCCAGCGGCGGGTCGTCCAGCACGCCGCTGTAGGCCCGGATGCGCGTGCCCCCCACCAGCCCCCGCTCCATGGTGAAGATGCTGGAGGTGCGCAGCCATTTCGCGTCTTCGGCGGGTACGTCGATGAGGATGCGCGCGTTGCCGTCCTCGCCCAATTCAACGCGTGCCACGCGGCCGATGGCAAAGCCGGAAAACGTCATGTCCATGCCCACCACCACGCCTTCGGAGTCGTCGGCAATCAGCACCAGGCGCTGCGTCTTCTCGAACACGCCGCGGGCGTACAGAACGTAAGCCGCCGAGCCGACCAGCAAGGCGACCATCAGCAGCATGAGCAGCGCAGCCTTGATCTCCAGGTGGCGCACGGCGGGCGCCACCCCTTCGCTTTCTGGCGTGGGTGGGTCGGGCGGTGTGGGGTTCATGCGGTTTCAATCTGCGTGGAAAGGATGTGCATCCGTGGGCGTGCATCAGTAGTAGTTGCCCACCAGGGACACGACCTCGATCATCAGCACCACCGAAAAAAGGCGGGCGAATTCCGAGATGTCGCTGCGGCGGCTGTAGCGCCCCAGGGCGTCGCGCTGGGCACTGCCGGCCAGTGGCACCACGGCCACGGCCAGGCTGAAGAAGAAGGTCTTGAGCGTGAAGATGAGCGAGACTGCCGGCGTGAACACCTGCCCCACGCTGCGCGTGTAGGCCGGAAACCCCCAGGGCGAAAAACCGTACAGCGTGAAGTAGGTCAGCACCAGCGCCACCAGACAGCTCAGCGCCGCCAGCATCAGCACCGAAAACATGCTGCCCAGCGCCCGCGGCAGCAGCTCCAGCCGCATCAGCACCTGGCGTTCGCGCACCTGGCCGTTGCGCAGTTCTTCCGACAGTTGTTTGCGCACCTGCTGGGCGCCCGGCATGGCATAGCGCAAGGCCACAAACAGCGCCGCGTACAGCGGGATCAGCTCCAGCACCAGCGTTCGCACCAGCACCTCGATGGCGTACTGCGTGAGCCCGTAGCTGTAAGCGGTGGCCACCACGATGCGGATGAGCACGATGCTGATGAGGGCCGACAGCACCAGGAACCAGGTCAGCAGCGGTGCGGTGGCCAGGTACAGGTTGTTCAGGATGGCCATGCGGTTGGCGCCCCGCCGGTAGCTGGAAGGCGTGACCGACAGCACCAGAATCTGTGCACCCAGCAGCAGCACCTGCCACCAGGCCGCCACCGCCGCGCGCACGCCGCGACCCCACCGGATCAAGGCTTCCTGCAGGGCGGTTGCGGCATTCATGCGGCGATGATAGTCCCGGGGTTTGCCCCTGGCAGGCAGCAACCCGTGAACAAACGTGACAGCGGGCTGGTGAAAACGCGCATGGCCAATGCCAAGGATTGGCTTTCAATGGATGGACCCAACGCCAGTCCCACCCGCCCGCTTCCCAGGAGTCCTGCATGCCCTCCACCCTTCATCCTGCCGTCCGGCGCCAGACGATTGCCGACGCCCTGCACCGCAGCGCCTGCCGCCTGCCCGACAAGCTGGCCGTGGCCTGTGGCGCGGTGCGCTGGACCTATGCCGAGTTCGACGCGCTGGTGGACCGCGTGGCCGCCGGCCTGGCGGCCCTGGGCGTGGGCGAGGGCGACAAGGTGGCCGTGCTGGCGCGCAATTCGCACGGCTTTGCCGCCCTGCGCTTCGCGCTGGCCCGGCGCGGCGCGGTGATGGTGCCGATCAACTTCATGCTCAAGGCCGACGAGGTGGCCTACATCCTGCGCCACGCGGGCGCCCGCACGCTGGCCACCGACAGCGGCCTGGCCGCGCTGGCGCGCGAAGCCGCCGCGCTGGACACGGCGATGGAACGTTTCATCTGGCTGCCCAGCGAAGACGCCAGCGAGCCCGATGCCGCCATGCACCGCTTCGACCACCTGGCCGCCTGCCCGGACCCGTTGCCCGAGGTGAACCTGGGCAGTTTTGACCTGGCGCAGATCGTCTACACCAGCGGCACCGAGTCCACGCCCAAGGGCGCCATGCTCACCCACGACGCGGTGCTGTGGCAGTACGTGAGCTGCGTGATCAACGCCGAAATCGCCGAAGACGACCGCAGCCTGCACGCGCTGCCGCTGTACCACTGCGCCCAGCTCGACGTGTTCTTCGGCCCGGCCATCTACATCGGCAGCAGCAACATCATCACCAGCAAACCGGTGCCCGACAACCTGCTCGCGCTCATCGAACAGCACCGCATCACCAGCTTTTTCGCACCGCCCACCGTATGGATCGCGTTGCTGCGCTCGCCATTGTTTGACGCCGGGAAACTCGGCAGTCTGGCCAAGGGCTACTACGGCGCGTCCATCATGCCGGTGGAGGTGTTGAAGGAACTCGCCAGCCGCCTGCCCAGGGTGCGGCTTTGGAATTTGTATGGCCAGACCGAGATTGCGCCACTGGCCACCATGCTCGGCCCCGACGACCAGCTGCGCAAACCCGGTTCCTGCGGCAAGGCGGTGTTGAACGTGGAAACCCGGGTGGTCAACGACGCGATGCAGGATGTGGCCGTGGGCGAGGTGGGCGAAATCGTGCACCGCTCCCCGCACCTGATGCTCGGCTACTTCCACGACGACGAACGAACGCAGGCCGCCTTTCAGGGCGACTGGTTCCACAGCGGCGACCTCGCCACCATCGACGCGGAAGGCTTCATCACCGTGGTGGACCGCAAGAAGGACATGATCAAGACCGGCGGCGAGAACGTGGCCAGCCGCGAGGTGGAAGAAATGATCTACCGGCTCGGCGCGGTGAGCGAGGTGGCGGTGATCGGCCTGCCCGATCCGAAGTGGGTCGAGGCGGTGATCGCCGTGATCGTGGTGAAGGCCGGGCACAGCCTCACCGAAGCCGAGGTGATCGCGCACTGCAACCAGCACATGGCCGCCTTCAAGAGCCCGAAACGCGTGGTGTTCGCCGACACATTGCCCAAGAACCCCAGCGGCAAGCTGCTCAAGCGCGAACTGCGGCTGCGTTACGTGGCCTGAGCAGCCTGCTGATCCAACGCCCAGCGCACGTGTTCTCGCACGAGAACGCTCGGGTGGTCGAGCCGGGCCTGCAGCGCTAACGCAATGTCGGCGCGTTCGGAATCGGCAAGGCCCTCCCTGGCCCGCAGCGCGTTGCCCATGGCCACGGCGATGTTGCGCAGCCAGCGCTCGTGTCCGATGCGGCGGATCGGGCTGCCTTCGGTGCGCTGCAGGAACTGCGCTTCGCTCCAGCGCATGAGCGCGGCGAGCTGTGACCCGCTGAGCCCCGCGCGTTCGTCGAAGTCTGGCAAGGCGCTGCGCTGGGCGAACTTGTTCCAGGGGCAGACCAGCTGGCAGTCGTCGCAGCCGTAAATGCGGTTGCCCACCAGCGGGCGAAATTCCAGCGGAATCGGGCCGGCGTGTTCGATGGTGAGGTAGCTGATGCAGCGGCGCGCGTCCAGCCGGTACGGCGCCACGATGGCCTGCGTGGGGCAGGCGCCAATGCAGGCACTGCAGGTACCGCAGTGGTCTTCAACCGGCGCGGTGGGCGGCAGGGCCATGTCCACATAAATTTCGCCCAGGAAAAACATGGACCCGCCC
>JBKBWW010000153.1:0-6847 GCA_046314475.1 Hydrogenophaga sp.
GGCGGCGGAACAATCTCCATGAACAACATCACTGACGTCGAAGCCGCCACGCGCCACTGGCTGGAAAAGGCCGTGATCGGCCTGAACCTGTGCCCGTTTGCGCGGGCGGTGTATGTGAAGAACCAGGTGCGCATCGTGGTGAGCCAGGCGCGCCACCTCGATGCGTTTCTGGACGATCTGGACCGCGAACTCACCCTGCTGGTGAACACGCCGGCCGAAGACATCGACACCACGCTGCTGGTGCACGCCACGCTGTTCCCCGACTTCGAGGTGTTCAACGACTTTCTCAACGTGGTGGACGATGTGGTGGCTGAGCACGAGCTTGAAGGTCTGATCCAGGTTGCACCGTTTCACCCCCTGTTCCAGTTCGAGGGCACCGAGCCTGACGACGTGACCAACTGCACCAACCGCGCACCGTTTCCCACGCTGCACCTGTTGCGCGAGGAGAGCGTGGAACGCGCCGTGGCCAGCGAGGGCGGAGACGCCGAGGCCATCGTCGAGCGCAACCTGCAGACCTTGCGCAATCTCGGTGTTGAAGGCTGGCGGGCCTTGATGCAGAAGGCCTGAACAGGCGGCGCTTTGTGCGTCTTTTCCACGTTGTGAACAGGGTGGCGCTTCGTCACAATGGCCCAAATACCCACCTTGTCCACCTGACCGAAAGAGACCGCCCGCATGGATGCCCAGCCCCAGGCTTTTGACGCCTGCCTCAAAGAGGCCCTCGCCCAGACGCGCGAGTGGGTGCCCCGTTGGCTGGACAAGCTGCACGCCGCGCTCAAGGACAAGGAGCTGTCGGCCAGGCACCTCAACGACAAACATGGCCTGGTCGAGGCGCGCACAGCACTTGAATCCCACCGTGATGTGATCGCCGTCCGGTTTCTCGAGTCGCTCGCCGACGCGGTGGGCAACGCTTTGCCCGCGACCGACACCCATGCGCGCGTTGCCAAAGCCGTGAGCTTCGATGAGCTGGAACTCATGGGCGACGACCAGGTGCAGGAGACGGTGGAGCTGGCGCGTGTTCAGCAGATCGTCAGCATGACGGTGGACCATGAAGTCGTGGATCTCACGGCCCGCCTGTGCACGGCGCAGGGCATGCAGGTGGTCAATCCGGACGCCAATCCCCTGCGCGCCGATGTGGTGGTGGGGGCGTTGATGAAGACGCTCAAGGGGCTGCACATCGGACCTGCTGTTCGCTCACGCTGGCTGCAAGCCGGCGCCATCTCGCTGGGCAACGAGCTGCAGGGTCTTTACACACGGCTGAGTGCCTTGCTTGACCGCATGGGCGTGCAGGCCGCGGGGTATGCCGTGATCCAGTCGCCCGACTCGCGCCCGTTCACGGGCGATGCGCCGGCGGGCCGCCGCGGTGGTGCGGCGCAGGAAGAAGCGGCGCCCGGCTCCGAGGCCCTGCTCACCCTGGACCACCTGCACCAGCTGCTGGTGGGCAACCTGGACCAGCCCAACGAGGACGGTGTGCGAGCGCCAGGCACCGCCGGGGCGGGCAACGCCATGGTGCGCACGTTGGCCAGCGAGGTGGTCTCGCTCATGCTCAAGCAGATCGCTGCCGACGAGCGCTTGCTGCTGCCTGTGCGCGAAATGTTGCAGGACATGAAGCCCGCCTTGTTGCAGGTGGCCCGCACCGAACCGCGCTTCTTCGCCGACCGGCAGAACCCTGCACGTCGCCTGCTCGACGCCATCACCGAACACAGCCTGGCCTACACGAACGAGCAGGACCGGGGCTACGCCGGGTTCTCGCGCCAGGTGCGCGGCATCATCGACGCGCTTCAGAAGCCCGGCGGTGATCTCACCGATCGCTTCTCCAGCTTGCTGCAAGGCTTCAACCGGTCGCAGACCGAGGCGATGGCACCGGAGCAGGTGAAGGCGCGTGGCCTGGCGGTGAAGACGCTGGTGCGGGTGGAGCAACGCAACCTGCTGGCCGAGCGTGTGGCCGCTGAATTCCGCTCGCGCAACGACTTCGCCCGCTCGCCGGGTGTGGTGCGGCGTTTCCTCACCGGCCCGTGGGCGCAGGTGGTGGCGCAGGCGCGGCTGGAAGTCTCCAACGCCACGGGCATGGACGCCTCCGAAGTGCCGGCCTTGCGCTACACCGACATCCTGCCCGACCTGCTGTGGTCGAGCCAGCTCGCGCTGGCCAGCCTGAACCGCCCGCGCCTGGTCAAGATCATTCCCGGTGTCTTGCGCACCTTGCGCGAAGGCCTGGACTCCATCGACTATCCGAGGGAGCAGGCGGAGTCCTTTTTCCAGGCCCTGATGGGCTTGCACGAAGCCGCCTACAAAACCCAGCGTGCCGAACCGCCCCAAGACTCACCGCCGAGCCAGCAGGGCGACATCGATCTGGAGCCCTGGATGCAGCCCGCCGAGGCGCGCGACACCGGCTTCATGGACGACATCGCGCCCGAGTCCCTGCCCGACACCCAACCCTCGTTTGTGGACACGCAGCCCCTGCAGCGCGACTGGGTGGAACTCAAGGCCGAGATGGCGGCGCAGCAACCCGTGTCTCAGCTGAGCGTGGGCACCTGGGTCGACATGTGGCAGGACGGTCAGGCCGTTCGTTGCCAGATCACCTGGGCCAGCCCGCACGGCACGCTGTTTCTCTTCGCCGGCCCCCACGGCCGCTCGCTGTCCATGACCCGCCGCGGGTTGGACCGTTTGATCGAGCAGGACAAGTTGCGCGTGGTGGCGGACCACGGGGTGGTGAACGAGGCTTTGGATGAGGTCACGCGTCAAGCGTGGCTGAACAGCATCAAAGCCGACGGCATCTAGCACGCCCCCACGCTCCCCCGCTGCGCGAGGTCCGCTGCCCCCCCGAGGGGGCTGTTTTGCCTTGGGGCGGCCCTGCGGAAAAACGTCTCTAGACCTTCCTCAGCAGCTTCTTCCTCACCAGGTGGATGTTGTTGCGCAGCGCGTAGAGCTCGTCGGTGTACGACAGCGGCACCACCACTTTCTCCACTTTCGATTCCATGGCGTCGAGCTGTTCGACCAGGTCGGCGGCCTTGTCGGCATCGGCCTCGAAGCGTTGCTCCACGTCGCGCAGTTCGGCGTACCAGCGGAACACGCGCTTGCGGATGCGGAAGGTGTAGAGCGGGGGCACGATGCGCGAGAGCGGCAGGGCCAGCGCCAGGATCAGGCCCATGGCGAGCCACATGCGTTCGATCAGGTTGGCCAACCAGAAGGGCAGGTAGCGCTGCAGAAAGGGCGCACCGTTCTTGATGGCGCGTGCGGCCTCGGGCGAGACCGGCACCTCGCTGTGCTCCAGGCTGGGGTACTCGCCCGCCTTGCTGAACCAGCCCGAACCGCCGTGCAGGCTGGTGGCCGTTTGCGCGAACAGCTGCAGGATGGCGGGGTGGGTGTCGCCGTGCGCCAGCAGGCTGGTGGTGGAGGCCACCAGGCGCACGTCGCGGGCGGGGATGTTGCGCGCGAGATCCACCACGCCTTGCGGCATCACCACCGGCGTGAGGTAACCGAAGCGCCGGGAATAGGCCTCGCTCTGCGCAAAGTCCAGCAGCTTCACGCCGGGCGTCTGCAGCAGCATCTGCACCATCAGGGACTCGGGTGCCGAGGCGAAGACAACCGCGTCGATCTCGCCGCCCAAGAACGCCACCGTGGCCGGGGTTTGCTCCAGTTCACTCAGGCGCAGTTGTTTCGGGTCTACCCGGTTCACGTCGAGCAGGGTGGAGAACAGGCGCGGCACGCCGCTGCCCGCCGTGCCCACGTTGACCCGCCAGCCGTTCAACTCCGAGAGATTGCTGATCAGAGGCGACTTGCGCAGGCGCCTGGCCGAGTCTTCGCGGTAGAACAGCCAGAGCGGCTCGACGAACAGGCTGCCCAGCGAGGTGATGCTGTCGTCCTCGTCGTAGCCGATGTCGGCTGTGCCACCTTGCACGAAGCCGAGATCGGCCTTGCCCTGGCGCAGCAGTTCGAGGTTGGCCGACGAGCCTTCGGACGACAAGAGTTCGACGGTGATGCCATAGCGCTTCAGCGCCTCGGCGTAGCGTTTGCCGAACTCGGCGTAGGCGCTCTGGTCGGGCCCAGTGGCCAGCACCACCTTCTTGGGCGGGTTGGGATCGAGCCACCAGTAGGCCAGACCCAACAGGGCGATGGTGAGCAGGGCAAAGGGGCCGAATGACATCACCATTTCGCGCAGCGAGATGAGGGTGTAGCGAAGGGTTTGGGGCATGCCGGAACCTTAGCATGCCCCCTTGCAACCACGTGTTTCCGCGCGCCTTCGAGACCCGCTCAGGGCATGGCCTCGATGCTTGTCACGGTGTAGGCGCCGTTGACCTTGGTGGCGGTGAAGCGCACCTTGTCGCCAGCCTTCACCTTCTCCAGCAGCGCCGGGTCACTCACCTGGAACACCATGGTCATGGGCGGCATGTCCAGGTTCTTGATCTCGCCGTGTTTGAGCGAGATCTTGCCGCCGGCCGTGTCCACGCGGCGCACCTCGCCTTCGGCCATGGGCAGGGCCTCGGCCGTGGTGGATGTGCGCTTGAAACCCGTGTTGCCCGCGTAGTGCTGGTACACGCGGCCGGTGCCGTCGGGCTGCACCAGCACCACGTCGTAGGTGTCGCGGCGCTCGCCGTAGACCGCGCCGTCCATGCCCGGGCTGCCCACCGGCATGCCGGGCACGGCCAGGCCGATGGCCTTGGGGTTTTCGGCCAGCAGACGGCGGATCTCGCGCGCGTTCACATGGCCTTCGATCGCATAGCCACCGATCAGGCCGGTGTGGCAGGAGCCGAATTTGTCGGGCATGCCCAGGCGCTTGCGCACCGCCGTGTTGCCGGTGTCGAACACCTGCACCTGGAAACCATCGGCCTGCAGGTGGTTCACCCAGTCCTGGCAACAACCGCAGTTGGGGTCTTTCCAGACCTGCAGCACCGGCAGGGCGGCGGGTGTTTGTGCCCAGGTGGGCAGGCTTGCAGCGGCGGCGAAGGCGGCGGCTGCGCTGATGAGGGAACGTCGTTGCATGGTGGTCTCCTGGGGAATCAAGCTTTGGGGGTGACGCGGATGGTGCCGCGCATGCCGGCTTCGAAGTGGCCGGCGATCAGGCAGGCGAATTCGAAGTCGCCGGGGCGGTTGAAGGTCCAGACGATCTCGCCGCGCTTGCCGGGTGCCACGTGCGCCATGTAGGGCTCGTCGTGCTCCATGGTGGGAAACTTTTTCATCATCTCGGCGTGGGCCTTGAGCTCATCGCCGGTGCCGATCACGATCTCGTGCAGCACCTGGCCCGCGTTGATGGCGCGGATGCGCAGCGTGTCACCCTCGCGCACATCGATGTGGTTGGGCGTCATTTTCATGTCGTCGCTCATGCGGATGTCCACCGTGCGTCGGGCCCGGGCCGGCTCGCCCGCGATGCCCCAGGCCTTCTGTTCTTTCACCACTGGGCCGGCGGCTTTGCCGTGCTGTTCGCCGTGGGCAAAGGCGCGCGGCAGGGCCAGCACCAGGGGCAGGGTCAGCAGGCTTCGTCGTGTCTTGAAGTTCATGGGTGTTCTCCGGGAAATGTTCAATGGTTGCCGTGGCTGCCTGCGGGCTTGCGCACGCTGGTGTTGGCGGGTTGGGTGGGGGCGGTGGGGCGCGCGGCGGCAGGCGCCGCGCCGGTGTCCACCAGCCGCGCCTGCGTACCCGGCGGCATCTTGTAGACGCCGGGGTCGGTGTAGTCGCCGGCCTTCTGGTCGGCACGCACCTTGAGCGTGGTGAACATGCCGCCCATTTCGATGGCGCCATACGGCCCGGTGCCGGTCATCATGGGGAAGGTGTTCTCGGGCAGCTCCATCTGCATCTCGCCCATGTCGGCCATGCCGCGCTCGCCCATCACCATGTAGTCGGGCACGGCGCGCTGCAACGGTGCGACCAGCCCCCGGTGGTCCACACCGATCATGGTGGGCACGCCGTGGCCCATGGCGCCCATGGTGTGGTGGCTCTTGTGGCAATGCATGGCCCAGTCGCCCGGTTCGTCGGCGGTGAACTCCAGCTGGCGCATCTGGCCCACCGCCACGTCGGTCGTCACCTCGGGCCAGCGCGAGCCCTTGGGGGTCGGGCCACCGTCGGTGCCGGTCACCTCGAACTCGATGCCGTGGATGTGGATCGGGTGGTTGGTCATGGTGAGGTTGCCCACCCGCACACGCACCCGCTCGCCCAGCTTGGCCACCAGCGGCGTGATGCCGGGGAACACGCGGCTGTTCCAGCTCCAGATGTTTTGGTCAAGCATGGTGTTGACCTGCGGTGTCATGCTGCCGGGCTCCACGTCGAAGGCGTTGAGCAGGAAACAGTAGTCGCGCTGCACGTCTTCAATGAGCGGATGCCTCGCCTTCGGATGCGTGATCCACAGGCCCATCATGCCCATGGCCATTTGCGTCATTTCATCGGCGTGCGGGTGGTACATGAAGGTACCGGGCCGTCGCGCGGTGAACTCGTACACAAAGGTCTGGCCCGGCTTGATCTGCGGCTGGTTCAGGCCACCCACGCCGTCCATGCCGTTGGGCAGGCGCTGGCCGTGCCAGTGCATGGTCGTGTGTTCGGGCAGACGGTTGGTCACGTACAGGCGCACCTGATCGCCCTCGACCACCTCGATGGTCGGGCCCGGGCTCTGTCCGTTGTAGCCCCACATGTTGACCATGAAGCCCGGCGCCATCTCGCGCACCACCGGTTCGGCCACCAGGTGGAATTCCTTCACCCCGGCGTTCATCCGCCAGGGCGCGGTCCAGCCGTTGAGTGTGACCACCGGGTTGTAGGGACGGCCCGCGCCGGTCACGCCGGGGGGCGTCCAGGGCGGCGCGGTGTTGGCCGAGGTTTGTTGCACCGGCTCGGGGATGGCGGCCAGGGCCACGCGGCTCACGCT
>JBKBWW010000154.1:0-6824 GCA_046314475.1 Hydrogenophaga sp.
TTGCGCGGCAAAGCGCTGGAGTTCTACCCCGAGACCACCGGCCTGATCGAACCCGGCGCGCCCTGGACCCAGGCCTGGGACGGTGCGCGCTGGACCGCGCGCGTGCCGCTCTCACCCCACCGCAGCGAGAGCCCCACGCAGCTGGCGCTGGTGGTGGCCGAAGCCAACCCGCCCGGCCAAGGCCCCGGGCTCGCTGGCGCGCGGCTGGACGTGCCGGTGCAAGGCGCCTGGCCGGCGGTGGCGCCGCTGCCCGCCGCCGTGCCCGACGCGCTGCAGGCCGCGCTCGACGCCAACGCCGCGCGCGCCGCGGCACCCGTGAGCAGCGCCAGCTCGCTCACGCTGGGTGCCGCGCTGCTGGGCGCCTTGCTAGGCGGCCTGATCCTCAACCTCATGCCCTGTGTGTTCCCGGTGCTCGCCATCAAGGTCATGGCGTTCGCGAAACACGCCAACGACCGCGCGGCCCACCGCGCCAACGGCCTGGCCTACACCGCCGGTGTGGTGCTCTCGTTCACCGCGCTCGGCGCCTTGCTGCTGGGCCTGCGCGCTGCCGGTGAACAGCTGGGCTGGGGCTTCCAGTTGCAGAGCCCCACGGTGGTGGCGGGTCTGGCGGTGCTGTTCGCGCTGATCGGCCTGAACCTCGCCGGCCTCTTCGAGTTCGGCAATGTGCTGCCCAGCCGCCTGGCCAGCCTGCAGGCGAAAAACCCGACGGTGGACGCCTTCCTCACCGGCGTGCTGGCCACCGCGATCGCATCGCCCTGCACCGCGCCGTTCATGGGCGCCTCGCTGGGCTTGGCCATCGGCCTGCCCGCCGTGCAGGCGCTGGCGGTGTTTGCGGTGCTCGGCCTGGGCATGGCGCTGCCGTACCTCGCCGCGAGCTGGATACCGGCGGTGGCGCGCGCCCTGCCCCGCCCCGGCGCCTGGATGGACACGTTCCGGCGCGGCATGGCCTTCCCGATGTTCGCCACCGTGGTCTGGCTCTTGTGGGTGCTGGGACAACAAAGCGGCATCGACGGCGCGGCTGGGCTGCTGATGCTGCTGGTCGTGCTGGCGCTGCTGGTGTGGTCGCTCGGTCTGCGGGGCAAGAGCCGCGCGGCCTTGTCGGTGTTGTCGCTGGCCGGCCTGGTCTGGCTGGGCTGGACGCTCGGCCCCAACGTGACGCGGCTGCAAGACGCCACACCCGGTCAAGCCGTGGCGACCTCGCAAGCCGGTTTGAGCTGGCAGGCCTGGAGCCCCGAAACGCAGGCCACCCTGGTCGCCCAGGGCCGCCCGGTGTTTGTGGACTTCACCGCCGCCTGGTGCGTGACCTGCCAGTACAACAAGCGCACCACGCTCGCCGATGCCGCCGTGCTGGGCGACATGGCCGGCAAGAACGTGGCCCTGCTGCGCGCCGACTGGACGCGCCGCGACCCGGCCGTGACCGCGGCGCTGGCCACGCTGGGACGCAACGGCGTGCCCGTGTACGCGATTTACAAGAATGGACAGACACCCCAGGTGCTGTCCGAAGTGTTGAGTGTGGAGGAGGTCCGCGCGGCGTTGTCCCGGCTTTGAGCCTGGGCCATCGCCTTCATTGTTCCGCCATCAGGAGTCATCACCATGCAACGCCGTCCCATCATCGCCCTGACCGCCCTGTCTCCGTTTGCCAGCCTCTTGCTGCCCGCCACCGCGCAAGCCGCCAGCGTGGGCCAGGCCGCCCCCGATTTCACCTTGATGGACACCGCCGGCAAACCCGTGAAGCTCTCGCAGTTCAAGGGCAAGCCGGTGGTGCTGGAGTGGAACAACCCGGGCTGCCCGTTCGTGAAGAAGCACTACCAGGGCAACATGCAGGCGCTGCAAAAAGAGGTGGTGGCGCAAGGCGGTGTGTGGCTGGCCATCAACTCCACGCGCGACGACAGCGGCGACTACCTCACACCCGCCCAGCTCGGGCGCTGGATGACCGAGCAGAAGGCCAGCCCCACCGCCACGCTGATGGACGAAGACGGCAAGGTCGGCCAGGCCTACGCAGCACGTGTCACGCCGCACATGTACATCGTGAGCGCGCAGGGTGTGCTGGTCTACGCCGGCGGCATCGACAGCATCGCCTCGGCCCGCGTGGACGACATCCCCAAAGCCACCAACTACGTGCGCCAGGCCATGGCCGAGATCAAGGCCGGCAAGCCGGTGAGCGTTTCCAACAGCCGCGCTTACGGCTGCAGCGTGAAGTACCAGTCAGCCTGAGCGTGACCCCTCTGCACGGGGGCCTTGTCACCCACGTTCAGCGGCCTGCAGTGCAGCCCGGATAATGGCCGGCATCGCAGCCAACCCCGCCGGACGCCCCATGCCCTTCGCCCCACTGCAGAACGACACCTTCATTCGCGCCTGCCTGCGCCAGTCCACCGACCACACGCCCGTGTGGCTCATGCGCCAGGCGGGTCGTTATCTGCCCGAGTACTGCGCCACGCGCGCCAAGGCCGGCAGCTTCATGGGGCTGGCGACCAATGTGGACTACGCCACCGAGGTAACCCTGCAGCCGCTGGAGCGTTATGCGCTGGACGCGGCCATTCTGTTCAGCGACATCCTCACCGTGCCCGACGCCATGGGCTTGGGCCTGTCGTTCGCACTCGGCGAAGGCCCGAAGTTCGCCAAGACCGTGCGCACCGAAGCCGATGTGGACGCACTGGCCGTGCCAGACATGAACAAGCTGCGTTATGTGTTCGACGCCGTCACCTCCATCCGCAAGGCCTTGAACGGCCGCGTGCCCCTGATCGGCTTCTCCGGCAGCCCCTGGACGCTGGCCTGCTACATGGTGGAAGGCGGTGGCTCCGACGATTACCGCGCGGTCAAGACGCTCATGTACAGCCGCCCCGACCTCATGCACCGCATCCTGGCCATCAACGCCGATGCGGTGGCGGCTTACCTCAACGCCCAGATCGACGCCGGCGCGCAAGCGGTGATGGTGTTCGACAGCTGGGGCGGCGTGCTGGCCGACGGCAACTTCCAGGACTTCAGCCTCACCTACACCAAACGCGTGCTGGCCCAGCTCAAGCGCGAGCACGACGGCGTGGTGATCCCGCGCATCGTTTTCACCAAGGGCGGTGGTCTGTGGCTGGACGACATGAAAACCCTGGACTGCAACGCGCTCGGCCTGGACTGGACCGTGAACCTGGCCAAGGCCCGTGCTCAAGTGGGCGAAGGCCCGCAGGGCAAGGCGCTGCAGGGCAACATCGATCCCAATGTGCTGTTCGCGCAGCCCGGGCAGATCGACGCTGAAGTGGCGCGTGTGCTCGAGAGTTTTGGTGCGCCGCACCAGGGCCCGGGCACCGGCGCCACCCACATCTTCAACCTGGGTCACGGCATCAGCCAGTACACGCCGCCGGAGCATGTGTCGGCGCTGGTGAACGCGGTGCATTCGCATTCGAAGCGCTTGCGCGCGGCCTGAAAATCGCGCTCGTTCGCCGACCGCGCTGCTCCCTTTTTGGAAGCTTCACCCGCCATTCAGGCGCGGGATACGGCGAACGCCCCAGGGGTTTTGAGGTAGGCCGAAAGGCGTCATGAATCCGTCATATCCCTGATCGCCGCAGGCCAATAACACAAAAATTGCCGAAAAACGCACTTGACAAGCTTCACTTATGCACAAATTTTGTGCTGCGGTGCGCCATAGGGCTTCCAGCCCAAGGCAGGCGATACACCTCACGGGTTTTCTCAGCAAGTTGTTGATTTATATAGGTTTTGCAATCTGCTTTTTTTGAAGGCAGTTTAAGCAAAGCCTTGATTCTCAAGGGCTGTGGCGCTGGAAAATGAAGCTATCAACAAAGTTATCCACAGAAAATCTGGATATGTCCCGATGCTGAGCCAAATCAACGACTTACACCGCTTTCCGACAGTTCAACTGAGGAAGAACCGCTAAGCATGGCTTTCTGGCCCAGCATCGTGGTGGCCACCCCGGCCCACAGCGGGGTGGGTGCCAGCCTGACCTACCGAAGTGAGTTGTTGCTCGCACCCGGCACGCTGGTGCGGGTGCCGCTGGGCGCGCGCGAGGTGCTGGGTGTCGTCTGGGACTGCCCGGTCGCGCCCCCCGACGGACTGACGCCCGCGCAGACCAAAGACGTGGCCGGCGTGCTCGACGGCCTGCCACCGCTCAACGACCGCTGGCGCCAGCTCGTCCAGTTCGCCGCCCGCTACTACCAGCGCAGCCTGGGCGAGGTGGCCCTGGCCGCGCTGCCGCCGCAACTGCGCGACCTGAGCAACCTTCAGCTGGCGCGCCGGCTCAAGCGGCGCGCCAAGGTCGGCGTGGGCGCACAGGTGCCGGCCGGCGATGTGGCGGATGGCCACGACCTCAGCGACGAACAGCGCCAGGCGCTGGACGCGCTGGCCGATGCGAAGGCGCCGGTGCTGCTGTTCGGCGCCACCGGCAGCGGCAAGACCGAGGTGTACCTGCAGGCCACGCAGCGCGCGCTGGCCTCCCACGCCGGCGCCCAGGTGCTGGTCATGGTGCCGGAGATCAACCTCACGCCGCAGCTGGAAGCGCGTTTTCGCGAACGCTTCGAGCCCCAGTGTGGCGCCGGTGCGGTGGTGTGCCTGCACAGCGGCATGACGCCAGCGCAGCGCCTCTCAAGCTGGCTCGCGGCCCACACCGGGCAGGCCCGCATCGTGCTGGGCACGCGCATGGCCGTGCTGGCCAGCCTGCCCGGGCTGCGCCTGATCGTGGTGGATGAAGAGCACGACCCGAGCTACAAGAGCCAGGAGGGGGCGCGGTACTCGGCGCGGGATCTGGCGGTTTATCGGGGGAAGGTGGAGACGGAGGCGTTGGCGGCTGAAGTGGCGTTGTTGCACGCGGGCCCTCACCCCCGCCCTCTCCCAGAGGGAGAGGGAGTGAATACACCTCGTTGTCAGGTGGTGCTGGGTTCGGCCACGCCTTCGCTGGAAAGCTGGCACGCGGCCGACCAGGGCCGCTACCTGCGGCTGGCCATGCCCGCGCGCATCGGGGGCGGCGCGCTGCCGCGCCTGCGTCTGGTCGACATGAACCACCAGCCCAAGGGCGCGGTGCTCGCACCCCCACTGATCGACGCCATGGCCGAGCGCATCGGGCGCGGTGAACAGTGCCTGGTGCTGCTGAACCGGCGCGGCTATGCGCCGGTGCTGGCCTGCCACGACTGCGGCTGGAAGAGCGCCTGCCCGCACTGCAGCGCCTACCGCGTGTTCCACAAGCTCGACCGCACGCTGCGCTGCCACCACTGCGGCTTCACCGAACGCGTGCCGCGCGCCTGCCCGGATTGCGGCAATCTCGACGTCGCGCCCGTGGGCCGCGGCACCGAACAGGTGGAAGAACAACTCGCCGGCTTGCTGGCCGATGTGAAACGCCCCGACGGCGCGCCAGCGCGCGTGGCGCGCATGGACGCCGACTCCACCCGCCTCAAGGGCAGCCTCGAAGTGCAGCTGGCCACCATGCACAGCGGCGAGGTCGATGTGCTGGTGGGCACGCAAATGATCGCCAAGGGCCACGACTTCCGACGCATCACGCTGGTGGCCAGCATCAACGCCGACTCGGGCCTGTTTGCCAGCGACTACCGCGCGCCCGAGCGCCTGTTTGCGCTGCTCATGCAGGCCGCGGGCCGCGCCGGGCGCGACGCTGCGCAGAGTGCGGCCAGCGAGATGTGGGTGCAGACCTGGTACCCGCAGCACCCCTTGTTTGCTTCGCTCAAGCAGCACGACTTTCCCGCGTTCGCCCTCACGCAGCTGGCCGAGCGGCTGAGCGCCGGCATGCCGCCCTACGGCCACCAGGCCCTGCTGCGCGCCGACGCCCGCACCCAGCAAGCGGCCCAGGCCTACCTGAACGCCGCAGCCCAGGCCGCCGTGGGGCTGCCGCACTTTGAAGACGTGACGCTGTACCCGGCGGTGCCGCTGACCATCCAGCGCGTGGCCAATGTGGAGCGCGCCCAGCTGCTGGTGGAAGCCGCCTCGCGCGGCGCGCTGCAGCGTTTTCTGTCGGCGTGGCAGCCGGTGCTGCTGCAGAGCCGCAGCCTGCCCGAGGCGCGCGGGTTGGTGCGATTTGCGGTGGATGTGGATCCGCTGGTGATCTGAGGCGGTTCAGGTCATCAGGCTGACGGCCGCCGAGAACGTGAAGAAGGCTGCCACCGTCGTCACCAGAATGATCCGGGCGATGCGCCCGTTGTCGGCACCGAAACGCTCGGCCAGCAGCGACACATTGCTCGCGCTCGGCAAGGCCGCCACCAGCACCATCACCGTGAGCGCCGCCGGCGTCAGCGGCACGCCGAGCTGGATCGCCCCCGTGCCCACCGCCAGCACCAGCAGCGGGTGCAGCAGCAGCTTCATCAGCACCACCGGCACATAGTCCGACAGCGGCATCGGATGGTTCGACCGCATCTGCGCGCGCGCCAGCACCGCGCCGATGGTGAACAGCGCCACCGGCGAGGCCGCGTCGGCCAGCAACCACACGGTCTGCTCGACCGGTTTGGGCAAGGTGACCGAATAGGCCGAGGCCGCCGCACCCAGGATGATGGACCAGGGCATGGGGTTGGCCACCACGCCGCGCAGCGCCTTCTTGCCCGCGTCCAGCATGGCGCGCCCGCCATGGCCTTCGGCGTCGTCCAGCCGCGAGAGCGCGATGCACAACGAGCTGGTGACCACCATGTCCACCAGGATCGTGAGGATCGCCGTGCCCGCCACCTGCGGGCCCAGCAGCGCGGCCAGCAAAGGCACGCCCATGAAACCGGTGTTGGGGAAGGCCGCCACCAGGGCGCCCATCGAAGCGTCGTTCCAGCGGATGCGTGCGTTCAAGGTCATGGCCACGGCAAACGCCACCATCACCAGGCCACACAGCAGGTACA
>JBKBWW010000155.1:0-6779 GCA_046314475.1 Hydrogenophaga sp.
GCCTGTGCGACCACGGCGTTGGAGACGCCGTGCGCTGAAAACACCAGCACCGAACCGGTGGGCACCACGGCCAGGTCGTTCACGAACACCGCACCCTTCGAACGAAGATCGTCCACGACCCAGGGGTTGTGGACGATCTCGTGGAACACGTACACCGGGGTGCCGTGCAGGTCGAGTGCGCGCTCGACGATCTCGATGGCCCGGGTCACCCCGGCACAAAACCCGCGTGGTTGGGCCAGAACGGCTTGCATGGCGGGTCCTTGCGTTGCTGCCGGGACGCCGCCAGCCAGCGCGTCATTGGGCCGGTTTCGGCGCAGCCGCCGGCGCTGCCGGCATGGCAGCAGCATCGGGCGCGGCCGGCGCGGCTGCGGTGTAAGGCCGGTAAGCCGCGAGCTCCGGGTGGTCCTTCAGCATGGGTGCACCCAGCAGTGGCTTGTTGACACCCTGGTGGCAGGTGGCGCAGTTGAGCTTGGGCACATCGCCCAGCTCGCCCTTGCGGTTGCTCGGGAACACGTCGGTCAGTGGCTCCATATAGGCCAGGTTCAGGTCACGTGCCATGCGGATGCCGTGGTACGCCGTCACGCGCTGGGGCGGCGCGCCGTCCCACTTGCCGAAGTTCTGCGTGTTGTGGCAGAAGGTGCAGTTCACACCCAGCGAAGCCGACATGTGCGTCATGAGCGCATAGGTTTTTTCGGTGCGCTGGATGCTTTCACCCTGGCCACCGCTGGTGGGCAGCGCTTTGGTGGCGTTCACCCGGATCGGCTCGTCTTTGAGCAGGTAGGACGTGAACGGGTCGTAGGGCAGCGATGCCAGCTTCACGCTGTCGGCCGGGGTGTTCTGCCCCATCTTGTTGCCGATGAAGTTCGAGCCTTGGGGCTGGCTGTCAGCGGTGAACCAGATCTCCTTGGGCACCGGGTTGCCGCGGTGGCAGGTGTAGCAGGTCACGCCGGTCTCGGCCACGTGGGTCTTCCAGTCGGTGTTGATGTGCTGCGTCATCTGCACCATGCGCCGCGCCACCACCTTGGTGTAGAGGCTGTCGTCGGCGAAGTTGGCGCCGTTGTGGCAGTAGTTGCAGCCCTGTTCGGGCGCCACCCAGGCTGTCATGTTGACCATGAGGCGGGTGAACTCACCCACGCTCAGGTCGCCCAGCACCTTCACGTTCTGGTAGATCTGACCGGCCTTGGGGCCGTCGGGGCTGGCGGCGGGTTGTGCAACCGGCACCTGGTTGGCCGCGACCACATCGGCCTGCAGGCGCGGGTTGACCACCTGGACCATGCCGGTGCCGCGGTAACCGTTCTGCGCCGTTTCCATGGGTGGGCGCTCGCAGCCGCCGAGCAGGACCAGTGTGCCGAGGGCGAGTGCACCCAGCCAGTGTCGATTCTTGTGGCGTGTGTTGTTCATCACTTGGCTCCTGGTGCGAGTGCGGGGTCCATCACGGCGGGGAAGACATCGGGGTAGGGCGGTGCCACACCGTGTTTGATGGCCCACAGGTACCAGTTGTCCACCACGGTGCCGGTCAGCAGGATGCCGATGCCACCCACCAGCGGGCACAGCACGGCGAACCACCAGGCCCAGCGGTGAATGGATTCCATCGTGGCGTTGAAGCCCATGGTCCACCTCCAGAACAGCGCAGCGCGTTCGCTGGCGGTGCCGCGGTCGACGATCTGCTCGATCTCGCGCTCACCACCGAAGCGGCTCACCGCGAGGATGGTGGCACCGTGCATCGCAAACAGCAGCGTGGAGCCGTAGAGGAAAGCGATGGAGAGTGCGTGGAAGGGGTTGTAGAACAGGTTGCCGTAGCGCAGCGAGAAGGCGGCGGTCCAGTCGAGGTGGGGGAAGATGCCGAAGGGCACGGCTTCGCTCCACGAGCCCATGAGCACGGGGCGGATCAGGCCGAGCACCAGGAACAGCCAGATGGCGGCGGCAAAGGCCCAGGCCACATGCGTTCCCATGCCCAGGGCGCGAGCGCGCCGGTAGGTGCGGGCCCACCACAGGATCACCGAAACGGTGAGGAACAGGCCGGCGATCTGCCACCACCCGCCCGCATTCAGCGGCTGCAGGCCCAGACCCGCGCCGGCCGCTGGCGGCTCCAGCGACAGCCAGAACAGCTGGCGCACGAACTGGATCGGGTCCCAGTTCACCGAGGCCAGCATGTTCAGACCCATGATGTTGATCGACAGGATGCCGAAGAACAGCGCGGCCACACCCAGCGTGCCGAGGTAGATCGGTCCGATCTGCGCGTTGCCGAAGCGGCCCAGCAGATGGAAGATGAAGGGCTTGTCCCCGATGCGCGGGTCCTGGCCAGACCCCAGCTCGACGCCGTGGTGCACCGGGCCGACGGCCTGCACCGTTGTGAAGAGGTTTTGGTATTGCATGGTGTGCTCCTGTTTTTTTCTTCGGATGCTCAGGACCAGATCGGCAGGTTCAGCCACCAGCCCCACCACTCGGGCCAGCCACGGCTCCAGAAGGGTCCGCTGATCACGATGCACAGGGCGCTGAACAGCACCGCAGCCAGCGCCAGGAACAGGCCCAGGCGGTGGATGCCCAGGGTGCCGATGGAGTAGCCGATGGTGTCGCGGAAGAAGGTGTCTTCGTGTTCGGGCGCCTTGACCTTTTCACCCGCAGCCGGGTTGGTGGCCGAGAGAATCAGCGAGCCGTGCAGCGACAGCGCGAAGGTGGTGGCGAAGAAGAAGCTCACCGCCAGCATGTGGGCCGGGTTGTAGTGGAAGTGCAGGTACTGGTAGCCCACGTTGGACACCCAGTCGAGGTGGCTGAAGATGCCGTAGGGGAAACCGTGTCCCCAGGCGCCGAGCAACACCGGGCGGATCACCACCAGGGTCACGTAAGCGAGGATGGCCACGCTGAAGGCAAAGGGCACGTGGTAGCCCATGCCCAGCTTGCGGCAGATCTCCACTTCGCGCAGCGCCCACGAGACAAACGAGCCGATCGCACAGACCGTGATCAGTTGCCACAGGCCGCCTTCCATCAGCGGCGCGAAGCGCAGGCCGTAGGCGAGGTCGGGGGGGGCGATGCTGATCTGCCAGAGGTTCCAGGTCGGGCCTTGCGAGGCGCCCCAGAGAATCATGGCGGTGCCGAGAAACGCAAAGAACAGCGTTGTGACACCAAAGAAGCCGACGTAGAAGGGACCCACCCAGAAATCAAAGAGGTCGCCGCCAACCAGTGTTCCGCCTCGAACCCGGTATTTCTTTTCAAAATTGAGCATGGCCATGGTGCGGCCCTCCTGTCTCAGGTGTTTTGGACTTCTTGCGTCGATGCAAATGGGGGAGGGGAGCAGATGCTGCACTGGCCCACGCCAGTTTCAGCACCTGCACACCTCGGGTGAAGTCAGGACTTCACGGCGGGGGTGACCGCTGGCACTGTCAGCGCCGTTTTTGCGGGACCTGCCTTGGGGCCGTCCAGCCAGTTGAACTTGTTCGTGCTGAGCAGGATGAGGTGGATCATCACTGCGATGCCGAACAGAAAAACGCCCTGCGCAACCATGGTGCGGACAGGATCGAAAAGGCGCCAGATTCTCCACATGATGGGATCTCCTTAATTCAAATGATGTGAGACATGAAGGTGTAGACCGCGGCATGCACGCCCGAGAAGATGCTGGTCTTGTGCTCCGCGCCAGGCAGCCAGAACTGCCAGTGCATGCCGACCAGTTGGCCCAGCACGGCAAGCGACAGCAACAGCAGAAAGCAGGGGGCAAAGATCAGGACAAACGAAAGCTTGTCTCCGCTCAGGGAAGGCTTATGGGCTTCATAAGACATATCGTTCATGGCAGTTGTCCTTTCACGAAAAGTTAGCCGTGTGGGTCAGAGCCAGGGCCGCCAGAACCACACCAGCAAGTGGGCGACAACGGCGATGGCCGTGAACCCAATGAAGCCTTGGATGTAGTACTGGTGGAACTCCTGAGCTTCATCGTCCGTCAGGCCGGAAACAGATGTCCGTGTCGACATGGGATGCTCCTTTTCAATGTGGCCGTGAGGCCATCGATGCGCCCAGCCCGCGCACCATGGGCAGCTGCAGCGACATGCCGCAACGTGAGGTGGACCGGGCGACAAGCGCCCGAGTCGAAATGTGTTGTCCGGGTCATGCGAATTCCCCCAGGCCCATCGATTGGCCAGCGGTGTTCACATGCGATTCGTTGACAGCGGCCTCGCCGCTTTCGCGCGCCTGGCGCTCGGCCTCGTCGCGCAGCCGCTTGGCGGCAGAAATCTGCACCAGCACCGGCTGGTTGGAGACCAGTGCGTGCAGCCGGGCCTGGGCCTTGTCGTCCCACGGGGTCGACAAACCGGCGACTTCGCCGCGCGCCAGCGTGGGGTCGACCTTGTCCATGTCGGTGCCCAGCGGCAGGATGTGGAACAGCGCGTCGAACAGCGCGTTGCACACCTCTTGAATCAGGTAGGTGGCGCCGCTGTAGCCCATGAACGGTGTGCCGGTGTGGCGGCGGATGATCGCGCCCGGGAACGATGCCGGGATGTAGGTCGCCTTCATCGGCCCCTGGCTACCGGCCTCGGCGAGGTACATGCGTTCGTTGTAGCTGCCAAACAGGATCAGCGGCATCTTGGTGCGCACCAGTTCGCGCACCGCGGCGTTGTCGGTTTTCTCGCCGGCCTTGCGCGACACAGCGAAGCGGCAGGGCATGCCCATTTCGGTTTCGAGGAAGTGCTGGATGCCGCGCGCATAGGTCTCACCGGCCACCACCGCGAAGCTGGCGGTGGCAAAGAAGTCTTGCGTGACGCTGCGCCACAGGTCCCACACCGGCTTGATGGTGGTGTGCTTCTCGCGCTCGATGAAGGGCTCCGGGTCCAGGCCGAGCAGCTCGCCGAGCGTGCGCAAAAATTTGGTGGTGCTGTGCAGGCCGATGGGCGCTTGCAGGTAGGGGCGGTCGAGTGCCTCGCAGAGCATGCGGCCGAACTCGCGGTACATGCAGATGTTCACGTCGGCCTCGACCAGGCGCGAGACTTCGGAGAGGTGGCTGCCCAGCGGGAACACCATGTTGATGTCGGCGCCGATGCCCTGCACCAGGCGGCGGATCTCGGCCAGGTCGCTCGGGCTGTTGAAAGTGCCGTAGCTCGGGCCGATGATGTTCACGCGCGGCTTCTCACCGGCCGGACGCTCGGCAAAGGGCTTGCGGGCCGGCACCTTCTTCATGCCGAACTCGCTCCAGAGCCAGAACATGGCGCGGTTGGCGCACTGCCACTGGTCTTCGTCGATGGTGCGCGGCAAAAAGCGCATGAGGTTGGTGCCTTCGGGCGTCACGCCGCCACCGATCATCTCGGCAATGGAGCCAGTGACCACCACCGCGGGCAGTTCGGGGTCGAGCACCGCGTGCGCGCGCTTCATCGAACCTTCGGTGCCTTCGCGGCCCAGTTGCTCTTCGGCCAGACCGGTCACCACGATCGGCAGCTCGTGCGGGGGCAGCGCGTCGGTGTAATGCAGCACGCTGGTCACGGGGAGGTTCTCGCAGCCCACCGGGCCGTCAATGACCACCTGCAGGCCCTTGATGGCGGTGAACACATAGACGGCACCCCAGTAGCCGCCCGCGCGATCGTGGTCGAGTACTAGCATGTGAACCCCCTGGCGCCGGAAGTAAACCCCGTTCGGGCTGAGCCTGTCGAAGCCTTGGCCCAGGTGCTGGTGAGCCCTTCGACAAGCTCAGGTCCTTCGACGAGCTCAGGTCCTTCGACGAGCTCAGGATGCACGGGCCCTTCGACAAGCTCAGGGCGAACGGAGTGTTGTGGTGTGCGGTTCATCTGAATCACCCCATCTCTTCCGCTTTGCGCTTCTTGGCCTGCTTGTCCAGCTGGCGGCGCTGTTCCTTGCGGAAGTCCGGATAGTCCTTCGGCACCTCTTCCCAGACACCGGCCTTGTCGCCGTTGCCCACGCTGCCGAAGAAGTCCTTCATCTGGTCGAAGCGGTGCTGGTTGCCCATGGCGGCGTTGATCACCTGGATCAGCGAGCCGGCACCGGCCACACCCATCAGCGGGCGGGCAGAAATCAGGTTGGTGTAGTAGAGCGACGGGATGCTGGCTTCCTTGGCCGCTTGCACCACCGGCGTGGTGCCGATGGCCAGTTGCGGCTTGTATTCGCGCATCGCGTCCAGGTCGTTTTCAAGCGAGGCGCGGAACTGCACCTGCACACCTTTGGACTTGAGCCAGGCAGCGTCGTGGGCGTTCCACGGCGTGGCCGGGCAGGCCGAGCCCACGTAGCGCAGATCGGCGCCGCACTCCACCAGCAGGCGACCCACCAGCAGTTCGGAGCCTTCGTAGCCGCTCAGCGTGATGCGGCCGTTGATCTTCTGTTGCGACAACACGCCGCGAATCGCGGCCAGCGTGGCGTTGCGCGCCGCGTCGATCTGGGCTTGGGCCACACCGGTGGCCTGGCCGATGGCGCCCAGCCAGTCGTGCGTACCGTCCACACCCACGGGGGCCGAGCCCACGATCGTGCGGCCGGCGGCCTCGAACTCGCGGATGCTGGCCGTGTAGAACGGGTGGATGGCGGCCACGGCCACGCTGTCGAGCGCGGTGTACAGCTCGCGCCATTCGCGGGTGGGGGCCACGGTGCCCACGGCCAGGCCCATGGGCGCGATCATCTGCGCGATCAGCATCGGATCGGCCGGGAACATTTCGCCGAGCAGCGTGATGGTGGGCTTGTCGCCGCGCGCCTGGCGAGGTGCGGGCACCGGGCCGGCCATGATCTCGCTGCGCGCGTACTTCAGCATGGCGCCGGTCAGCACGTCCTTGGCTTCTGCGTGGGTCGGCACGCCGAAA
>JBKBWW010000156.1:0-6776 GCA_046314475.1 Hydrogenophaga sp.
GGGGGGGGGGGTGGGGGGGCGGGCGCCCCCCCGGGGGGGGGGGGGGGGGGGGGGGGGGGGGGGGGGGGGGGCCCACCACCGGGGCCAGCGTGGAAGGCTCGGGGGTGGGCGTGGCCACTGGTTGCGGCAAAGGTTGAGGCACCGGCCGTGGTTTTGGTTTCGGCGGTGTTGGCGCGGCCACCGGCGGGGCGGGTGGTGGGGGCTCTACCTGCGGCTGCGGCGGCTCGATGAATTCGGCCAGCACCTGCACCGGGATCACCAGCTCCACGGCACGCTTGAGCAAGCCGCTTTGCAGGGCCCAGAGAGCGCCGACGTGAAACACCACCACCGCCAGCACGATGGCCAGACGGCGTTGCAGCTGGGTGGGCATGGCGTCAGGCATGGGAGAGAGGTGCGGCGCCAGGGTGGCGCTGTGGGAGCTCATCAGTTTAGCGGCGTGGGCGTTGGGTGCATCAGGCGCGAAAGATCCACCACACCGCGCACAACATCAGGAGCAGGCCAGTGCCCAGGGCAACGAGTCCGGTGGTCATGATGTGTCCTTTCGGCGGTGTGAAGGGCTGGATCATTGCAAGAGGTTATTCTAAACGAGAATGCTTCGTATTTGCATAAAAATGCAAAAAAAGGAGCGGTCAGCGGCCATCGGCCTGGGGCCACAGCGCCCCGGGTGCATCGGCCAGGGTGCGGCAACCGGTCAGTGCCATGGCGATCTCGAGTTCGTCGCACAACAGGCGCAGCACATGGGCCACGCCGTTGGCACCGGCGTTGGCCAGGCCGTGCAACACCGGGCGACCCACCAGCACGGCCGAAGCGCCGAGCGCCATGGCCTTGAGCACGTCGGTGCCACGGCGGATACCGCCGTCGACCAGCACCGGCGCGTCACCCGCCACCGCCTGCACCACACGCGGCAACAGGGCGGCGGTGGCGGGCATGGTGTCGAGCGTGCGCCCGCCGTGGTTGGAGACGATCAGGCCGGCTGCGCCGCAGTCGAGCGCCTGCCGTGCGTCGAGCGGGTGCACCACGCCTTTGAGCAGCACAGGCAGGCGGGTGATGGAGCGCAGCCAGGCGATGTCGTCCCAGGTGGGGGCGTGGGCGAGCAGACCATCGAACAGGGCGCTGTGCCCCGGTGAGGACGGCGATGCAGGCGCCTGTGGCATGCCCTGCAGATTGACGGCGGACACATGCGGTGGCAGTTGAAAACCCGAGCGGCGCTCCGCGTCCCGCACGCCGCTCACAGGTGCGTCGACGGTGAGCACGAGGGCTTCGAACCCGGCGCTCTCGGCGCGTTGGACGAGTTCCTGGGTGAAGCCGCGGTCGGGTTGCAGGTAGAGCTGGAACCACAGTGGTCCCCGTCCCGGGTCGGGCAGGTAGGCACGTGCCACATGTTCGAGGCGCGTGCTGGCCTGTGTGCTCAGCACCAGCCCGGCGCCGAGTGCGGCGGCCGCAAGCGCCGTGGCCAGCTCGCCCAGCGGGTGGGCCAGCGACTGGTAAGCCATGGGAGCCACGAGCACAGGGTGGGCAAGGGTGCGCCCCAGCAGTTCGATGCGCGTGTGGCCCCCGGCGAGCGGGCGCATGACGCGCGGCAGAAGCTCCAGGCTTTGCCAGGCCCGCGCATTGGCGTGCAGGGTGATCTCGTCGGCCGCACCGCCGTTGAAGTAGGCCCAGACCGCTGCGCTGATTTTTTCGCGCGCGTGGTGTTCGTGGTCGGCCAGCGAGAACACGCCTTCGGGCAAGGCGTCGGGCAAAGCGGACGGTCTCATGTGTTGGCCCACAGGCGCAGCAGGTTGTGGTACGTGCCGGTGAGCGCGGTGGTCTCGGGCGTTTCGCCGTGTTGCTTGCGCAATGCGAGCAGGTTCATGTCGAGGTCGAACAGCAGGCGGCGGTGTTCGTCGCTGCGCACCATGCTCTCGATCCAGAAAAAGCTGGCCACCCGAGCGCCGCGTGTGACCGGGTCGACCCGGTGCACGCTGGTGCCCGGGTAGATCACCATGTCGCCCGCGGGCAGCTTGATGCGTTGATCGCCAAAGGTGTCCTTGATGACGAGCTCACCGCCGTCGTAGCTGGCAGGGTCGCTCAGGAAAAGCGTGCACGAGATGTCGGTGCGCACCCATTGCTGGGTGGCCTTGGAATGCAACACGGCGCCGTCGACATGTGCGCCGTAGGTGTTGGATGCCCCGCTGTAGCGGTTGAACAGCGGGTTGAATATCTTGCGCGGGAGTGCCGCGGAAAAGAACAGCGGGTCGCGTTGGACGGCGCCCAGGACCAGCGCCTGCAGCGCGCGCGCGGCCTCGCTGTCCTGGGCGAGCTGTTCGTTGTTCTTCTGTGTCTGAGCTTGAGTGCCCGCACTGTGGCGCCCATCGATCCACGCCGCCTGATCGCCAAGCAGCGATCGGGCAGTCTTCAGTTCATCGTTGGAGAGGATGTTCTTCAGGTGCAGGAGCATGGTGTTTCAGTGCGGGCAGGCCCGTTTCAGAAGAGTTTCTTCAGCGTCAGCTGGACGGTGCGCGCAGCTCCGGGCACGTAGAAACCGCGGTACAGCGAGTCGGCGTACAGCTCGTCCGTCAGGTTGGTGACGTTGAGCTTGAGCGTGGTGGTTTCGGTGATCGTGTACTCGGCCATGGCATCAAACGTGACGAAGCTGTCGGCCACGATGTGGCGCGAACCTTCGGGATTTTGTTGGCCGCGGTAGTTCAGGCCACCACCGATGCGCAGCTTGGGCAGCACCATGTAGGTGGTCCAGAGGCTCGCGCTGTGCTTGGGCGTGAGGCCCGGGCGGTCGCCCTGCACCTGTGCACCTGTGCCGGCGGCGTTGAGCGTCACGTTGCTCTTGTCGATCTTTGCGCTGGGGATCCAGGTGTGGTTGTAGAAGATGTCCCACTTCGGCGTGATGCGGCCGGCGAGGTTGATCTCAACGCCGGTGGCGTGGCGCTTGCCCGAGAGCAGTTGCTGCTGGCTGGCGGTGTCCGGATCGGTGTTGCGCTCGTTGTACTTCTCCGAATAGAACAGCGCCGCGCCCAGCGACGCACGCTTCTCGAACAGCTCGAACTTGCCACCGATTTCCAGGTTGCGGCTTTTCTCGGGTGGCGTGTTGGCGTCCTTGGTGTTCGGCGCGCCGGGTGAGAACTGGTAGGTGTCTCCCGAGGTGTTGAACGAGGTGCCGAACGACACGTAGTACGAGGTGTTGTCGTCCGGCTGGAACGTGGCGCCCACGCGAGGGCTCCAGAGGTTCGCCGTCACATCGTTGGCCACGCCGGTGCTGGTCACGTAGGTGGCATTGAAGTTGTCGTAGCGCAGGCCGCCAATGAGTTTGACGGTGGAGGTCAGGCTGACGGTGTCCTGCACATACAGGCCGATGTTGCGCGCGTCGAAGGTGTTGAAAGGCGGAGCACCGCGCGTGTCGACGCGCGAGTCACCGTCGTTGGGCGTGCCCACGAGCGTGGTCTGGGTGGTGTTGCCGCCCGAGAAGTTGTTCGCGCGCTTGGCGTCTTCCTGGTAGATGTCCACACCCGCGAGCAGGTCGTGTTTTTTGCCCAGACCATTGAAGGTGCCCACGTAGTCGCTCTGGATCTGCGTGGTGTCGCTGACGCCAATGCGGCCCTTGGCGGTGCGGCCCAACACCGTGTTGGGGCCGAGGGTCGCGGGCGAAACGGCCACGCCACCCGGTTGTTGGGCAGCCGGGCGGAAGCCGATCACGCTGGCCCAGAGGTCGCGCTCGTAGCGACCATGGCGCACGCGTGTGGTCAGCGAGTTCTGGCGGTCAAAGCGGTGCGTGTGGCTGAGCGTCACGTAGTCGGCCGACGTGTTGAGGTGGTCGCTGGCCAGACCGTAGTAATTGCGCGCTGGCAGCGTGGGCTGGATCACGCCGTTTTGCGTGAACCAGGGGTGGTTGTAGTTCGGCGTGCCTTCGGATTCCAGGTGGTACAGACCCACCGAGAACTCGTTGCGCGAGCCGATGCCCCAGCGGTAGGTGGGCGCGATGCCGCGCTTGCTCACCTCGGCGCCGTAGTTGTGCTCCTCATGCACCATCGCATTGAGGCGGAAAGCCGAGTCTTCGCCCGTATGGAAGTTGAAGTCGCCGGTCAGGCGGGCTTCGCGGCCGGTGCCCACCGTGGTGGTCACCTCGTGCTGGTCCAGCAAAAAGGGCTGCTTGCTGACCTGGTTGACCACGCCGCCGGTGGAGCCTTTGCCGAACAGCATGGAAGCCGAACCTTTGAGCACCTCCACCCGGTCGTTGTTGAAGGTGTCGCGCTCGTAGAGTGCGCCGTCGCGGATGCCGTCGGTGTAGATGTCGCCGGCCTGGCCCAGCGAAAAGCCGCGCAGGCGCACGTCTTCCTCGCCCGTTTCGCCGGCCTGGAAGGTCACGCCGGCGGTGGTGCGCAGCACCTCGCGGAAATCGTCGAGGTTGCGGTCGTCGATCAGGCGTTCGGTCATCACCGTCACCGATTGAGGAATGTCGCGCAGCGCCTGGTTGCCCTTGCCGATGCCACTTTCGGTGGTGCGCAAGTTGTTTTTGGTTTGCGGCACGTCGGCCTGTTCCCGCACCGTCACGGTGGGCAGCGTGTTGGATGGCGTGGTCTGCGCCATGGCGCTCAAGGACCCGGCCAGCAGCATGGCGCCCAGGGGGAGCATGGCGGCGGAAGCGGTCGAGGGCGTTGAAGACGCAGGGCGGAGGGTGGCGGGGCGCCGATGGGATTTCCGTTGGGACATGGTGGCAACAAGCTGAAGGGTTTTCGGCTGGCTGCACGCGGTCGCGTCCTGGCTGGCTGGAAGCGTGAATTGTATATCTAACGAGAACGATTCGCATTAATGTGTAACGCACTGGCCGGGTGGGGGTGGTGCGCTGCAACATTCCGGCTATCGACCGGATAGTGACTATCAATAAAGATTATTGATAGACCTGCGCTATATTCAAGCCATCGCTGCAAGAGCAGTACCCCGTTCACCATTCCCGCAACCTCACCTCCAAGGAAATCACCATGTCTTTGATCAACACCACCGTCCAGCCTTTCAAGGCCGAAGCCTTCCACAACGGCAAGTTCGTGCCCGTGTCCGACGCCAGCCTGCGCGGCGAGTGGTCGGTCCTGATCTTCATGCCCGCTGCCTTCACCTTCAACTGCCCGACCGAAGTGGAAGACGCAGCCGACAACTACGCCGAGTTCCAGAAGGTCGGTGCCGAGGTCTACATCGTGACCACCGACACCCACTTCGCGCACAAGGTGTGGCACGAGACCTCGCCTGCCGTGGGCAAGGCCAAGTTCCCCCTGATCGGTGACCCGACCCACACGCTGACCCGTGCATTCGGCGTGCACATCGAAGAAGAAGGCCTGGCACTGCGCGGCACCTTCATCATCAACCCCGAAGGCGTGATCAAGACCGCTGAAATCCACGACAACGCGATCGCTCGCGACGTCAAGGAAACCCTGCGCAAGCTGAAGGCCGCCCAATTCGTGGCCAACAACCCAGGCCAGGTCTGCCCTGCCAAGTGGAACGAAGGCTCGAAGACCATCACGCCTTCGCTGGACCTCGTGGGCAAGATCTGATCGTCCCCCGCAGTCTTTAGTACCGCAGACCGATGGGCCTTTCTGGCCCATCCACCGGCGGCATTGATGCCTCAACCCCATTCAGGAGAATTTCATGCTCGACACCAACCTCAAGACCCAGTTGCAGGCTTACCTTGGCAAGCTGCAGCGCCCGATCCGTTTGATCGCGTCGCTGGACGGCAGCGCCGGTGCGGCCGAGATGAAAGAGTTGCTGCTGGAAGTTGCCGAGCTCTCTGACCTGGTGAGCTTCGACGAGAGTGGCACCGATGCGCGCAAGCCCTCGTTTGTGATTGCCCGCGAAGGCGAAACCACGGGCGTGCGTTTTGCGGCCATTCCGCTGGGCCACGAGTTCACATCGCTGGTGCTGGCACTGCTGTGGACCGGTGGCCATCCGCCCAAGGTCGAGGCCGCGGTGATCGATCAGATCAAGGGCTTGGAAGGCGACTTCAATTTCGAGATGTACATGAGCCTGTCGTGCCACAACTGCCCGGACGTGGTGCAGGCGCTCACGCTGATGTCCATCCTCAATCCCGCCGTGAAAGCCACGGTGATCGACGGCGGTCTGTACCAGGCCGAGGTGGAAGAGCGCCAGATCCTCGCCGTGCCGATGGTGTTCCTCAACGGCGAGTTGTTCGGCTCGGGCCGCATGCTGCTTGAAGAGATCGTGGCCAAGCTGGACGTGAAGTCCGACGAGCGCGAAGCCGCCAAGCTCAACGCCAAAGACCCCTACGACGTGTTGATCGTCGGTGGTGGTCCGGCTGGTGCTGCGGCCGCGGTGTACGCCGCACGCAAAGGCATCCGCGTGGGCGTGGCTGCCGAGCGTTTCGGTGGTCAGACCAACGACACCATGGCGATCGAGAACTACATCAGCGTGCTGGAAACCGACGGTCCCAAATTCGCTGCTGCGCTAGAAGCCCAGGTTCGCCATTACGACGTGGACATCATGAACCTGCAGCGCGCCGACAAGATCATTCCGGCCGCTGAAGCGGGTGGTCTGGTGCAGGTGCAGATGGCCAACGGTGGGATGTTGCAGGCGCGCAGCGTGATCCTCTCGACCGGTGCGCGCTGGCGCAACGTGAACGTGCCCGGCGAAGCCGAGTACAAGAACAAGGGCGTGGCCTACTGCCCGCACTGCGACGGTCCGCTCTTCAAGGGCAAGGACGTGGCGGTGATCGGTGGTGGCAACTCCGGCGTGGAAGCCGCGATCGACCTGGCCGGCATCGTGAAGCACGTGACGCT
>JBKBWW010000157.1:0-6734 GCA_046314475.1 Hydrogenophaga sp.
ACGCTGGCCGTGGCCGGGCCCACGCGGGCCACGGCCGCGCCCCAGCTTCGGTAGGCCAGCAGCGAAGGCCCCACCGCCACGAACACCAGGCCCGCCACCAGCGGCCAGCCCCACTGGATCGCGCTTTCCCCGGCCGCTCGCGCCGGCAGCGTGAGCCATTCACCGGCGGTGAATCCGGCCGACCAGACCAGGCCGAACACCATCTGGGCCAGCAGGAACGCCGCCCAGTCGGCCTTGATCGCCGCCGGCTCGTTGGCCGGTGGGCGCGCCAGCAGCCAGCTGTACCAGGCCCAGGCCAGAGCCGCCAGCAACACCAGCAAATCACCGGGCACCAGCTGCACCGACAGCAGGCCCGCCAGGTCGCCTCGCGCGATCACCACCACCACGCCGCAGAGCGACATGAACGCGCCCAGCGCCGCACGGCGCGAGATGGGAACGCCGTACAAGACCCTCCCCATGATCAGCATCCACACCGGGATGCTCGAAGCCACCAGCGTCACGTTGAGCGGTGTGGAGGTCTTCAGCGCCATGTACTGCAGCGAGTTGTACATGCCCACCCCCAGCAGGCCGAGCAGTGCGAAACGCCGCCAGTGGGTCCACAGCCCGCTGCCCGGGCGCAGCACCCAGCCCGCCACCGGCAGCAGCATCAGCAGAGCCAGCACCCAGCGCAAGAAGTTCAGCGTGACCGGCGGCACCACGCCCTGCATGAGGCGCCCCACCACGGCGTTGCCCGCCCACATGAGCGGCGGGATCAGCAGCAGGGCGAGGGTGGCGGGCGTGAGGCGGTGCGGGGGCGGAGCAGACATCGGCTGGACTGTAGCAACATGGGCTTGTCCGCCCGCCGCTTGGGGGCGAAGCCCTGTCGCTCAGGCGATCAGTCGCATTCGTGGCAGCATTCGCAGGGTTTGATTCCACAACGAGGAGACTTTTCATGAGCACACAAGAATCGCGCGCCGTGCGCATCCACGCCGCCGGCGGCCCCGAGCAACTGGTTGTCGACACCGTGAGCGTGGGCGAACCCGGCCCGGGTCAGGTGCGCATCCGCCACCACGCCATCGGCCTGAACTACATCGACGTGTACCAGCGCAGCGGCCTCTACCCGTTCCCCATGCCGCTCTCGCTGGGCATGGAAGGCGCCGGCGTGATCGAAGCGGTGGGCGAGGGTGTGACGCACCTCAAGGCGGGGGACCGCGCGGCCTACGCAGCCAACCCGCCGGGCAGCTATTGCGATGTGCGCGTGATGCCGGCCATGAACGTGTGCCAGCTGCCCGACGCGATCGACTTCGAGACCGGCGCGGCCATGATGCTCAAGGGCCTGACCGCGCAGTACCTGCTCAAGCGCTGCCGCCCGGTGGAGGGCCTCGAGCCGGGCGACTTTGTGCTGTTCCATGCTGCGGCCGGTGGCGTGGGTTTGATCGCCTGCCAGTGGGCCAAGGCGCTGGGTTTGCAGCTCATCGGCACGGCGGGTTCGGACGACAAGTGCAAGCTGGCGTTGGAGCACGGCGCCAGCCACGCCATCAACTACCGCACGGAAGACTTTGCGGCCCGGGTGAAAGAGATCACCAACGGCCAGGGCGTGAAGGTGGTGTACGACTCGGTGGGCAAGGACACGTTCGAGAAATCGCTGGATTGCCTGCGCCCCTTCGGCCTGATGGCCAGCTTCGGTAATGCGTCCGGTCCGGTGGCACCGTTTGCGCCGGGCATCCTCGGCCCCAAGGGTTCGCTCTACATGACGCGCCAGACCCTGTTCTCGCACATCACCAGCCGCGAACGCACGCAGGCCATGGCCGACGATCTGTTTGCGGTGGTCGAAGCCGGGCAGGTGAAGATCCGCATCGATCAGCGTTTTGCACTGACCGATGTGCGCAAGGCGCATGAGAGTCTTGAGGCGCGTTCCACGACGGGCTGCACGGTTTTGTTGCCCTGAGTTTTTTTCGAGCCTGCGTTGTTGGTTGCCTTGGAGTACTGGGCAACCGACTCCGCGAATGTCCCCCGGCGGCTGGTGCCGCCTCCTCCTTTATTTCGCTGCGTCGGTTACCCAGTACTCCAAGGCCGCGAGCACCGGGGCGCGCCAACATATGAACGCCTGCGCACCTTGGATCGGGGCGTGATGGCGCTCTGCGCAGCGAAATAAAGGAGGAGGGGCCGCAGGCCCCGGGGGACATTCGCGGAGCAGAGCGACGTCATGCCACGAGCCCGCGAGGTCGTTGCCCGCGATGCGCAGCGAGCAAAAAACTCAACTCAAGCAGGCTGTGCCTGCCGAGGCGCCACCTCAGCCAGAGCCCGCTCCAGATGCTGCAGTGTCAAAGGCACGTCGTGCCACTTGTCCAGCCCGAAGAGCCCGATGCGGAATGTCTTGAACTCCGGGCCTTCGTCGCATTGCAAAGGCACACCCGCTGCCGTCTGCAGACCCACCGCCAGAAACTTCTTGCTCGACTGGATCTCCGGATCGGTGGTGTAACTCACCACCACGCCCGGCGCCTGGAATCCCGAGGCCGCCACGCTGGGGAAACCATGGCGCTCAAACAGCGCACGGACCTGTGAGCCCAGTGCCATCTGCTCCTGCCGCACACGCTCATAGCCATACGCCTCGGTCTCCACCATCGTCTCGCGCAGTCGCACCAAAGCATCGGTGGGCAAGGTCGTGTGGTACGCGTGGCTGCCGCCCTCGTAGGTCTCCATGATCTGCAGCCACTTCTTCAGGTCCATGGCGAAGGTGGAGCTTTGCGTGGCGTCGATGGCCGCGCGTGCGCGTTCGCTCAGCATCACCATGGCGCAGCACGGTGAACTGCTCCAGCCTTTTTGCGGCGCCGAAATGAGGATGTCCACACCCGTCGCTTTCATGTCCACCCACATCGCGCCCGAGGCAATGCAGTCGAGCACGAACAGCCCGCCCACCGCGTGCACCGCGTCGCTCACCGCTTTCAGGTAGCTGTCCGGCAGGATCATGCCGGCGGAGGTTTCCACATGGGGCGCGAACACCAGCGCGGGTTTCTCGCGCGCGATGGTGGCGACCACCTCGTCCATCGGGGCGGGCGCCCAGGGAGCCTGCGCGCCCGCGCCCGTGCGCCGCGCCTTCATCACCGTGTGGCTGGCGGGGATGTTCCCCATGTCGAAGATCTGCGTCCAGCGGTAGCTGAACCAACCGTTGCGGATCACGAGCACATGTTTGCCCTGAGCAAACTGCCGCGCCACCGACTCCATGCCGAAGGTGCCGCTGCCGGGCACCAGCACCGCCGAGTGCGCGCCGTACACCCGCTTGAGCATGGCCGAGATGTCGGTCATCACGCCCTGGAAGCGTTTGGACATGTGGTTGAGCGCGCGGTCGGTGTAGACCACCGAAAACTCGAGCAGGCCGTCGGGGTCGATGTGGGGCAGCAGTCCGGGCATGTTGTTGTCTCCTGGCAGGTCGCGAAAGGGAGAGCCAGCCTAGCACAGCGTCCCCGTTTTTGCAGCCGTGCGGATCAACGCCCGGACGGGCTCAGAGGCGGCTGGCGTCGACCGCTGGTGGCTCGCGCAACCGGCTGGGTGCGAGCACGCCCGCGCTGTCCAGGATGGGATAGGCGATCGAGCAGATGTGCGAGTTGATGCGCTTCAAGTCGCTGATGAGGTCCAGGTGCAGCGCGCTGGTGTCCATGCTCTGCTGGCTCATGTCGGACAAGCGGTCGAGGTGGGTGGCGGCGTAGGCGCGCTCCTTGTCGCGGAAGCGCACCTTCTCTTCCAGCAGGCGCTGCGCGTCGCGCACATTGCCGTTAAGGAACACGCTCATGCCCAGGCGCAGGTTGTCGATCAGCCGCGCGTGCAGCTCGGTGATCTCGGCCATGCCGGCTTCCGAGAAGTCGCGGCCCTTGCGGATCTTCTTGTCTTCAATGTCGAGCAGCACGCGCTCCACCGTGTCGCCGATCTGCTCCATGTTGATGGTGAAGCTGATGATGTCGGTCCAGCGGCGACTCTCGGTTTCGCTGAGCTGCTGGCGCGAGATCTTGGTGAGGTAGTACTTGATGGACGAGTACAGGCTGTCCACCGTGTCGTCGAGCTTGCGCAGGTCTTGCGCGAGCTTGAGGTCGTTCGTCTTGATGACGGTGACCACGCCGCGCAGCATGGTTTCCACCACATCGGCCTGGTGCATGGCTTCGCGCGCCGCACACGAGATGGCCAGCGAAGGTGTGGCCAGTGCCGATGGATCGAGGTGATTGGGGCGGTCCAGCGGGCCCTTGTTGGCCTGCAGCGGCAGCAGCCGCTCCACCAACCTGGCCACCGGCTGCGTGAGCCCGATGAACACCGCACCCACCATCAGGTTGAAGCTCAGGTGGAACAGCACGGTCAGCGTGGCCGGGTCCTGCACCAGCGGCTGCATGAAGCGCACCCAGGTGGGGATCAGCCAGATGGCAATGGCCACGCCGAACACCTTGAAGAGCAGGTTGCCCAGCGGCACCTGACGCGTGCTCACGCCCGACTTGGCGGTGGTGATCACCGCCAGCAAGCCGCTGCCCAGGTTGGCGCCCAGCACGATGCCCAGCGCCACATCGAGCCCGACCACCTGCAGCGCCAGCGTGGACGCCAGCAGCACCACCGCCAAGCTTGAATAGGCCACCACCGCGAGCGCAGCACCCAGCAGGATCTCGAGCAGGCGGTCGCTGGTGAGCGACTCCAGCATCAGCTGCACCGCCGGGTTCTGCGTCAGCACGTTGGTGGCGCCCGAGATCAGCTGCAGGGCCAGCAGCATCAAGCCCAGACCGATCAGCACGCGCCCGAAGTCGCCGGTGGACGTGCCCTGGCGCGAAATGAACAGCGTGACACCGAGAAAGATGAACAGAGGCGACAGCCACGACAGGTCGAAGGAAAACACCACCGCCATCACGCTGGTGCCGATGTCGGCGCCCAGCATCACGGCCAGCGCAGCGGGCAGGGCGATCAGGCCACGGCCCACAAAGGAGGCGGTGATGAGTGCGGTGGCGGTGCTGGACTGCACCAGGGCCGTGACGCCCAAGCCGGAGAGGGCCGCGGTGAAACGGTTGCCCATGCTTGCGGCCAGGATCTGGCGCAGGTTGCTTCCGAACACGCGCAACACGCCGTTGCGCACGAGGTGCGTGCCCCACACGAGCAGGGCGATGGCCGCCAGAAGATCCAACAGGTGTTTCATGGACGGAAGTTATACGCCCGCGTGCGGCGTGATTCGGGTCGTGGAGCCGCGCGGTGCGGGCAACCGGGTCACCGGCTGCGACGCCAGCGCAGGACCTCGTCAAGGATCAGCGAGACCGCGCCCACGGTGATGCCCGCGTCGGCGATGTTGAAGGCCGGAAAGTGCCCACCCGGGAACAGGCCGGCGAGCACGCCCCAGTGAAAGTCCAGCCAGTCCACCACGTAGCCGTAGAGCAGCCGGTCGATCACGTTGCCGATGGCGCCGCCCAGGATGCAGGCCAGCGCAAAGGCGAACAGCTTCTCGCCCGGGTGGGTGCGCAACATCCACACGATGAACACCGACGCCGCCACGCCGACCCCGGTGAAGAACCAGCGCTGCCAGCCTCCAGCCTCGGCGAGGAAGGAGAACGCGGCGCCGGTGTTGTGCACCCGCACGACGTTGAAGAAGCTGGTGATGAAGGTGCTCTCGCCCAGCTGGTAGTTGACCAGGATCAGCAGCTTGGTGACCTGGTCGGCTGCCACCAACAACGCGGCGAGGCCGAGCCAGGGCCAGATGCCCCGCGTATTGGCGTTGCTCATCAGGCCACCTTCCGGGCTTCACCCGCGCCAAACAGGTTGCTGGTGCAGCGGCCGCACAGCGTGGGGTGTGCGGTGTCCACGCCCACGTCGTCGCGGTAGTGCCAGCAGCGCTCGCACTTGGCGGCCACCGCCGGGATCACCTCCACCTTCGCATCGCCTTCGAGCAAGGCCACCTGCGAGACGATGAACACGAACTTGAGGTCGTCGCCGAGCGAGGCGAGCACCGCATGGTCGTCGGCCGGCACGGTGAGCATCACCGTGGCCTGCAGCGACGAGCCCACACCGCCTGCGGTGCGCACCGTCTCGATTTCCTTGTTCACCGTTTCGCGCACGGCGCGGACGCGCGACCACTTGGCCAGCAGCGCTTCGTCCACCGCCGGCAGCTTGGCAAAGGTCTCGAAGAAGATCGATCCCTGGTTCTGCGCACCGGCCAGCACCGGCCAGGCCTCTTCGGCCGTGAAGCTGAGGAAAGGCGCCATCCAGCGCAGCATGGCGTGGGTGATCTGGTGCAGCGCGGTTTGCGCACTGCGCCGCGCGAGGCTGCCCGGTGCGGTGGTGTAGAGCCGGTCTTTCAGCACGTCGAGGTAGAAGGCGCCGAGGTCTTCCGAGCAGTACACCTGCAGCTTGGCCACCACCGGGTGGAACTCGTACACCGCGTAGTGCGCCAGCACCTCGGCCTGGAACTGCGCCGCGCGCGCCAGCGCGTAGCGGTCGATCTCCAGCATCTGGTCCAGCGGCACGGCGTCTTTTGCCGGATCGAAGTCGCTCACGTTGGCCAGCAGGAAGCGCAGCGTGTTGCGGATGCGGCGGTAGGCGTCGACCACGCGGGCGAGGATCTTGTCGTCGATGTTGAGGTCGCCCGAGTAGTCGGTGCTGGCCACCCACAGCCGCACGATTTCGGCGCCGAGCTTGCTCGTCACGCTTTGCGGCTCCACCGTGTTGCCCAGGCTCTTGCTCATCTTGCGGCCTTGGCCGTCGGTGGCAAAGCCGTGGGTCAGCAGGCCTTTGTAGGG
>JBKBWW010000158.1:0-6682 GCA_046314475.1 Hydrogenophaga sp.
GATCAGCAGCTGCGGGCCTTTGTCTGCGCTCATGCCTCTCCCAATTGATGCCAGTCGGAATCCTGGAACGACTCGATCAGCGGCAGCAGGAGCGTGACCACGGTCCCCTCGCCTTCCTTGCTGTCCACGCTCACCTTGCCACCCAGCTCCTGCACGTACTGAAAACTCTCGTAGGCGCCGATGCCCATGCCGGCCTCTTTGGTGGTCTGGAACGGCTTGAACAGCCGCTCCTGCACGAAGCTTTCGGACATTCCCGCGCCATTGTCCCCGACTTCCACGCGCGCATGGCTGCCAAAACGGTCGATCTTGAGCCACACACGTTGCGGTGATTCGGTGGCGTCCAGTGCGTTGTTCACCAGGTGGCCCATGACGCGCTCAAGCCGGTCTTCATGGCCACGTGTGGCCACACGGGGCTGTACGTCGACTTCCAGCTCGCGACCACGGCGAGACACGCTTTGTGCCAGGCCCTGCGCAATCTTGCCGAGGTCCACACCCACGGCCGCTCCGCCCGGTGCTGCACCTTCGCGCAGCTGCAGCATCAGCTGACGCATGCGCTCCAGCGAGTTCTCCACCGTCATCAGCATGTCGGCTTGGAACTCGGGGTTGTGGCTCAGGCGCTTGGCGTTCTTCACCATCAGCGAGAGCTGGGTCACGATGTTCTTGAGGTCGTGCACCACGAACGCCGACATGCGGCTGAAGGCTTCGAACTTGCGCGCTTCCAGCAAAGCTTCGGTCGACTGCATCTGCGCCAGAAAACTCGCCGCCTGCCGACCCGCGGTCTTGAGCAGATCGGTGACTTCCCAGTTCACGTCCATGCGGGTGCGCGGGCTGCCCAGCACCACGAAACCCAGCAACTCATTGCCCAGCCACAGCGGCACCAGCAGCCAGGCCTGCGTTTGCGCCTGCAGCCAATCGGGCAAGGCGAGGTTCTCGTACCGATCCGGGGTGAGGCGGTATTCCTCCAGGTTGACCACCCAGCCGGTGCGGTGCATGAAAGCGAGCAAGGCCGAGTCCACCGGCTCGGTCTGGGACTGCTGCGGCAGGTTCCAGCGCGCCACCTGACGGTAGAGCTTTTCGTCGGGACGGCGAAGCCACAGCGCACCGGCCGGACTTTCCAGCATGTCGGCGAGGCCGCGGATCACGTTCAGGCCGGTCTCGCCGGGCGCACTCTGGGAAGACAGCGTCTGGGTGAACTTGAGCCACTCTTCGCGGTAGTCGTACCGGTAGTTGAAAAAGTGTTTGCCCAGCAGGACCCGCAGGTGCGCCCGGAACGAGCGAGACAGCGCCAGCGCAATCAGCAGCACCAGGGCCAGGAACACCAGCGCGAGCTGCAAGGCGCGGCCCCAGTCGCTGCCGAAATAGCGCACGTAGTAACCCACGCCCGCAATGAACAACAGATAGCCGCCGGCCATGAGCAAGGTGGCCGAATGGAACACCACCTTGCGCGAGACGCGGATCTTGGCGATCCAGTTGCGGTGGCGGGTGGTGGACAACAGCAGCAGCGGCATCAGCGCCGCGTGCACGATGCCGCGGATGTTCCAGGCGTCCTGATCAATGCCTGCAAACAGCACTGCCTGCGAATACAGGTACAGGTCAAACAGGAAGATGCCCGCCAGGCCCAGGCAGATCGGTTTGGCGCTCCACAACGCGTCTTCGGGCAGGTTGCGAAACAGCTGCTCCACCAGCACCAGCCCCAGCACCGACAGCAACATCATGGTGAGAAACAACCCCACCGGAGCACCGGCCGCGGGCTGAAACCAGATGGCTGAGAAGACCAGGCTGAGCAGACTCAACAGCGGCAGTGCCACGGCCAATGGCGCCATCCAGGGCGCGGCATCGAGCGCCCGCCCTTGGTCGGCACTGGCCCGGAAGAGGAACACGATGAACGCAAACCAGGCAGCGTAGCGGCAGACATCGGCCACCGCCGCCCACACCCACCAGATGGGCGCGGCGAGCGCCACCAGGCTCAAGCCCGCCCAGGCGGTGGTGAGCACGGCGGCCAACAAAATGGCGACGCCGGGGCGGTTCAAAGGTCGTTTGAGGTAACCCTGACGGGCCACCAGCCAGGCCAGCAGTGCATAGGCCAATGCTGCGGCACCAAAGCCCCAGGCCATCAGGGAGTTGTCGACGCCGATCATGCCGGTTGCCCCGCCGTCACGAGCCCGAGCGCTTTACTGGGCACCTTTGCCCGTCAGCACCACGCCAATGGTTTCGAAGAGGATCACGAGATCGAGGAAGAGCGAGTGGTTCTTCACGTAGTACAGGTCGTACTGCAGCTTTTCCACGGTGTCTTCGCGCGAAGCTCCGTACTGGTAACTGACCTGCGCCCAGCCGGTCACACCCGGTTTCACGCTGTGTCGCACCGCGTAGAACGGAATGTCCTGCGTGAGTTGGTCCACAAAAAACGGCCGCTCGGGACGTGGACCCACCAGACTCATGTCGCCTTTGAGCACGCCGAACAACTGCGGCAACTCGTCGATGCGCAGCTTGCGGATCACGCGGCCGATGCGGGTGACGCGGCTGTCGGCCGCCGTGGCCCAGCGCGGCACACCGTCTTTTTCGGCGTCGGTGCGCATGGAGCGGAACTTGACCACGTTGAAGGTCTTGCTGCCCAGACCCACGCGCTCCTGGCGGTACAGGATGGGACCCGGGCTTTCCAGCTTGATGGCCAGCGCCGCCAACACCATGATGGGCAGCGAGACCACGATCAGCACCACGGCACCGGCGATGTCGAACAGGCGTTTGACCGAGCTGCGCACGAAGCCCTGGTTGAAGCCTTCGCCAAAGATCAGCCAGCCGGCCGAAGCCGACTCCAGCCGAATCTGGCCGAGGTTCTGTTCGAAGTAGGTGGCGATATCTGACACCCGCACACCCTGGAGTTTGCAGTCGAGCAACTCGCGCATGGGCATGCTGCCACCGCGCCGCTCGGTCAGCGCCACCACGATTTCGTCCACGCCGGTGCGCGTGACCAGGTCGTTGAGGCGCTCACCGGGACCCAGCGTGGCCCACGATGTCACGCGGTGGTCGGTTTCATTCGGGCTGGCGTAGTAGCCCACCAGTTCCACGTTGGCGCTGGCGTGGGTCAAGGACTTGCCCACCATCTGTGCGCGCTCGCCGGTGCCGTACACCAGCACCTTGCGCCGGGTCAGCGACTTGGGCAGCATTTCGCCCACCAGCACCCGGTGCGTGAGCATGAAACCGGTGGTACCGAGCACCACCAGCGCGACCCATTTGGCGTCAAAAGAAGGCTCCAGCGGCAGGAACCACAACACGCCCACCGCGATGACACCCGACAGTACAAAAGACAACACGGCGCGTGCGCGCATCTGACCGGTGGTCTTGCTGCGGGTGCGTTCGTAGAAACCGAGGGCGGAATTCACGGCCAACATGCCCAGCGCCATGAGCACGCCTCGGCTCAGACCTTCGGTGACGACAGAGGCGTTGAGCACGGTGGCGTTGGACTGGACGAACATGGCCACGATCAACGCACCCACCACCAAGCCCATGTCCAACATGACCTGGAGCACCGTTCGACGGTGGAAATAGTGGTTAAAAATCTTGATCAAGGCGGGGGTCCATGTGTATTTTCGATTCACGATGTCGCGCGACTTTAGACACCGCCGACTACCTTACAGCGTAATCCAAATGACTACAACTGGTTACACCGTGAAGCATCGTCTATTTGTCCACGAATCGTGCCGCTTGACCACATCAAAAGCGTCAGTATCAGCGCCACGCGCGGCACTTCCGTGACACTGATCACGGAACCCAAACTCAACATTCCGAGCACAGAGCCAGCCAACACCCAGGCCAAAGGATCGCGCCCTCGCAAGCCCCTGAACAGAGACGTGCATGCCCAGAGCACCCAAAGCGCAAAAGCAGCCAGACCCATGAGACCGCGCTCGATCAACACGTCCAGGTACAGGTTGTCGATGTGCCAGGGCTGGAAATAGCCCAGGGCCATCGGAAACCAGTGCTGCAAGCCGGCGCTGAAGTCGTGGTTCTTCAACAACTGCCGACCGCTCTCGTCGAACAGCTCCAGGCTTTCCACCTGTACGGTCGACCCGGCCTGCGCGGGAGCCACGGCCAGCACGCCCTGGCGCAGCTGCTCTCGCGCAGTGCGGTCGTCAAACGCGTCGCCCGCCAACACCACTTCAAGCAAGCCGCCGCCCGCGTCAGACGCAGGCACGGCGACCCACTGCCACTGGCACCGAAATTCGTAGAGCAGGTGCCGCTCGCACACGCTCACCACCAGGTGAGCCGGCTGCTCGCTGTGGGCGCGCAAACGAACGCGGTGGCCGCCCGCCGTGCCCACATCAACACGCTGCGTGAGCGCAAAGTAGCCTTCGCGCTGACCTTCTGACCCCGGACCAGACAGCGCCACCTGCGACACACCGGCGGCAGAACGCTGCCAGTCGGCCCGGCCCGGATAGGCACCGCCCTGCACTTCACGGCTGTAGTGCGCCGAAAACCGTCCGACGCCCAGCCCATGGGCCCAGTCACTGGACGACTTGAGCAAACCCACGCCGGACTGCCAGTGCACCACGCGCCCCACCAGGTCGACATCGGAACTTGCCAGCCGGTTGGCCATGAACGATCCGCCGCCAAACACCAGCAAACCCTCCAGGCCCAACACCAGCAACAGGCTGCCCAGCGTGCGCCGGCCCCAGGCCGCTCCCGCGGTGGGCGCCAGTTTCAACCGCCAGGCGCTCACCGCCATGAACGCCAGCGCGATCAACACCGCGAGGTACACGCCCCGCGAATAGGTGGTGAGCACGGTGTAGACAGAGACCACCATCAAGGCATTGGCTGCGGCCCAGCGCCAGACCGTGGGCGCTGTCCACACGGCCCAGAAGGCAAACGGCAGCGCCATGGCGAGATAAGCGTCGATGGCGCCACCGCCCACGTGCATTTCCCAGAACCAGGCGGTGGTGCGGTACGGCAGGCTGAAATCCAGCAGTCCGGCGTAAACGCCCCGCTCCCACAGCACCACGAGGCACACCAGCGCCAAGCCAGCCACCATGCCGCGCGCCACCCAGGCGGCGGGCTTGAGTGCTGGTGAATGCGCCCACATGAGCGCGCCCAGCAGCAGACCCCAGACGAGGCTTTTGGCCACGCGCAGGGTGTTCCAGACGCTGTCGTGCGGTGCGTACAGCGCCGCCTCATCGCGCAGCAGCGTCGACCAGTCCGCACCTGCATCACGCAGTCCCAGCCAGACACCCCAAGCCAACGTGAACGCGAGCAGGCACCACAGGGCCACGAAGACGCGCGCCACTGGCCTTGAAGCAGCGCTTGTGCGCGAACCCGAATTCAACGCCCATCGCACGAAGCCGCCGACCAGACAGGCCATCACCAGCAGGTCCGACTCGTCGATCAGCGTCCAGCCGGTCCAGGGCGCAAAACTCATCACCGGCAGCAAGGCAGGCAACAAAAACCACATCGCTTCGGGCCGCCAGCCCACCAGCACCGCCGTCAACAAAAGCCCCACCGACACAGCCATCGGGGCCACAGGATGCTGGGTCGACAAGCCCACTGCTGCCAGCCCCAGCAAACCCGCCAGCAGCAGCACGCCCGCACCCCGCCAGCCCGGTGCCCACCGTCCCATGCGCTGCTTCAGACCAGCACTTCCGCGCAGCGCGGATGGCCCAGAAACGCCTGCGGGCTGGCGCTCGGACCGTAAGCGCCCGACTGGAACACCACCACCAGATCGCCCGGTTCGGCATGCGCCAGCTCCATGCGCTCGGCCAACACATCCAGCGGCGTGCACAACGGGCCGACCACCGACGCCACCTCGCGCTCCGTGGCCTCCATGCGGGTACCGATGGCCACCGGGTAGTTGCGCCGGATCACCTGGCCGAAGTTGCCCGAGGCCGCCAGGTGGTGGTGCATACCCCCGTCGGTGACCAGAAACACCTGGCCGCGCGAGTCCTTGCGGTCGAGTACGCGCGCCACGTAGATGCCGGCTTCGCCCACCAGGTAGCGGCCCAGTTCGAGCACCGCGTGAGCGCCAGGCAGCTCGCTGGCCATGCGCTGCTGGATGGCCGCCAAGGCATCGCTCACCGGCGCCAGATCCAGCGCCTGCTCACCCGGAAAATACGGAATGCCCCAGCCTCCGCCCAGGTTGACATGCTTGACCGGCGCGGGCGCATCGGCCGCCAAACGCACCACCAGTTCGTGACTCTGGGTCAGCGCCTGCGCAATGAGATCGCCCTTGAGGTTCTGCGAACCCGGATACAGGTGAAAGCCTTCGAACTGCAGGCCAGCCGCGCCGATGGCGCGGAGCACGGCCGGCACCTGCTCGGTGTCCACACCAAACGGCTTGGCGCCACCGCCCATGCGCATGCCGGCGCCGCGCAGGTCAAAGTCGGGGTTGACGCGAATTGCCACGCGCGCGGGCAAGCCCAGGCGCTGGCCGGCGCCGCGCAGGACATTGTGGGGGTTGACGCTACTTGCCCCGCGCGGGGGCACGCCCCGGGGGTGGGCGGCGCTCGCGCGCCGCCCCACTTCGCGCATCGACTCCAGGTTCACCAGCACGCCGGCGGCTACGGCCTGACTCAGTTCCATTTCTCGCTTGCCGGGTCCTGCAAAGCTCACGTGCCGGGGGTCGGCCCCAGCGTCCAGCGCCACCGCCATCTCACCGGCCGAGGCAACATCCAGCCCATCCACCAGCGGCCGCATGAAG
>JBKBWW010000159.1:0-6567 GCA_046314475.1 Hydrogenophaga sp.
TGCTGGTGTTTTATGCGCTGGCTGCCAGCGTTTGGACGGTGTGGCTGTGGATGACCGGTCTGAAAACGGTGCCGGCCTCGCAGGCCGGGGTGTTTACGGTGATGCTGCCGGTGAGCGCGGCGGCCATTGGCGTGCTGTTCATGGGCGAGACGCTCACGCCATTGCAGGTGGTGGCCTTCGGTATCGCGCTGCTGGGGCTGGTGTTGGCCACCCTGCCTTCGCGGCGCCCCGCACAGATCTGATTCAGAGGCACCACAGGCCCGTGGGCTGGGTGATGCCCATCCACAGCGCCCAACCGGACGTGACGGCCAGCGCCAGGCCGGCCAGGCGAATGCCCCAAGCGCCCGACCGCGCGCCGTTCAAACGCAGCAGCAGCCACGGCGCGGCGGTCAACGAGATCGACGTGCCGATGGAGAACAGCGCCATGATCGCGGCGCCTTCCAGCGCATTCGCCGAAAGCGACGCGACCAGCAGCGCCGAGTACAGCAAGCCACACGGCATGAGTGCCCAGGCCACGCCCAGCACCACCGGCGCGCGCTGGCCCATGGAGGTCAGCACCGGGCGCGCCTTGCGCCAGATGTTCTGGCCCAGGGTCTCGATCCAGGCGGGCTGGCGCGCTCGCCAGATCAGCACCACACCCAGCAACAAAGCGGCCACGTGGAACGAAGTCCACACCGGGCGGATCGCGGTGGTGTTGGTGCCAAGCCAAGCCAGGCCTTGCACAGAGCCCGCCGCAAACGCGCCGAACAGCGCGTAACCGACCATGCGGCTGAGCTGGAAGGTCCACAGTGCCTGGTTGCTGCGCGCACCCGCGGCGCGGCTGATGCCGGCGCACGCAGCACCACACATGGCCACGCAGTGGGGTCCACCCACCACGCCCATGAACAAGGCCGTGATCGCCATCGAGGTCTGCATGGATCAGATGATCTTCGAAAAGCGCGCTCTGTCCATGTCCACCTGCAGATTCTTGTCGAACACCATGGCGATGGCCCGCACCAGGTACCAGCCGGCCTCGGTGACCTGCACGCCCGTGGGGTCCAACCGAACCAGCCCGTGCTCGGCCAGCCCGGCCAGCACCTCGAGTTCGCGCGCAAAGTGCTGCCGGAAGTCGATCAGGTGCCCGAGCTCGATCGCCTCGAACTGCAGCTCGCCCTGGCACATCAAGGACATGATCACCGCGCGACGCAGCAGGTCGTCGCGCGTGAGCGCCAGGCCACGCACGATGGGCAGGCGGCCCTGGTCGAGCATGTCGCGGTACTCCTCCAGCGTCTTGGCGTTCTGGCTGTAGGTGGCGCCAATGCGGCCGATGGCGGAGACGCCGAGCGCGATCAGATCGCAATCGGGTTGGGTGCTGTAGCCCTGAAAGTTGCGGTGCAGCCGGCCCTGGCGCTTGGCCACGGCCAGCGCGTCGGTGGGCAAAGCGAAATGGTCCATGCCCACATACACGTAGCCGGCGTCCTGCAGGGCGTCGAGCGAAGCCGAGAGCATGGACAGCTTGGCGCCGCCGCTGGGCAGCTCGGCCGCAACGATGCGCCGCTGCGGCTTGAAGCGTGACGGCAGGTGCGCGTAGGCGTAGAGCGCGATGCGGTCGGGCCGCAGTTCGTTGACCTGGGCGAGCGTGCGGGCGAACGACTCGGGCGTCTGCAGGGGCAGGCCGTAGATCAGGTCCACATTGACCGACTCGAAGCCGATGCGCCGTGCGGCGGCCACCAGCGCAAACACCTGTTCGGCGGGCTGGATGCGGTGCACCGCCTTCTGCACCGTCGGGTCGAAGTCCTGCACGCCGAAGCTCAGGCGGTTGAAGCCCAGGCGCGCCAGGGTGCGCAGGCGCTCCTCGGTCACGGTGCGCGGGTCCACTTCGATCGAATACTCGCCGCCGGGCACCAGCGTGAAGTGCGAGCGCAGCATGCTCATGAGGTCTTGGAGCTCGGCATCCGAGAGAAAGGTCGGCGTGCCGCCACCCAGGTGCAGTTGCGACACGTTCTGCCCTGGGCCCACATGCGCCACCTGCAGCTCCACCTCCAGCGCCAGGTAACGCAGGTACTCGGCCGCGCGCTCGTGGTGCTTGGTGATCACCTTGTTGCAAGCGCAGTAGTAACAAACCGATTCGCAAAAGGGGATGTGCACGTACAGCGAGAGTGGCAGCGCCATGGAGCCGACCTTGCGCTGCTCCAGCGCCTGCACGTAGTCCTGCTCGGTGAAGGCTTCCACGAAACGATCGGCGGTGGGATACGAGGTGTAGCGCGGTCCGGGGATGTCGAACCGGCGCAGCAAGTCGTCGGAAATGGTGTGGCTCACGGGTGTCTCCCAATCAATGGGCCACTGTGCAACAAGCCCTGCAACATGGCCTTGATCTTCATCAACCAGCAGCACCAGTCGCAAGACATGATCAACGACACCCCACGGGGGTATGCTGTCGCTTGTCACACATTCCCGGATTTTGTATGGATGCCCACACGATCAAAGTTGCCTGCTCCAGCTGCAACCTGCGCGAACTCTGCCTGCCCATGGGATTGAACGCAGACGAGATGGTCAAGCTGGACCGCGTGATCTCCACCCGCAAGCGGATCAAGCGCGGTCAGGCGCTGTTCAGTGTGGGTGACAAGTTCACATCGCTCTACGCCGTGCGCTCGGGCTTCTTCAAGACCTGCGTGACCACCGCCGATGGCCGCGACCAGGTGACCGGCTTTCAAATGACGGGCGAGATCATCGGCATGGACGGCATCGTGAGCGACCACCACTCGTGCGACGCGGTGGCATTGGAAGATGCAGAGGTCTGCGTGATGCCGTTCGATCAGGTCGAAGAACTGTCGCGCGAATTCACCACGCTGCAGCACCATGTGCACAAGATCCTGAGCCGCGAGATCGTGCGGGAGCACGGCGTGATGCTGCTGCTGGGCAGCATGCGGGCCGAAGAACGGCTGGCCGCCTTTCTGCTGAACCTGGTGCAGCGCCTGCACGCGCGCGGCTTCTCACAGTCCGAGTTTGTTCTGCGCATGACGCGCGAAGAAATTGGGAGTTACCTGGGCATGAAGCTGGAGACAGTGAGCCGCACTTTCTCGAAGTTTGCCGAGGACGGCATCATCGACGTGAAGCAGCGCCACGTGCACATCAAGAACGTGGATGCACTGCGCCAGATCGTCAATCCTCAAACATGCGCTTGACCCGGCTGCGGCGGATCGCTTACAGCTCTGACGGCGGCACGGCCAGCAGCGTGGTGAGCGCACTCGACGCCATCGTCAGCCCCCAGAACACAAAGAACGCCAGCGTGTAGACCGCCTCGCGCGACAGCGCCAGCGGAGCGCCGAACCAGTGCAAGTCGCTCGGGTCCACCAGCGCAAACACCACCATCTCCAGCACGGCCGCCACCAGAAAGGCGGGCCATGCAATCACCATCAGGCGTTTTCCCCACATCGCTCGGTCTCCCCGTTGGTGGCGCAAATCACTTGGGCGGTATCACGGGTGCGGCGGCGTTGTTGCGCGCCTGGTGGGCAGGTTGCAACTTGGCCAGCGCGTCGATGCGGGCCTGGCCTTGCAGGTGTTGGGCCGCCTTGAAGTCGCGCTCGTAGTCGGCCTTGTTGAGCACCGGGTCGGCGCCGTTGATGGCGAAGAAGGCGGCGGTGAGGCTGGCCGCCACGCCCACCAGCGGTGCACCCACCACCAGCCACATCTGCGGCGTGCGCCACCAGGCGGCTGCAGCGTTGGGCGTTGTGTTGATTGAGCTCATGGAAGTCTCCTGAAAAACGGCTGGGTCAACGCGGCACGAGGAAGGCGGCCTTCTCGGTCACGCGGGCCACTTCGTCGCCGGTGGAACGGATCTCGAACTGGATCGGGTGCGAGCCGGTGGAAGCCGCGCCGGGCGGGATCTGCACCCGCACCGCGGCCGAGCGCACCTCGGTGGGCAACACCTCGACCTCGGTGACCGGGTCCAGCGTGATGCCGGGCAGGCCCGAGACGCTGATGGCATAACGCTGCGTCTCTTCGGTGGCGTTCATGATCTGCAGGCGGTACACGTTTTCAATGCGCCCTTGCTCGACCATGCGCGCCAGCGACCCACGATCACGCATCACGTCCACGCGCAGCGGCGTGCGCATGTACAGACTCACGCCCACCGCCGCAGTGATGGTGAGCAGGATGGCCGTGTACACCAGAACGCGCGGACGCATGGCGCGCTTGAGCATCTGCTTCGTGTCCCAGCCCTGCGCCATGCCGTTCTGGGTCGAGAACTTGATGAGGCCGCGCGGGTAGCCCACCTTGTCCATCACGTCGTCGCACACATCGACGCAGGCAGCACAGCCGATGCACTCGTACTGAAGGCCCTTGCGGATGTCGATGCCGGTGGGGCAGACCTGTACGCACAAGGTGCAGTCCACGCACGAACCCAGGCCCAGTGCCACCGGGTCCGCCTTTTTTGAGCGCGGACCGCGTGGCTCGCCGCGCTGCTCGTCGTAGGTCACGATCATCGTGTCCTTGTCGAACATCGCGCTCTGGAAGCGCGCGTACGGGCACATGTACTTGCACACCTGTTCGCGCAGGAAGCCGGCGTTGCCGTAGGTGGCGAAGCCGTAGAAAAACACCCAGAAGGTCTGCCAGGGTCCGAGCGACGCGGCCAGCGACAGCGCAGCCAGTTCACGAATGGGCGTGAAGTAGCCGACAAAGGTAAAACCGGTCCACAGCGCGAATCCAATCCACAGCATCTGTTTGAGCACCCGCTTGCCGAGTTTGGAGGCCGACATGTTGGCCGCGTCCAGCCGCAGGCGTGCCGAGCGGTCACCCTCGACCTTCTTCTCGATCCACAGAAAGATCTCGGTGTAGACCGTCTGCGGGCAGGCAAAGCCGCACCACAAGCGCCCGGCCACCGCGGTGAACAGGAACAGCGACAGCGCCGAGATGACCAGCAGACCCGTGAGGTAGATGAAATCCTGCGGGTACAGCACCAGGCTGAAGATGTAGAAGCGGCGAACTTCCAGATCGAACAACACGGCCTGGCGCGCGTTCCACTCCAGCCAGGGCAGACCGTAAAAGACGATCTGCGTGATCCACACCATGAGCCAGCGCCAGTTGGAAAACACCCCCGAGACCGAGCGCGGGTGGATCTTCTGGCTGGCCGCGTACAGCGACACCATCGTTTCATCGTCCACCGCAGCGGGCACGATGGGGATGACGGTGGCGGAGGGCTTGGTGGTGGACACGGGTGGTTTCAACCGGACTCAGTTGGCCGCTGCGGCGGGCTTGACGACAGGCTTGTTGGAGAGGCCCCAGACGTACGCGGTCAGCACATGGATCTGGTCGGCGTTGAGCTTTCCCGCCTGCGCCGGCATCTGGTTGGTGAAACCGTTCGTCACGGCCCGCACGATGGCCTCCTCGCCCCAGCCGTGCAGCCAGATGCCGTCGGTGAGGTTGGGCGCGCCCAGCGCCATGTTGCCCTTGCCATCCGCACCGTGACAGGCGGCGCACACCGCGAACTTGGCGCGGCCTTGTGATGCGCGGATCGAGTCGTGCGGTGTGGCCGACAAGCTCAGCACGTGGTGCGCCACGTTGCGCACGTCATCGGGCGTTCCCACGGCCGCGGCCAGCGGGGGCATCATGCCGATGCGGCCTTGGGTGAGCGTGGTCTTGATCGTGGCGGGCTCGCCGCCGTGAAGCCAGTCGCCGTCGGTGAGGTTGGGGAAGCTGCGGGCACCGCGAGCATCCGACCCGTGGCACTGCGCGCAGTTGTTCATGTACAGCCGCTCACCCACCGCCATGGCCGGCGCGTCGCCCGCCAGCTGTTCGGGCGACAGGCCGTTGAAGCGGGCGTAGATGGGTGCAATGTCCTGCTGCAGCTTGTCCACCTCGGCCTGGTGCTGACCTTGCGAAGACCAGCCCAGCACGCCGGCGTATTTGCCGAAGGTGGGGTACAGCACGCCGTAGACCAGCGCGAAGATCACCGTGATGATGAACAGGTAGACCCACCAGCGCGGCAGCGGGTTGTTCATCTCCTGCAGATCGCCGTCCCACACATGACCGGTGGTGTTGTCGGCACGGGCCTTGACCTTGGTGGTGCCGCTGATCCAGAGCAGGACCGCGCAGGCCAGGATGCTGACCAGGGTGAGCCCGGCCACATACCAGGACCAGAATTCGCTGGTGAAATCACTCATGATGTTTCTCTTGTTCTGACGGGTTCGCGGGGGTCATTCGTCCTGAAAGGGCAGCTGCGCTGCCTCTTCAAAACGGTCCTTGTTCCGCTTGGACCAGGCCCAGGCCACGATGCCCAGGAAGGTCAGCATGCTGACCAGGGTGACGATGCTGCGCAGGTCGTTGATGTCCATGGTGTCCTCCGTGGGTTCACTTGATCGCGGTGCCGAGCACCTGCAGGTAGGCCACAAGCGCGTCGAGTTCGGTCTTGCCCTTCACGTCGGCCGGGGCGGATGCGATCTCGGCGTCCGTGTAGGGCGCGCCCAGGGTGCGCAGCACTTCCATGCGGCGCGGCACGCTGGCCTCGTTCACGGTCTTCTTGTCCAGCCATGGATAGGCCGGCATGTTCGACTCGGGCACCAGATCGCGCGGGTTGTTCAGGTGCACGCG
>JBKBWW010000160.1:0-6471 GCA_046314475.1 Hydrogenophaga sp.
GTCTTGTTTTGGTTATTGTTTATAACCATAATCAGCGCTCGTTTCAAGCGCAAAAACCCCAGAAGTGACGGCCGACGCCGACCCCCGACATGCCCATCCATTCCACCGACATCAGCCTGAGCCTGCAAGGCGCTTCTTCCGAAATCGCCGTCATCACGCTCAACCGTCCGGCCAAGCGCAACGCACTCAACGACGGCCTGATCCTGGCCATTCGCGACATGTTCCAGGCCATGCCGCACGGTGTGCGTGCGGCCGTCATCCACGGCAGCGGCGACCACTTCTGCGCCGGCCTCGACCTCTCCGAACTCAGCGAACGCGACGCCGGCCAGGGCCTGCACCACTCGCGCATGTGGCACAGCGCGCTGGAGTGCGTGCAGTACGGCCCGGTGCCGGTGGTGGCGGCACTGCATGGCGCGGTGGTGGGTGGCGGCCTGGAGCTGGCCAGCACCTGCCACATCCGCGTGGCCGATGAATCCGCCTTCTTCGCGCTGCCCGAAGGCTCGCGCGGCATCTTCGTGGGCGGTGGAGGCTCGGTGCGCATCCCGCGCCTGATCGGCGCCGCGCGCATGGCCGACATGATGTTCACCGGCCGCGTGTACAAGGCCCCTGAGGCCGAACGCATCGGCCTCACGCAGTACCTCGTGCCGCAAGGCACAGCGCTGGAGAAGGCCATGGAGCTGGCCGCACGCATTGCACAGAACGCGCCACTCACCAACTACGCGCTGATGCACGCGCTGCCGCGCATCGCCGAACAACCGGCCGACCAGGGCTACCTCACCGAAGCCATGATGGCCGCCATCGCGCAGAGCGATCCGGAAGCCAAGACCCGCGTGCGCGCTTTCCTCGAAGGCCGCGCTGCGAAAGTCAGCAAGGACTGAGCGCCATGAGCCAGAACCCGACCATGGCCCGATACCGCCCGCTCACCTTCGGTGTCACCCGCGCCACGCTGCGCGACGGCGCCCAGGGCACGCACTACCTGCGTGCCGACCAGGACCTGCCCCCCTTCCCCGAGCGCATCACCGACCGCCTGGTGCACTGGGCGCAGACGCGTCCCGACCAGACCGTTTTCGCGCGCCGCACGAAGAACGCCGACGGCAGCACCGGCGACTGGCGCCACATCACGTTTGCACAGGCGCTCGACGCTGCACGCCGCATCGGCCAGGGCCTGCTGAACCGAGGCCTCTCGGCTGAGAAGCCGGTGCTGATCCTGAGCGAGAACGACCTCGAACACGCGCTGCTGGCACTCGGTTGCGTCTACGCCGGCATCGCCTACTGCCCCACCTCGCCGGCCTACTCGCTGGTGAGCCAGGACTTCGACAAGCTGCACCACGTGGTGAAGACGCTCACGCCCGGCCTGGTGTTCGCCAGCGACGCGAGCCGCTACAGCCGCGCAATGTTGGCCACGCTGGGCGATGGCGTGGAGCTGGTCACCACCGAAGGCACCGTGCCCGGCCGCGCCACCACCCCGTTCGCAGACCTGCTGGCCACAGAACCCACGCCCGCCGTGGACGCGGCCATGGCCGCGACCGGTCCAGACACCATCGTCAAGTTCCTCTTCACCTCGGGCTCGACCAAGATGCCCAAGGCCGTGATCAACACGCAGCGCATGTGGTGCGCCAACCAGCAGCAGATGATGGAATCGATGCCGGTGCTGGCCGAGAGCCCGCTGGTGCTGGTGGACTGGCTGCCCTGGAACCACACCTTCGGCGGCAACCACAACGTGGGCATGGTGCTGTTCCACGGCGGCACGCTCTTCATCGACGACGGCAAGCCCACGCCCGCGCTGATGGCCGAGACGCTGCGCAACCTGCGCGAGATCGCGCCCACGGTGTACTTCAACGTGCCCACCGGCTTCGAGGCGATCGCCAACGCGATGAAGACCGACGACGCTTTGCGCAAGACCTTGCTCTCGCGCGTGCAGATGTTCTTTTATGCGGGTGCCTCGCTGGCCCAGCCGGTGTGGGACGCGCTGCACGCCGCGCAGGAGAGCGAGATCGGCGAGCGCATCGTCATGGGCACCGGGCTGGGCATGACCGAGTCCGGCCCCTTCGGCATCTTCGTGACCAGCCCCAACGTGAAGGCCGGCGACCTGGGCCTGCCCACGCCGGGTCTGGAGCTCAAGCTGGTGGACGCCGGTGGCAAGACCGAGGTGCGCTACAAGGGCCCCAACATCACGCCGGGCTACTGGCGCATGCCGGCCGAGACGGTCGAGGCCTTCGACGAAGAAGGCTTCTTCAAGACCGGCGACGCGGTGAAGTGGATCGATGAGACCGACATCCACCTCGGCCTCAAATTCGACGGCCGCATCGCCGAAGACTTCAAGCTCGCCACCGGCACCTTTGTGAGCGTGGGGCCGCTGCGCGCCAAGATCATCGCGGCCGGCGCACCCTACATCCAGGACGTGGTGATCACCGGCCTGGACATGAAGGAGGTCGGCGCCATGGTGTTCCCCACGGCTTTAGTGCGCGGACTCAGCGGCCTGGGTGCCGACGCTTCGATGCACGACGTGCTCAACAGCGCTCCGGTGCTCGCGCACTTCCAGCGCGTGGTGACCGAACTCGCCAAGACATCCACCGGCAGCGCCAGCCGCATCGCGCGCCTGTGCCTGCTGGCCGACCCGCCCACCATCGACCGCGGCGAAGTCACCGACAAGGGCTCGATCAACCAGCGCGCTGTGCTGGCCCACCGCGCCGAGACCGTGGCCCTGCTGCACAGCGATGGCCTGCACGCCATCCTGAAACCCGAGTAAACCCAACATGGCATCCCGCGGATTCTTCAACGCCTTCGACGACGTCTGGCTGCTGGCCGGCGTGCGCACGCCCATGGTCGACTACTGTGGCGCGCTCGGCCACATCTCGCCCACCGACCTCGGCATCAAGGCCGCGCGTGAAGCCCTGGCCCGCGCCGGCGTGCCGGGCGACCACATTGGCTCGGTGATCGCCGGCAACATGGCGCCCGGCGACTTCGACCAGTTCTTCCTGCCACGCCACATCGGCCTGTACGCCGGCGTGCCGGTGGAGGTGCCGGCCATCATGGCGCAGCGCATCTGCGGCACCGGCTTCGAGCTGTTCCGCCAGGCGGGTGAACACATCCAGGGCGGCGCGTGTGATGCCGCGCTGGTGGTGGGCACCGAGAACATGACGCGCAACCCGATTGCCGCCTTCGACCACCGCACCGGCTTCAAGCTCGGCGCGCCGGTGGGCTTCAAGGACTACATGTGGGAAGCGCTGAAGGACCCGGCGGCAGGCATCAACATGATCCAGACCGCCGAGAACCTGGCGAAGCAGTACGGCATCACCCGCGAGGAAGTGGATGCGTTCGCCTCCACTTCTTTTGCCAAGGCCGTGGCCGCGCAGGAGAGCGGTTTCCTCGCGGGCGAGATCGTGCCGGTGATCAGCGAGAAGTTCGAACTCGCGGGCTACAAGGCGCGCGGCATCAAGCTGCAAGGCAAGCTCACCGAGGTGACGGCCGACACCCACCCGCGCGTCTCGCCGGTGGAGGTGCTGGCCAAGCTGCGCGCCGTGTTTGATGGCGGCGTGCAGACCGGCGGCAACAGCTCGGCGCTGGTGGATGCAGCGGCGGCCTGCGTGGTCGCCTCGGGCGTCTACGCCAAGGCGCAGGGCAAGCAGCCGCTGGCCCGCGTGGTGGCCGCATCGGCGGTGGGCGTGCCGCCCGAGATCATGGGCATCGGCCCGGCGCCCGCCATCCGCCTGCTGCTGGAGCGCACGGGTTTGAAGCTCGGCGACATCGCCCGCTTTGAAGTGAACGAAGCCCAGGGCGCACAGACGCTGGCCGTGGCGCGCGAACTCGGCATGGACCTGGACCGCCTCAACGTCAACGGCGGCGCCATCGCACTGGGCCACCCGCTGGCGGCCACGGGCGTGCGCCTCACGCTCACGCTGGCGCGCGAACTGCAGCGCAGCGGCCAACGCTACGGCATTGCCAGCGCCTGCGTGGGCGGCGGCCAGGGCATGGCCCTTCTGATCGAAAACCCCTCGGCCTGAAACACAAGTAGGACAACAGCATGAACATTCAAGGACACGCCGCCCTCGTCACCGGCGGTGGCTCCGGCCTCGGCGAAGCCACCGCGCGCGAACTCGCGCGCCTGGGCGCCAAGGTCGCCGTTCTCGACGTGAACCTGGACAACGCCAAACGCGTGGCCAGCGAGATCAACGGCATCGCCTGCCACTGCGACATCACCAACACCGAGAGCCTGCAGGCCGCCATGGACGCGGCCGCCGCAGCCCACGGCCCGGCCCGCATCTTGATGAACATCGCCGGCATCGGCAGCGCCAAACGCGTGGTGGGCAAAGACGGCTCGGCCGCACCACTCGAAGACTTTGCCAAGGTGGTCACGGTCAACCTGATCGGCACCTACAACGTCAGCCGGCTGTTTGCAGCGGCGTGTGCCAAGCTCGATCCGCTGGAAGACGGCGAGCGCGGCGTGATGGTGTTCACCGCCAGCGTGGCCGCGTTCGACGGCCAGGTGGGCCAGCAGGCCTACAGCGCGTCCAAGGGTGGCCTCGTGGGCATGACGCTGCCGATGGCGCGCGATCTCGCGCAGCACGGCATCCGCGTCTGCACCATCGCACCCGGACTGTTCTCCACGCCGCTCATGCGCACCCTGCCCGAGCCGGTGCAGGCTTCGCTGGCGGCCAGCATCCCGTTCCCGCCGCGCCTGGGCAAGCCCGAGGAGTTCGCCTCGCTGGCCGCCTACATCGTCACCAACACGCACCTGAACGGCGAAGTGATCCGCCTGGACGGTGCCCTGCGGATGGCCCCCCGATGAGCAAGGTTGTCGTGTACGAGGTGGACGTGATGTTCGGCGATTGCGACCCGGCCGGCATCGTTTTCTTTCCCAACTTCTCGAAGTGGATGGACGCGTCCTCGCTGAACTTTTTCGTGAAAAACGGCGTGCCGCCCTGGCGCGAACTGGTGAAGACGCGCGGCATCGTCGGCACGCCCCTGCTGGAGATCCACACCAAGTTCATGCGCCCCGCCACTTACGGCGAACGCCTGCAGATCCACACCAGCGTGACCGAATGGCGCGAGAAGGTGTTCATGCACAAGCATGTGGTGATGCGTGGCGACGACCTGTTGTGCGAAGGCACCGAGACGCGCGCCTTCGTGATCCACCCGCCCGAAGCGCCCGACCGCATCAAAGCCATTCCGGTGCCCGAAGACATCAAGGCACTCTGCAGCTGATCACCGTTGTTCCCTGCCCTTTCCCAACCACCCAGAAGGAGACATTCCATGAAAGCCGTCAAAACCCTCATCGCCGTGGCCGTCACGGCCCTGGCCAGCACCGCTGCGCTGGCCGACATCAACATCGGCGTGAGCCTCTCGCTCACCGGCCCCGGCTCCGGCCTGGGCATTCCCATGCAGAACCAGCTCAAGCTGTTCCCGCAAACCATCGCGGGTGAGAAGGTCAACCTCATCATCCTCGACGACGCGAGCGACCCAGGCAAGGGCGCGGCCAACGCGCGCCGCTTCGTGACCGAAGACAAGGTCGACCTGATCATCGGCTCGTGCCTCACCCCCGTGGCCGCGGCCATGACGCCGGTGGCCACCGAGGCCAAGACGGTGCAACTGGCCGCCTCGCCGGTCGGCGTGCCACCGGGTGCCGACCAATGGATGTTCCGCCTGCCCCAGGGCAACGACGTGATGGCGCACGCCATGGTCGAACACATGAAGAAGCAAGGCATCAAGACCATCGGCTTCCTGGGCTACACCGACGCCTACGGCGAGCTCTGGCTCAAGGCGATCACGCCACTGGCCGAGAAGGCCGGCATGAAGGTGCTGGCGGCCGAGCGTTTCGCCCGCGCAGACACCAGCGTCACGCCGCAGGCCCTCAAGCTCACGTCGGCCAACCCCGATGCGATCCTGGTGGTGGCATCCGGCTCGGGCGCGGCCATGCCGCACAAGGCCATCGTGGAGCGCGGCTTCAAGGGCAAGATCTACCAGACCCACGCAGCCGCCACGCCCGACCTGGTGCGCATCGGTGGCAAGGACGTGGAAGGTTCCTTCGTCGTCTCCGGGCCGGCCGTCATCGCCGAGCAGCTGCCAGAAAACCACCCCTCCAAGAAGCTGGCGATCGACTTCGTCACCAACTACGAGAAGGCGATGGGTCCCGGTACGCGCAACCAGTTCGCCGGCCACAGCTACGACGCCGCCATTGCCCTGAACAAGGCCGTGCCGATCGCGCTCAAGAGCGGCAAGCCCGGCACACCGGAATTCCGCGCCGGCCTGCGTGACGCTTTTGAAACCATGGGCCGCACCGTGTTCTCGCACGGCGTGATGAACTGGACCAAGGACGACCACTGGGGCTACACCAACGAAACCGGTGTGATGCTCAAGGTCGTGGACGGCAAGTTCAAGGTCGAGTGATTCGGAGCTCCCCCCTGCGCCGCTGACGCGGCTTCCCCCCTCTCTGGCGCGCCTTCGGCGCTGGGAGGGGGGACGGCATCTCGG
>JBKBWW010000161.1:0-6396 GCA_046314475.1 Hydrogenophaga sp.
CGGATCATCTGCGAATGGCAGTTGTAGCAACCCTCGCGCACGTAAATGTCGCGCCCGAGGATCTGCAGCGCGCTGTAGGGTTTGAGGCCCTCCACTGGCTGCGTGGTGGACTTCTGGAAGAACAGCGGAACGATCTCCACCAGTCCACCGACCGCGATCACCAGAACGATAAGCACGATCATCAGGAAGTTGTTGGTCTCGATCCGCTCGTGCGTGAAACCCTGGATCTTGTCTTGGTTGGCCATGGTGTTGTCCTCAGGCGTGGGCAGGGTTTAGGGCGGGAATGCGCACTTCGGGCACCTGTCCGTTCCTGACCGTCATGAACGTGTTCCATGCCATGACCAGCATGCCGCCGAGGTACAGCAAGCCACCCAGCAGGCGGATCACGTAGAACGGGAAGGTGGCCTTGACCGATTCGACGAAGGTGTAGGTCAGGCTGCCGTCGGGGTTGATGGAGCGCCACATCAGGCCCTGCATCACACCGGCGATCCACATGGCGGCGATGTAGAGCACGATGCCGATGGTGGCGACCCAGAAGTGGATCTCGATCGCGGGCACCGAGTACATCTTTTTCTGGCCGTACAGGCGCGGGATCAGGTAGTACATGGACCCCATGGTCACCAGACCCACCCAGCCGAGGGCTCCGCTGTGCACGTGGCCCACGGTCCAGTCGGTGTAGTGGCTCAAGGCGTTGACCGTCTTGATCGACATCATCGGACCTTCAAAGGTCGACATGCCGTAGAACGAGAGCGAGACGATCAGGAAACGCAGGATCGGGTCGTCGCGCAGTTTGTGCCAGGCGCCCGAGAGCGTCATGATGCCGTTGATCATGCCGCCCCAGCTGGGCGCCAGCAGGATGAGCGAGAACACCATGCCCACGGATTGCGTCCAGTCGGGCAGTGCGGTGTAGTGCAGGTGGTGCGGACCGGCCCACATGTAGGTGAAGATCAGCGCCCAGAAGTGCACGATCGACAGGCGATACGAGTAGACGGGGCGCTCGGCCTGCTTGGGGATGAAGTAATACATCATCCCGAGGAAGCCGGCGGTGAGGAAGAAGCCCACCGCGTTGTGGCCGTACCACCACTGCACCATGGCGTCCTGCACGCCGGCGTAGGCCGAGTAGGACTTGAAGCCGTCCACCGGCAGCGCCGCGCTGTTGACGATGTGCAGCATGGCCACGGCGAGGATGAAGGCGCCGAAGAACCAGTTGGCCACATAGATGTGGCGCACCTTGCGTTTGCCGATGGTGCCAAAGAACACCACCGCGTAGGCCACCCACACCACCGCGATCAGGATGTCGATCGGCCATTCGAGTTCGGCGTATTCCTTGCCCGAGGTCAGGCCCAGTGGCAGCGTGATGGCGGCCAGCACGATCACCAGCTGCCAGCCCCAGAAGGTGAAGGCCGCCAGGCCATCGGAGAAGATCCGCGTCTGGCAGGTGCGCTGCACCACGTAGTAGCTGGCGGCGAAGAGGCCACAGCCGCCGAAGGCGAAGATCACCGCGTTGGTGTGCAGCGGCCGCAAGCGGCCATAAGACAACCATTCAATGCCCAGGTTGAGCTCCGGCCAGGTGAGCTGGGCGGCAATGATCACGCCCACCAGCATCCCCACCACCCCCCACACCACCGTCATGATGGTGAACTGCCGCACCACTTTGTCGTTGTAGACCGCCGACTGGCTGGCCTGGTTTGTCACGGACATACAGAACTCCTCGCAAATGTCACTGATGGAAGTGTCTTCACTGTCGGAGCCCGGCGCCTTGACTTACATCAAGCGGGCTCAATCGCTTTTGAGAATCCGCTCGCCCTCGCGCTCGATGTTGTCGAACTGACCCGACTGCAAGGCCCACCAGAACACGCCGATGATTCCGAAGACGAGCAGCACGGACAGGGGAATCAGGAGGTACAGGATGTCCATGGGTGGGAAGCTCTCGGAATCGTTGTGGGGTTCGGGTCATGCTACGCCGATGCGCGCGCAGCAACCGGGTTGATCGACGATGCCGCTGGGGTTTTTCCAGCCAGGCGCAGTGCGTTGCCGATCACCAGCAGCGAGCTGCCCGCCATGCCCAGGCCGGCGAGCCAGGGCGGCATCCAGCCCAGCAGGGCCAGCGGCACGGCCACCACGTTGTAGGCCGCGGCCCAGATGAGGTTCTGCCGCACCACGCGCAGGGTGGCGCGCGCCTGGGTCAGCGTGTGCACCACGTCCATGACTTGCCCGCCCTGGATCACGTAGTCCGACTGGGCCTGCGCCAGCGGCGCGGCCTGGCCGAGCGCAAACGAGGTGTCGGCGCGCGCCAGCACCGGTCCGTCGTTGAGGCCGTCACCCACCATGGCGATGGTGAGGCCCTGCGCCTGCAGCCGGGAGACTTCGTCCAGCTTTTGCTCGGGCGTGGCGCCGGCGATCACGTGGTCCACCCCCACCGCCTGGCCCACGGCCTCGGCGGCGGCGGCGCGGTCGCCCGAGAGCAGCCAGGTGCGCACGCCCAGCGCACGCAGGGCCTGCACCGCCTCGCGTGCGTCTTCGCGCAGGCCTTCCTGCAGAGTGAAACTGGCCAGCCAGCCCGCGTCGTCGCTGAGGTAGGCGCGCGGCGCTTCGTCGTCTTCGGCGTGCGCGGGTGCGCTGCAGAACGCGGCCGAGCCCAGTCGCACGCCGGTGCCGTCGGGCAGGCGGGCCTGCATGCCTTGCCCGGCCACTTCGGTCACGTCCATGAGCTGCATTCCGGCGCCCGGCTGTGCCAGCGCGCGCGACACCGGGTGCAGCGAACCAGCCGCCAGCGCAGCCGCAAGCGCCAAAGCCTGCTCGCGGCTCACACCCGCCCGCGTGACGACCTCGCGAAGCACCAGCCGGTCGTGGGTCAGCGTGCCGGTCTTGTCAAACACCACCGCGTTGATGCTGGCCAGCGTTTCGAAAGCCTGCAACCGCCGCACCAGCACGCCGCGGCGGGCCAGCGCTCCGGCAGAACTCAGCATGGCTGCCGGTGTGGCCAGCGAGAGCGCACACGGGCAAGTGACGATGAGCACCGCCACCGCCACGGCGAGCGCCCGGGTGTGATCGATCTGCCACCAGTAGATCCCGGCCACCGCCGCGGCCAGCAGCACCAGCAGCAGAAAAGGCGCGGCCACCCGGTCGGCCAGGATGGCCAGGCGCGGCTTCTCGGTGGAGGCCTGCTCCATCAGCTTGACGATCTGGGCAAAGCGCGTGTCGCGCCCCACCTGCATGACGCGCATGCGCACCGGACCGCCGAGGTTGAAGCTGCCCGCCACCACGCCCTGCCCTGCTTCGCGCGTGACCGGGCGCGACTCGCCGGTCAGCAAGGCCTCGTCCACCGTGGCGCGTTCACTCAGCAGTTCCCCGTCGGCCGCAAAGGCCTGCCCCGCCTGCACCCGCACCACATCGCCCACCACCAGGCGGCGCATCGACACAGTCTCCTGACCAGTCAAAGTCTCGCGCTCGCACACCTCGGGGAGGCGGTTCATCAGGCTGTCGAGCGCGCCGGCCGTGCGGTCGCGTGCCTTGAATTCGAGGTAACGACCGCCGAGCAGGAAAAACACAAACATGGTCAGCGAGTCGAACCAGACCTCGGCACCCCACGGGCCGGTGGGGTCGAAGGTGGCGGCCGAGCTCACCAGGAAGGTGACGAGGATGCCGATGGAGACCGGCGTGTCCATGCCCACGCGGCCGTGTTTGAGATCGCGCCAGGCGCTCTCGAAAAACGGGCCGCTGGCAAAAAACACCACCGGCAGGCTGATCACCCAGCTGGCCCAGCGCAGCAACTGCTCGATGTCGGCCGGGATCTCGCCCGGCTCGGTCACGTACGCGGGCCACGCATACATCATCACCTGCATCATGCAGAAGCCCGCCACGAACAGGCGCCACAGGCCCTGCCGGGTTTCGCGCAGCCGCTCGCTGATGCCCAGGGCCTGCTGCATGGGGAGCAAGCGGTAGCCACGCTCACCCACCGCCTGCGCCAGGGCGGACATGCGCGTGGCTCGCGGGTCCCAGCGCAGCGTGAGCCGTCGCGTGGCCGCGTGCACCCGCGCCTGGTGCACGCCGGGCAGGCCCTGCAAAGCCGACTCCACCGTGTCGGCGCAAGCCGCGCAGTACATGCCCTGCACCATCAGCACCGATTCGGCGACATCGCCGTCCGCCTGTTCGATGCGCTGGGTGAAGGTTTCCTGCTCTACTGGATCGTCGAGCACGGCGAAGTTGTCGGTGACAGTGAGCGGGCCCCGGTGGTCGCCCAGCCAGCTGGTTGCTGGTGGTGCGGGTTCGGCAAGCGGGGGCCGCACCGGAAGCGTGGACACGGCCTGGTTCATGGCCGAAGGGTAATCGGGGTCTTGTTTCATGGGCTTGATCCAAGTCAACCACAAGCCGGCTGGCTGCGCTACCCTGCCAGTTCGAACAACCACCTTGAAGGAGCACACCATGTACAAGCGCATCCTGGTCGCCACCGACGGATCCAAACTCTCCAAGATGGCGGTGGAACACGCCATCAACCTGGCCGACCTCACCGGCGCGGAAGTGGTGGCGCTCAAGGTGATCCCGCGCTACCCACAAACCTACTTTGAAGGCGGTGTGGCGCTGGCCGCTGCGGAGATTGCGCGCATCGAAGCCCAGTGGAACGAGGAAGCCCTGGCGGTGGTGAACGCGGTGAAATCGGCCGGGCAACTGCGCGAGGTCAAGGTCAAACCGGTGACGGTGAAGTCGGACCTGATCGCCGAAGCCATCATCGCGGCGGCCAAACGCAACAAGTGCGACCTGATCGTGATGGCCTCACACGGCCGCCGTGGCTTGAAGCGCTTGTTGCTGGGCAGCGAAACCCAGCAGGTGCTGACGCACTCGCACACGCCGGTGCTGGTCTTGCGCTGACTTGACCTCGGTCTCACAGGGCTGAGGGGCCCGGTGTAGAGTGGCGCGCCACCACGCCCACGCTCCATGCCGCCCTCACCCCACGCCGCGCCGACCTTCGTCACCGGCTCCACGCTCAAGCACGTCATCAGCATGACCGCCACCGGCTCCATCGGGCTGGCGGCGGTTTTTTTCGTGGATGTGCTCAACCTGTTCTACATCGCGCAGCTCGGGCAGAAGGAGCTGGCCGCCGCCGTGGGCTATGCCGGCACGCTGGTGTTCTTCATGACCTCGCTGGCCATCGGCCTGTCGATCGCGGCCACGGCCCTGGCTTCGCGCGCACTGGGGCGCGGCGAGAGCGACCAGGCCAAGGTGATTGCCGGCGCCTCGCTGGTGCTCATGGCCGTGTTCATGGGCGGCGCGGTGGCCCTGGTGTTCCCGTGGCTCGCCAACCTGCTCGCCCTGCTCGGCGCAACGGGCGACACCGCCGCGCTGGCGCTGCGCTTCACCCGCTGGGTGCTGCCCTCGGCCGTGCCGCTGGGCCTGGGCATGTGCCTGGCCGCTTTGCTGCGCTCGCTCGGTGACGCACGCCGGGCGATGTACGTCACGCTGGGCGCCGGCGCGGTCTCGGCCGTGCTCGACCCGCTGCTCATCCTGGGTCTGGGCTGGGGGCTGGACGGTGCGGCCACGGCCACGGTGCTGGCCCGTTGCTCCATGGTGTTCATCGGCCTGCACGCCCTGCTGCGGGTGCACCGGCTGTTTGCGTGGCCGAGCGCCACGGTGCTGCGCAACACCCTGCAGCCCTTTCTGGCCATTGGTGTGCCGGCCGTGCTGACCCAAGTGGCCACACCGGTGGGCAACGCGTTCGTGACCGCGGCCATCGCGCCCTTTGGTGACAACGCAGTGGCGGGCTGGGCGGTGATCGTGCGCTTGATCCCGGTGGCCTTTGTCGCGCTTTTTGCTCTGTCGGGTTCGGTGGGCCCGATCCTGGGCCAGAACCTGGGTGCGCGCCGCTACGACCGTTTGCGCAGCACGGTGCGCGACAGCCTGAAGGTGACGCTGGTCTATGTGTTGGTGGTGTGGCTGCTGATGGCGCTGGGCAGCGGCTTCATCGCCACCGCGTTCGGGGCGCAGGGCGAGGCGCGCGAACTCATCGTGTTTTTCTGCGTGTTCGTGGCGGGCAGCTTCTTCTTCAACGGCGCGCTGTTCGTGGCCAACGCGGCGTTCAACAACCTGGGTTTTGCCTTCTACTCCACAGCCCTGAACTGGGGCCGTGCCACGCTGGGGGTGGCACCTTTCATCTGGATCGGTGCGCAGTGGTTTGGTGCGCGTGGTGTGTTGGCGGGGTACGGCCTGGGGGTGGTGGTGTTCGGGGTGGTCGGCTTGTGGTTGAGTCGGCGAGTGCTCAAGCGGTTGGAGCGGGAGGCCGCTTCTTCTGTTGTTGTTTCTCGTTAGCTTGTCGTTGATGGCCTGCGCTTCTTCTCTGCTCGCGGACGTGGGGTGCGCTGCTCCGCGAATGTCCCCCGGGGCCTTTGGCGCCTCCTCCTT
>JBKBWW010000162.1:0-6348 GCA_046314475.1 Hydrogenophaga sp.
TGGACAAGCGGGATGAGACTCAGGACATCGAAGTCAACTGGCACGTGGCGATGCGCCCGGGCAAGCGCAGAGTGTTGGACAAAAGCACGCCGATGGGCGCGATCATGGATCAGCTGGAGCAGGCCAAGGCGCGCATCCGGGCTAAGGTCGAACACCCGTTCCGGGTGATCAAGAGCCAGTTCGGGCACGTGAAGGTGCGCTACCGCGGACTGGCCAAGAACACGGCGCAGCTGCACACGCTGTTTGCGCTGTCCAACCTGTGGATGGTGCGGCGCACGTTGCTGCAGGAGTTGCGGGGATGAGTGCGCCTGCAGGCGGCCAGAGGGCTGCGAATCGGGGCGAAATTGACCTTCAAATGAGCCGTGTGAGCCGGAAATCGCCGTCATCTGAAATTGCGTGCATCAACTCGCGCTGCAGCGGGTGTTGTGCAGACCTTCCCTAGGTTTCGACCCCAAAGCCATCCAGATCCTGTCGGTGACGGAGGGAGACTTCTTGCGACAAGGCGGAGGGAGAACCAGCTTCGCGCATCGCATTGACCCTACCGGCCAGGTACTGCTCACCGCTACCAGCACTGCTGGAACAGGAGCCATTGGCCCTGCGACTGTCGCAACCATCAACTTGCGATTGCTTTCTTCCGCACCTGCAGAGACGGCTCTTCGAGTCATTGCAGCGGCTCCGGTTTCTCTTCGAGGGCAGGAGGTACCCGTTCCTCTTCCTTCTCCGTTTGTGATACTGACTCATCCCTGATCTGGCGCTTGAGACTCCGGCATGTCCGCGTTCCAACACATTTCTTCTCCCGGTGTTCTGCCTCGGACTCCTTCTGGTTTTACGCTGATTGAGTTGTTGGTCACCCTCGCTATCCTGGCTGTTCTGGCCACCCTGGTGATTCCCGCCGCACAAATCACGCAACAGCGCCAGAAGGAAATAGCGCTTAGAAATTCACTTGGAGAAATTCGACATGCAATCGATGCTTACAAGCGTGCGGTTGATGAAGGCCGTGTACTTCGCAGGGCCGGCGATACTGGATACCCACCCGACCTGAATGTGCTTGTGGAGGGAGTCGAGGATCGACGCAGTGCGAAGCGCACCAAGATCTATTTCTTGCGTCGAATCCCTCGCGACCCATTTCACGTCGATCCTGAAACACCCGACGCCGATACATGGGGCAAGCGCGCTTACACCAGCGAGGCCAGTGATCCGAAAGAAGGCAACGACGTTTACGACGTGTTCACCCGTTCGCAGATCATTGGTCTCAACGGTGTTCCGCTCAACCGTTGGTGACCATGCGAAAACCAATCTCTGCCCAAGTCAGAAAACAGGGCTTCACCTTGATCGAGTTGCTGGTAGTTCTGGCAATTGTTGCCACGCTTTTGCTGCTTGTCTCCCCAAGGTATCTCAACCAGCTTGAAGCCTCGCGCGAAGCCACTCTGCGCGACAACCTTCGCACCATACGGCTGGTCATCGACGGCTTCTACGGTGATCACGGGCGATACCCTGAAAGCCTGGAAGAACTGGTCGAGATGCGATACCTGCGTTCGTTGCCTGTCGATCCGATCACTGAGTCCAGTGAAACGTGGCTCATCGTCGAAACGCAGGACGAACTAGAAGGGGTGGTTTACGACGTGCGAAGTGGTGCACCAGGTAGGTCTCGCGCCGGGAATGCCTATGCAGAGTGGTAATCGCGGTTTTGCGTATGTCTTCCTGCTGGTGTTGATCGCCATCCTGGCTGGAGCAGCCACAACCACGCTCGATCACGGGAGCGCCATGAGCAGGCGTAGTGCAGAGAAGGAACTATTGATCATCGGTCAATCCTTCGAATCTGCTTTGCAAAGTTACGCAAGAATTCAAGCGGTATCGGCGTCTCCGACAGGAATGCCCGTGAAGTCAGGGCCCAAAAACCTAGAGGATCTCTTGCGCGATCCGCGTACGCCAGTTCTGCACAGGCATCTTCGAAAAATACATTCGGATCCACTCACTGGATTTGCAACCTGGGGGGTGGTCTTGGATCGCGACGGAAACATCATTGGGGTCTACAGCTTGGCAAAAGGAACTCCCATCAAGCGCAATGGCTTTGAACCCAATCGATCGCACTTCAACGAAGCCGAGCGTTACCAAGACTGGGTTTTTGGACTCCCGCAAGCAAAGGCATCGTTAACCACACGCAAGAATCAAGCGGGACCCTGATCACGCCACTTTCAAAAGTATTTGTATGGTGGGGGGGCTTGATATTTGCCTTGCGACGGGGAGTCGATCCATGGTGACGATGTGGATTGGCGCCTGACCAGCCTTGCCACGGACTCTTGCGACGGGCCGGATAATCCCGACCATGGTCAAGAAACAGCGTGTGGTGGTGGGTTTGAGCGGGGGCGTGGACTCTGCGGTGAGTGCGCACCTGCTCAAGCAGCAGGGGCATGAGGTCATCGGCATCTTCATGAAGAACTGGGAGGACGACGACAACAGCGAATACTGTTCGTCCAACATCGACTTCGTGGACGCCGCCAGCGTGGCCGACGTGCTCGGCATCGAGATCGAACACGTGAACTTTGCGGCCGACTACAAGGACCGCGTGTTTGCCGAGTTCCTGCGCGAATACCAGGCCGGGCGCACGCCCAACCCGGACATCCTGTGCAACGCCGAGATCAAGTTCAAGGCCTTCCTGGACCACGCCATGCGTCTGGGCGCCGAGAAGATCGCCACCGGCCACTACGCCCGCGTGCGCTTCAACGATGCCAGCGGCCTGCACGAACTGCTCAAGGGCCTGGACCCGCTGAAGGACCAGAGCTACTTCCTGCACCGCCTGAACCAGGCGCAGTTGAGCAAGACGCTGTTCCCTGTGGGCGAACTGCCCAAGACCGAGGTGCGGCGCATCGCGGCCGAGATCGGGCTGCCGAACGCGAAGAAGAAGGACAGCACCGGCATCTGCTTCATCGGCGAACGCCCCTTCCGCGAGTTCCTGAACCGCTACATCAGCAAGGAACCGGGGCCGATCAAGGAACCGAATGGTCGCACCATCGGCCAGCACGTGGGCCTGAGCTTCTACACCCTGGGCCAACGGCAGGGGCTGGGCATTGGTGGTGTGCGGGCCAAGGGGGCGCAAAAGGGCGGTAACGAGCATGAACCGTGGTTCGTGGCGCGCAAGGACATGGAGAAGAACACCCTGTGGGTGGTGCAGGGCCACGACCACCCGTGGCTGCTCTCGCCCACGCTGCAGGCGCAGGACGCGAGCTGGGTGGCGGGTGTGCCGCCCAACGCGGGAGCGCTGGCCGCCAAGACGCGCTACCGCCAGGCCGATGCGCCCTGCACCTTCGAGGCTCAGGGCGATGATGGCTTTGCGCTGAACTTTGCGGAGCCGCAGTGGGCGGTGACGCCGGGGCAGAGCGCGGTGCTGTACGACGGGGAGGTCTGCCTTGGTGGTGGCGTTATATCGTGAACACCCCCCTGCGCCGCTGCGCGGCTTCCCCCCTCCGTGGCGCGGCTGCGCCGCTTCGAGGGGGGACGCACCCTGTGGCCCGGCAGAGCCGGTTCCACGGGTGCCCTGGATCAACTGCCCTTCTTTGGCACAAAGCTAGGCTGTCCGCCTTGCATCGCCGGAGCCCCGTTCGCCCTGAGCCTGTCGAAGCCTGTCCTGAGCAGGGTCGAAGGGGGCTCACTCACACACGCCTGACTTGAAACCCCCCATCTCCGCCCACCTCCCCGACTGGTTCCCGGTGCTGCGCTGGGCGCGGGGGTATGGGCGCGGGCAGTTCACGGGCGACCTGACGGCGGCTGCCATCGTGACGCTGCTGCTGATTCCGCAGAGTCTGGCCTACGCTTTGCTGGCGGGTATGCCGGCGGTGACCGGGCTGTATGCGAGCATGCTGCCGCTGGTGGTGTATGCGTTCATGGGCAGCAGCGCGGTGCTGGCGGTGGGGCCGGCGGCGTTGCGGTCGATCATGTCGGCTGCGGCGGTGGGCGCCGTGGTGGCCAGCAGTGGCGCCAGCTTCGTGGCTGCGAGCGCCGTGCTGGCCCTGCTGGTGGGCGCATTGCTGCTGGTGATGGGCGCGCTGCGCATGGGGTTTGTGTCGGGGTTCCTGAGCCATCCGGTGCTCTCGGGCTTCATCTCGGCATCGGGCCTGCTCATCATCGGCAGCCAGCTGCAGCACCTGCTCGGCATGCCGCTCAAGGGCAATGACCTGCCCACCCTGGTGGTGAACCTCGCACAGCAGTGGCAGGCGGTGCATGGGCTCACGCTGGCCGTCAGCGGCGTGGCGGTGCTGGCGCTTCTGGGCATTCGGTTCCACCTCAAGCGCGGGCTCATGGCAGTGGGACTGGGCGTCGGCGCGGCCGACCTGGGCACCAAGGCCGCCCCCCTGTTGCTGCTGGTGCTGAGCATCGTGCTGACCAACGTGCTGGGCTGGGACCGGCAGGGCCTGGTGGTGGTGGGCCAGATTCCGGGCGGCCTGCCCGGACTCAGCTGGCCGGATGCGGGCGGGCCCTGGTGGCCGCTGGTGCAGGCGCTGTTCCTGCCAGCGTTGCTGATCAGCCTGGTGTCGTTCGTGGAATCGGTGTCGGTGGCGCAAACTTTTGCGTCACGCCGCCGCGAACGCGTGGACCCGAATGCCGAAATGCGCGGGCTGGGCGCGGCCAACCTCGCTGCGGGGCTCACTGGCGGTTTCGCGATCGGCGCGAGTTTTTCGCGCACCGTGGTGGCGGCTGAAGGAGGCGGCGCCACCCCGGCCTGGGGCGTTTACACCGCGCTGCTGCTGGCGGCTACGGCCCTGTTCTTCACACCCTGGCTGAGCAAGCTCCCCCTGGCCGTGCTGGCGGCCACCATCGTGGTGGCGGTGTACAGCCTGGTGGATCTGAAGTCGTTCCGCAAGGTGTGGCGCTATTCGCGGGTGGACTTCACCGCGCAGGCACTCACCTTTGCCGTCACGTTGCTGATCGACCTGGTGAGCGGTCTGGTGGTGGGCGTTCTGGTGTCGCTGGTGCTGCACCTGTGGCGCAGCAGCCGGCCGCACATTGCCACCGTGGGCCGCGTGCCCGGCACCGAGCATTACCGCAACGTGCACCGCCATGCGGTGGAAACCCAGCCGGAAATCCTGGGCCTGCGGGTGGACGAAAGCCTGTACTTTGCCAACGCACGCTTTCTGGAAGACCAGGTGGCCGCGCTGGTGCTGCTCAACCCGCAGGTGAAGCACGTGATCCTGCAGTGCACCGCGATCAACACCATTGATGCAAGCGCGCTGGAAAGCCTGGAAACCATCGTGCAGCGGCTGCGGGATGCGGGCGTGCAGCTGCACCTGAGCGAGGTCAAGGGCCCGGTGATGGACCGGCTGCAACGCAGCGACTTTTTGCAGCATCTCAGCGGCCAGGTGTTCCTGACCCACCACCAGGCGGTCACAGCACTCACCATGCCGCGCAGCGGGAGCGCAGACTGACCCCTGGCGGGCAGCTCAGTCGCCGCGCTTGATCTTGTCGTGGATGCGCCGCGTGGTGCGCCACACGGCCCACAGCACCAGCGGAATCAGAGCACCCACCGCCACTTCGGGCTGCACCGGCAACCCGGCGGCCTTGGCGCCTTTGGCGGCATACAACAGCAGGCTGATCACGTAGTAGGAAATGGCGGCAATCGACAGACCTTCCACCGTGGTCTGCAAGCGCAGCTGCAGTTCCTGGCCGCGCGTGAGTTTTTCCAGCAGTTGCTGGTTCTGCGCCTCGGTGACGATATCGACCCGCGTGCGCAGCAGTGCGCTGGCGCGCGACACCCGTTCGGACAAGGACGCCAGCCGCTGCGCGGTGGCGGCCACGGTGGCCATGGCCGGTGAGAGCCGGCGCTGCATGAATTCACCGATGGTCTGCGTGCCCTGAATCGGCTTTTCGCGCAACTCGCCAATGCGCTGGCTCACCAGGTTGTCGTAAGCGCGCGTGGCCGAGAAGCGGTACACGTTTTCGGCCGTGGCGCGCTCCACCCGCGCTGCCAGCGCCACCAGCTGGTCCAGCAGGGCCTGCTCCGAGGTGGACTTGCTCTCCAGCTGCGCAGTGATGGCCGCGAGCTGGGCCTCGGCGTCGGCCAGCATGGGCGACAAGGCCTTGACCACCGGCAGGCCGCGCAGGGCCATGAGGCGGTAGGTCTCCACCTCGAACAGCCGCTGGGAAATGCGCCCGGCCCGGGTTTCGGTGGTGTCGGGTGGGGTGATGACCAGCATGCGCTCGAAGCCAGAGGGGTGCAGCCAGAAGTCGGTGAGTGCCCACGAATGGCCACCACCGAGCTGCGAAGCCACCACCGTGCGGCCACCAAACCACTTCTGCGCCTGCTCCATCAGCAGCGCCTGGGCCGCGCGGGTCTGCTCGGGCAGCTCGGCCTGC